>JAZSNT010000019.1:0-30171 GCA_045536525.1 Acutalibacteraceae bacterium
TCAATCAGTGAAATGTGTAGGTTTTTCAAAGTATCGAGAAGTGGATATTATGACTACGTTAAAAGGATGAATATACCTGCATGGGATTTGCCTTTAGCTGAGAAAATTAGAGAATGTCAGGAACAATGCGGGAAGACTTATAGTTACCGCAGAGTACATATATGGCTTGAAAGGAACGGTATTTATCGTAATCCGAAGACAGTGCTCCGAGTTATGCAAAAATATGGATTGCTTTCAGTAATCAGAAGAAAGAAATATCGCAATATGGAGATTATCTTCACAGATATCCCAACTTACTTAATAGAGATTTTTCTGCCCAAAGACCGAATCAAAAATGGGTTACAGATATTTCATACATACATACGAAGCAAGGTGTTTTGTACCTATCGGTCATAAGAGATTTGTATGACAATAGCATTGTTGCATACAAAACCGGAACCGAGCAAAATATAAATCTTGTGTTAAGCACAATCAGAGAAGCAAAGAAAAAAGAGAAAGTCACCGCGGAGCTGCAACTCCACAGTGACCAAGGCTTTCAATACACATCTCATCCGTATTTTAAGCTAACTCAAGAATACAACATTACGCCTTCAATGTCAAGACGTGGTAATCCGTATGACAATGCTTTGGCAGAAAATTTCTTCTCGATTTTTAAAACAGAGTGTATATATCGCGTAAAACTTCAAACCTATGAGGAGGCGCGCCTCCTCATAGGTGAATATATACACTTCTACAATCATCAGCGTATCCAACTAAAAACAAAACTGACACCACTTGAAAAGCGATGTCAGTATGTTGCTTAAAATTTAATATATCCTGCCATAGGGGCTTTTTGTACTGTCTGCACAATTTGGGGCAGTCCAATTTTCACAGGGTTTTTGATATTATTTATATGAACTTTGTTTCGCTTTTGAAAAATCAACATCACCTAAATACGTTACACTGTCAAGACCCAGATAATCACACAAATCTTTCATTTCTGCCACAGTATTTATATTAACGTCGATACCGTTTTCCATACGGTCATCATAAGCTAAAATTTCTTTTTCACCGTGAGTGTAGATTCGTTCCTGACCTTCAGCTTTAGGTGCATCACGAAGTTCCTGTAAAAATACTGAAAAGCGTTCTTTTAAAGCATCGGCATCGCCAAACACTTTGGGGTCAATTGCCATAAAGCCGTGACAAGTACCACCCTTGCCGCCTATATGGGTATGATTTGAAGTAAGACCGCCCGAGAATATGGAACAGAAAATTTCACATAACATACCGTATCCGTATCCCTTGTGACCGCCGAGAGGTTCGGTATCGCCGCCCAAAGGCACTATGCCGCCACCATTTTTGTCCACGATATTTTTAAGTACGCGGTCGGCTTGGCTACAAGGTTTGCCGTTTTCATCCAATGCCCAACCGTCAGGCAAAGGCTTTGAAAGTTTATTATAAATTTCAAGTTTGCCACGAGTTACAACAGTTGTTGAGGAGTCAAAGAAAAACGGATAAGGCTCTGCCGGCATTGAAATGGCAATTGGGTTTGAGCCAAGCATTGCTTTACGGGCATAAGTCGGCACCATTATGGCTTCAGAGTTGGTCATAGCAAAACCTACAAAACCCTGGTCACAAGCCATTTTTGCATAATAACCCGCAATACCAAAGTGGTTGGAGTTTTTAACACTAACAACCGCCATACCACTTTTCTTAGCCTTTTCAATTGCTAAATTCATAGCATCAATCGAGATTAACTGGCCCATACCGTCGTGACCGTCAATTACCGCCGAAACGGGAGTTTCAAAAATAACCTCGGGCTTGGCATCAACCTTAATAAGACCTTTTTCAATACCTTTGTGATAGCGAACAAGTCGCTGCATACCATGTGATTCTATACCGTAAACATCTGATAAAAGTAAAACATCTGTGATTTTTTCTGCCTCTTGTGTGGTGAAGCCAAACTTTTCAAAAGCATCACAGCAAAATTTATTTAACTGTGCATACGTGTAACGAATATACATAATTTATCTCCTTATTAGAGCTTTGAAAAACCGTGACTGTTGATAAGCGCATCAATTTTTTGACCTGCTTTACACATAGGACATTCGTTAGCTGGATAACTTTGATAATCAGGTAAGTCGGTAGGATTAAATACCGAACGAACGGGATAACCTGCACATTCATCCTTTGTAGAGAATATAGATGCTATACCCGATACCATACCGCCGTAATACTTAATTGCTTCAACCGCAGTTTCTACAGTTTTACCCGATGCTACCGAAACCGCAAGTATCATAACGTGTTTATCCTTAATCATAGGGATAATATTATCACGGAACATTAACTGTCCGCCATTTACAATCTCAGGAGTCACAACATAAATGGTTTGGTGTGCATTCATATTGATAAAATCCGCCTTGGTAAGACTGTCCGCAAGGCAAGTACCTATAACTTCTGTACCGTCAAGACACAAAATAGTATCTGCTACTGTATCTGCATAATAGAAAGAACGCAACTCTTCTGCAACAGCTTTCGCTTCGGTAAGACGGGATTTTTGCGAAACCACGTCAATATAATAGTTACTGTGGCTGTTAGCGGTAGCAAAATGACCCATAGCAACACGCAGATGAAGATTGTTTCCTTTGGTAGAATATTTCATAATGTTTAATGTCGGCATAGGATTTCCTCCTTTATGTTCTTTAATATAATTTTACACTAAAATTCCAATTTTAGCAAGAGTAATATTTCAACACTAAAAAGTTGACTTTTCGAAACTGTTTTGACCTTAACATTACCCTTACTCTTTTTATAATATGTAGTAAAAATCTGTTTTAAAGGCATATTATAAAAACTCTTTTTTAGCCGATCTTTCGGCAACCCAAACCACTAACCCTCTTTTCGCAAAAGGCGATATTGAGAACCTTTTTACCGATACTGCATCACTTTTTGAATGTAATGACAATTATTTTATAAATCTTTAATATGCGCTGACAGAAAGCATAACCATTTGGGGGCAGGGAGTACCCATATTTACGGGCAGTAGCAAGTGTTGACGATAAACTCGCCGCCAATTATATTACTACTGCACAATTTACCGCAGAACAATTGGGAACCGCGCTTAAAATAACCGTCCCAAAAGATGCTAAAAATATTTTTTCCGACATAAAACGCACCGAATCGGGTACAGTTAAAACCATGACTGTTTGTGGCGAAAAAACAAAAGGCAGTGAAGTTCGCAGTGCACTCCAACTTAAATCTTCAAATTTTGAAATAACACAAAAAGACGGAGTTTTCACATTTATGGTTTACGGCTGCGGTCATGGTGTTGGGCTTAGTCAAAACGGTGCGAACTATATGGCAAAACAAGGTAGTGACTATAAAGAAATTCTAACGCATTATTATACGGGGTGTGAGATAATGCGGAATTCATAATTATCGTGTGATTAAATTGTAGTTTGTAGGGGAGTTGAGTATATCTTCAGGAAGCCTTCCTCTGTGAGGAAGGTGGCACACCGTAGGTGTGACAGAAGGAGTACAACGAAACCTTAACATTTACAAAAACCTTTTATTATGCGGCTTTTTGTGGTTTCGTACACTCCCTCACCCGACTTCGTCGGGAGCTCCCTCCCAGAGGGAGCCTTTTGTTTGTACAAATTTTTTACCCCTACAAACTATAATTTAAAACACCAATACTAAACAAAAAGAAGATATCTTTCGATATCTTCTTTTTGGGTTGGTGTCGCAACTATTGAAAGTTTTAGGTGGTAACAAATCGGAGCCTTGCAAAAATATTTTACAACAAAAGTGTTCACTTGTCAACACTTTTGTTGTAAATTGTGGTATTTATTTTATTGGAGTGATTTTATGTACTATAATGAAATAATACAATTCGAACGTGAATCTAAAAACATTACCCAAAAACAAATAGCAGAATATTTGGGCATAAAGCAACAACAATACGCTCGATATGAAAAAGGAATAAATCTTTTACCCATCACACACTTAAAAAGCATTTGTGCTTATTTAAATATTTCCGCTGATTATATTTTAGGTCTTCCCGATTTGCCATATCCCAAAAGATAGAATTAAAACATAAGAAAAGCCCTCCCCTTACAATTACCTGCACAAATTCACGGCATTCCACATTAAAAAATCCCGCCGAAGCGGGATTTTTCTTTTATAAATTATACCTTTTTAACACCGATTGTTACCTTTTGGTCATTGATATCCCACTCTTTTGTAAAGCCCATAGGCTCACCTACAACGAGAACATCTGCCAAGGTATCACCTGCAATATCAGCAGTCTTGCGACTGGCAATATCGCATACCACGTCACTGCCTTTAAGTGTAATTTCAATATGGTCAGTAACGTTAAAGTCGGCTTCTTTACGCATTGTCTGAATCTTACTTATAAGCTCACGCACAAAGCCTTCTTCTATAAGTTCTTCGGTAAGAACTGTATCAAGCGCTACGGTTACACCGTTATCGCTGAGTGTAAAGAAACCTTCTTTCTGAGCCGCATCAATAAGCAAATCTTCTGTTTCAAGTTCAATATCACCTGTCGAGAGTGTCAAGGTAAGTTTTCCGCTCTCGTCAAGTTGCTTTTTAGCGGCGTTGCCGTCAATAGAAGCCAAAGCGTTACGTATTTCACCCAACTGCTTACCAAATTTCGGACCTAACGTTTTAAGTTGCGGCTTAAAGGTATAAGTCACAAAATTATCAACCTCACCCGTAAAGTCCACGTTCTTAATATTGAGTTCTTCCTTGATAATTGAGACGAAACTGTCTTCAACCTCACCGTCAAGCTTAACGTACATTGTGTTAAGGGGTTGACGGTTCTTCCTTGACGAACCGTTACGAGCGGCACGGCCGAGAACAACGATATCAAGCACTTTTTCCATCTGATTTTCAAGATTTACGTCAATAAGCGCTTCATCAACAACAGGGAACTTGCAAAGATGTATACTCTCGGGTGCGTTTTTATCCACACTGATAACAAGGTTCTGGTAAATATTTTCTGCCATAAACGGAATCATCGGAGCAGCAGTTTTTGCAGTAATTACAAGTGCGTGGTAAAGGGTCATATAAGCGGCAATCTTATCGTCTGTCATACCCTGTACCCAGTAACGCTCACGGCCACGGCGAACATACCAGTTACTCATTTCATCCACAAATTCCTGCAAAGCACGAGCGGCTTCGGGGATTTTATAATTAGCAAGATTGTTATCAACAGTCTTGACCATAGAATTAAGTTTCGACAAAAGCCATTTATCCATTACGGTAAGTTTGCAATCTAAAAGATTGTACTTAGTCGGGTCAAACTTGTCGATATTAGCATACAAAACATAAAATGCATAGGTGTTCCAAAGAGTACCCATAAATTTACGCTGACCTTCCACAACTGCTTTGCCGTGGAAACGGTTGGGAAGCCAAGGTGCAGAGTTAGTATAGAAATACCAACGGATAGCGTCTGCGCCGTAACTTTCAAGTGCATCAAACGGGTCAACTGCGTTACCCTTTGACTTACTCATCTTCTGACCATTTTCGTCCTGAACGTGACCTAAAACGATAACGTTCTTATAGGGCGCTTTATTGAAGATAAGCGTAGAAATCGCAAGTAGCGAATAGAACCAACCACGAGTCTGGTCAACCGCTTCGGAAATAAAGTCTGCGGGGAACTGTGCCTCAAACAAATCCTTATTTTCAAACGGATAGTGGTGCTGGGCAAAAGGCATTGCGCCCGAGTCAAACCAACAGTCGATAACCTCGGGAACACGATGCATTTGTTTACCGCATTCGGGGCATTTAATGTTAACTGCGTCAATATAGGGACGGTGAAGTTCTATATCATCAGGACAATTATCCGACATACTCTTCAATTCTTCAATACTGCCGATTGCGTGATGATGACCGCACCCACAAGTCCAGATATTAAGCGGTGTACCCCAATATCTGTTACGTGAAATGCCCCAGTCCTGAACGTTTTCAAGCCAGTCGCCAAAACGACCCTTGCCAATGCTTTCAGGAATCCAGTTAATAGTATTATTATTGCGGATAAGGTCGTCCTTAACCTCGGTCATTTTGATAAACCAAGATTCACGTGCGTAGTAAATAAGAGGAGTATCGCAACGCCAACAGAACGGATAATCGTGTTCAAACTTAGGTGCGTCAAACAAAAGACCTGCTTTATCAAGGTCGGTAAGTACCAATGGGTCAGCATCCTTAACGAACTTACCGGCATAAGGTGTTTCTTCGGTCATTTCGCCCTTGCCGTTTACAAACTGAACAAAGGGCAAATCGTACTTTCTGCCTACCTTAGAGTCGTCTTCACCGAAAGCAGGAGCAATATGAACGATACCCGTACCGTCGCTCATAGTAACGTAACTGTCGCAAGTGATAAAGTGTGCTTTTTTCTTTTGTTTTTCGCAAACAGGTGTCTGGAAATCAAAAAGCGGCTCGTATTCTTTATATTCAAGGTCTTTACCTATAAATTCTTCGACAATTTCGTAAGCAGGAGTTTCTTCGGTTGCAAGTTTAGAAAGAACTTTGTCTAAAAGTTCTTTTGCCATATAGTAAACGTAACCGTCTGCTGCCTTGACCTTACAGTAAGTATCATCAGGATTTACGCAAAGCGCAACGTTGGAAGGCAAAGTCCAAGGGGTAGTAGTCCAAGCAAGGAAATATGCATCTTCGCCTACCACTTTAAAACGTACAACTGCACTGCGTTCTTTAACGTTTTTGTAGCCTTGCGCTACTTCGTGTGAAGAAAGCGGTGTTCCGCAACGAGGACAATAAGGCACGATTTTAAAGCCCTTGTACAAAAGGCCCTTTTCATAAATCTGTTTTAAAGCCCACCATTCAGACTCAATAAAATCGTTATGATAAGTAACGTAAGGGTCGTCCATATCAGCCCAGAAACCAACGGTCTTTGAGAAATCTTCCCACATACCCTTATATTTCCAAACGCTTTCTTTACAATGGTCGATAAAGGGGTCAAGACCGTATTCTTCAATCTGCTCCTTGCCGTCAAGACCTAAAAGTTTTTCAACTTCAAGTTCAACAGGCAAACCGTGGGTATCCCAACCGGCTTTTCTGGGCACCATATAGCCTTTCATTGTGCGGTAACGCGGAATCATATCCTTTATAACACGGGTAAGCACGTGACCGATGTGGGGTTTACCGTTTGCGGTAGGGGGGCCGTCGTAGAAAACGTACGGAGCATCGCCCTTGCGCTCTTCTATACTCTTTTCAAAAATTTTGTTGTCATCCCAAAATTGTTTGATTTTCTTTTCTTCTTCAACAAAATTGAGATTGGGTGAAATGTTTTTATACATTCCAATACTCCTTTCAAGATAAAATGCTCCTTATCCATAATAGGACAAGGAGCACTTGCTTTTAACCACCTATTACGCCAAACAAACATTTGCGGTTTCTATAACGTGAAACAAACGGAGATGTCTACTTTTTTCAGCACTCTGCTCAGGAGTGATACCGATTTTCGAACCCTGCAAGGCTTACACCATCCCTTGCTCGCTAAAAGGTTTTATAAAAACCGCAGTCTCCGTCAAAGCATTTTATAACCAATATTAAAATTAGTTGCCTGATGTTGTGGGGATTTGCTGTTTCAAAGCAGCGCGAGTTTTACGAACTTCGCCGAGGTTTGCAGTAAGACCTTCGTCTGCACGGCGCATAATATCATCAACGAAATCCTGTGCGGCTTTGCGCATTTCACGGCTCTTGCCCTGTGCAGCGGCAATAATTTCGGCAGCCTTTGCCTGAGAAAGCTTAACGATTTCTTCCTGTGCTACCATTGCTTTTGCCTTTTCTTCAGCGTTGCGGATAATAGCATCTGCTTCACGCTTAGCGTTTGTGATAATATCTGCACGGTCAGCAACGATACCCTTTGCCTGCTTGATTTCAGCAGGGATATTAAGACGGATTTCGTCTACAACTGCTCTGAGTTTTTCAACGTCGATAAGAGTCTTTTTACCGGGAATTTTGATACCGCTATCAAGCACCTCGTCAAACTGTTCTAATAATTCGTCAAGTGTCATTTTCATTTCCTCCATAAACCCTTGCGGGTATTATTTTTTAAAATTTATCCTTTCGAGAATATCTTCTTTTATAACCTCAGGCACGAAAGAAGAAATATCGCCACCCATAGAAGCTATTTGCTTAACCATACTTGAGCTTAGATACATATTTTGTGCGCTTGTGGTTAAAAAGAGGGTTTCAACTTCAGGATTCAACTTCTTATTTGTTAAAGCCATTTGAAATTCATACTCGAAATCCGACATGGCCCGAAGTCCTTTAATAATAGCCTTGGCACCTTTTTGTTTAGCATAATCAGCCAAAAGACCATCAAACGTAGCAACCTCTACATTATCGAGGTCTGTGATGCACTTTTCAATCATTTTCATCCTTTCTTCGGGGGTAAAACTGCTGATTTTTTTCTTATTGTGCGCTACGACAACAATAACCTTGTCAAACATATTAGCCGCACGGTTTATAATATCTAAATGACCGTAGGTTACAGGGTCAAAACTACCGGGGCAAATAGCAATACTGTTTTTCATCCTATTTTATATTCCTTTTCTGTAAACCGAAACATTGATTTTGCCATAACGATAGGTTTTCGCAATCGCAAAACCACCGATTTCGGCAGGTATTTCTACCTCGTTTGGATATTCACAAATTATAATACCGTAATCACTCATAAGCGGAAGCACCGATTTAAGCGCCGGTAATAATAAACCTTTTTGATACGGTGGGTCTAAAAACACAATATCAAACGTGTCACGGCTCATAGCCGCAAAAGAGGCATAATCGGTAGTGCATACCTTAGAAACATCCTCAAAGCCTACGTTTTCAATATTCTGCTTAATTATTTTAACCGAAGCCGCGCAGTTATCAACAAACACAGCACTTTTTGCGCCACGGCTTAACGCTTCAATACCCAACTGACCCGAACCTGCAAACAAATCAAGCACACGTCTGCCTTCAATATCAAACTGTATGGCGCTGAACACCGCTTCTTTAACCTTTTGTGAAGTGGGGCGCACATCGTTGCCTTCAAGTGTTTTCAAATTTTTACCACGGGCAATACCTGTGATTACACGCATTTATATCACCAAAATTTAACTTAAAAAATACAGAAGCATATAAACTGCCCATAATATATTTACATTATCCCACGAGTGAGGGTGTTTTGTCAAGTGTTTTTTGCTATATACCCTTTTTATAACAATAATTTCATTTTTTATTTAACGGTTCCGCTTTATCCGTCAAACCGATTAAATAATAAGACGAAACGTTGTAAAACTCACAAAGTTTTTTCAAATCGTCTATTTTAAGTTCCGCTCTACCTATTTCAATATGATTATATCCTTGCTGTGATTTATTCAAAATCTCACCAATTTGCGCCTGACTTAAATCTCTGTCTTCTCTTATTTGGCGTAATCTTGTTCTATAATTCATACCATATACCACCTTATAAATATTATGTTTATTATACTTTACTCATAAATTGAGTATTAACTTTTACTCAAAGATTGAGTAAAATCTGTTTGCACGACTCCGCTTGTCGCCACACAAAATCGTAATTGCTTCTATACACAGTAAAAAGGGAGATATCAAAAGACATCTTCCTTTTTATCTTAGTTTGAGTGTTTTAAATTATAGTTTGTAGGGTTAAAAGAATAGTACAAACCAAAGCCTTCTCCTGCGGGAAAAGGTGGCACGGCGTAAGCCGTGACGGATGAGGTGTTTGGTTTGATGAAATTTGACAGGGAAAACAATGTGTGTTCTCCCCTACGCTATGTTTATATAGACAGTCCGAGGGGCTATGCCCTTCATCGACTCGCAAGGTATAATTAAAAGGAACGACACACAGGTCGTTCCCTACGTACATTCTCCATTAAATTATTCGAATCAAATATCTATCCCATCAGTAGCAGGGCCGTCAAGTAACTCGCCGTCACTGCCAAAACGTGACCCGTGACAAGGGCAATCCCAACTGTGTTCCGCCTCGTTCCACTTGAGCGCACATCCCAAATGCGGACAACGCTTTTTGGCAGGTGTTATAAGATTCAATGCCGACTCAAACCCGTTTGCAAACAGTTGCGGTGTTAAAATACTGCGTTCGGGTGCGAAAACCGATGCAAAAACGCTTTCCTTTCCGCAAAGAATATCCCTGAGAGTAAGCGCCGCACACATAGCGCCCGTCATTCCCCATTTATTAAAACCGCTCGCCACGTAAAGATTTGACGACAAACTGCTATACTCACCTATATACGCGATTTTATCAAGACTTATACAATCTTGTGTCGCCCACGCATTTACCTCCTTGGCGCACGGATAATTAAGATGAGCAAACTCACGCAATTCATTATAATTTCCGCCTTTTTTACCCGTGCGGTGACCACCGCCGCCCAAAAGAAGCAAATCTTTGTAATTACGAAAAGACAAGCCTTTATCATCCGCATCAACGTACATTCCGTCCACCTGCGCAGCGCCTTTAAGTGCCAAAACATAGGAACGGTGCTGATAAAGTTTTAAAAAATATTTGCCGTGCTTATTTATAAACGGAAAATGAGTAGCGACCACCACACGTTTGGCATAGATTTTACCATCATCATAAACTGCGGTATTATCTATCATTTCTTGCACTTTTGTATACTCATAAATATTAAGGTCTTTTGCAATTTCTACCAAAAACTTCAAAGGGTGAAACTGCGCCTGATTTGAAACCCGCAAAGCTTTCATTTGATACTGAAAAAGATTTATATCAGCAAAATCAGCTTTACATCCTATTTTTTTATACACTTCCATCTCCTTTTTGAGTTTTCGCTCATCAGAAGAGTAAACGTAATTGTCCTTTATTTCAAAATCGCAATCTATACCTTTGCAAAGTTTTTTATATTGTTCTAACGCTTCTTTTTTAGCAAGAAAATATCCACGTGCGGTATCAATACCACGCAACGTTTCTATTTTCTGATAATTAAGCCCATGTTGCAAAGTTATTTTAGCTGTAGTTTTAGAAGTCACTCCGCTACAAATCCGGTTTTGCTCCACAAGAACATAGTCCACCCCCGCTTTTTGCAAAAAGTATGCAGTTAAAATACCTACTATTCCACCACCTATTATCAATACTTCGGTTTTTATGTCGCCTTGCGCTTTGAAAAATTTGGGAAATTCCACGTCTTCCCATATAGATTTATTCATAATATCACCAATGATATTATTTCACACCGAAAATTTTATATGCAACAAAAAAGGACTCTTGTACACCTACAAAAGTCCTGTGATTATTGGTCTCGGTTGACCCACCGATTTCTGGGCGACCCGAGTATATGAAAGCAAGAATACCAACCGTACGTTTGGTCTGTCGGATTTGTCAAAACATTCGCTTTGACGCAGCACCGTTTGCAACCGATGTCCTTGCTGTGATTATATTAAACCATATAATTTTAACCCAGATAGTAAATTTCGGTGAATAAATTGTTAAATTTTTTACCCCTCAACTTTTTGAGAACCTGTAGGATTAACAATACTGAATCCAACGTTTACAAGATGGTCTGCAACACGTTCCAAGCCCGATATAATAGATGAATAATAAGGGCTTACTTCTGCACTGCAACTTCCTTCGGTAAGACGTACAAAGTGACTTGCAATAAGTTTTTTCTTCATTCTGTCTACGTTTTCTTCCAAATCAGTCAGCGTAGGCAATTCATTTTTATTAAGGTTTTTAAAAGCATCACACGAAATATCAAACATCTTTATTATATGCTCACGCATTTCATAAATACCAACACGTGCCGTATCGGTAAACTCAATCTTTTTGTCACGCATTTCCACGCCTATTTCGTGAAAATTCTCAGCATTATCACCGATACGCTCCAAATCGTTAAGTACGTGGAAATACGCACCGATTATCTTTTCGTCACTTTCTTCTACGTAAGCTGACAACTTAATCAAAAATTGGGTCAGGGAGCGGTTAGTAAAGTCGATAATTTCTTCGTTCTTTCGTATTGTTCCGCTATATGCTAACGAGCCGTTATCAATAACGGCAAAGGAAAAACGTGTATTTTCTTCCACCAAAGAAAGCATATATTCAATTTCTTTCTTAACCTGCATAAGCGCAACAGGCGGAGTAGTCACCAGTCTTTCATCAACGTATTTAAGTGTCAAAGTTTCGTTTTCCGACTTTTTGTCTCTAATAACTGCGCATGAATACTTAACAAGGTGTTTCACAAACGGGAGCAATAAGCAGGTTGTTGTCACATTAAAAATAACGTGGAAGGCAGACACTCTCATTTGAAGCGACATCGGGTCGTCTCCAGGGAACATCGACACTAAAAATCCCACTATTGGTTCGCCGAAAATCCAAATAATTGCAGCAAATAAGACCGTACCGATTGTATTAAAAGTAAAGTGGATAAATGCCACACGCTTTGAATTGGCATTTGCACCGGCTGATGCCAACAACGCAGTTACACAAGTACCTATATTTGCGCCAAGAACTATAAATAATGCCATATCGAGCGGCAACACGCCTGTGCCTACCATTGTAATAACAACGCCCGTTGCAGCGGAGGAGCTTTGAATAAGCGCCGTAAATATAACACCTACAAAGATTAAAAGCAGGGGGAAATCTATTTTTTGGAAAATGTTAGTGAACATATCTTCAACAAGCTGATTCCCAAAAGCTTGCTCGCTGCTCATAATATCAAGACCGACGAAAATAAGACCTAAGCCACAGCAAAGACTACCGGCAATTTTTATCTTTTCTTTTTTGAAAAAGCCCATCATTACACCGGCGAAGGCGAGCAAATACATTAACATATTAAAATAATCATTTTTAAGTGCCACAAGAACGCCCGTAATTGTTGTGCCTATATTAGCGCCCATAATAATCGGTACCGCCTGCATAAGAGTCATGACGCCTGCATTTACAAGACCGATAACCATTACAGAGGTCGCCGACGAGCTTTGAATAATTGCCGTAACCCCTGCGCCTATACCAACACCCGAAAAGCGGTTGTTGCTGATTTTTTCAAGCATACGCTTCATTCCTGTGCCGGCGCTCTTTTCCAGAGCATCACCCATAAAGTTCATACCAACAATAAATACACCTACACCTGCAAGCAGCCAAATCAGGCTTTGCATCAATTCCATCTCTTTTTCTCTCCTTTTTCTTTCTCTTAATTTTTACATTTATATTATAAGCATTGACTTTCCATAAGTAAAATAGTATAATTTTATTGTTATCATAACCAAAACATTATGAATAGAGGTATTTTATGACCATCCGACACCTAAAGGTTTTTATTTGTGTTTGCAAGCACGGGAATATGACAAAGGCGGCTGAGGAACTTTTTATTGCGCAGCCTGCTGTTAGTAATACTATTGCCGAAATCGAGAAAAACTATAACATAAAATTATTTGAGAGAATAAGCAAGCGGTTATTTTTAACCGACGAAGGCAAAAGCCTGCTTATAAAAGCACAGGAAGCAGTATCCGCTTTTGACGAATTTGAGGAACTGGCGCTTAACTCCTCTAAAAAACCGCTTTTAAAAATCGGCTCATCGTTGACCATTGGTAAACAAAAGCTCCCGTGGCTTTTAAGAAAGCTAAAGGAAAATTTCAGCGAAATTGATTTTCAGGTTTCTATAAACCAAACCTCGGTTATAGAGAGCAAAATTTTAAGCGGTGCGTTAGATTTTGCTTTTATCCAAGGCAAGCCGGCCGACCCAAACATAAAATCTCGCTTGGTCGATTGCAACACCCTCATAGCGGTTTGCGGCAAAAAATACGATATGCCTGATACCGTAACACTAAAAGAATTGTGTAAATATGACCTGCTGCTTCGAGAGGACGAAAGTGTATCGCGTGAATTTTTAGACAATATATTCGCACTTGAAAATATAGTTGTAAATCCTGTTATGGAATCTATCAGTAACCAAGCCCTTATTTCCGCCGCAGTACAAAACCTTGGTGTTACCGTGCTGCACGAAGGAATGTTGACCAGACAATTGCAAAACGGCGGTCTTCGAAAAATCACTGTTACAGACTATGAATTTACACGAAATTCTTATCTTATTTACCATAAAGACAAGTCCTTCGGCACAGTCAAAAAAGAAATATTTGATTATTGTTATAAAAATTATAAAAATAATAAAAGCTAAAAGAAGATACCAAAAGGTATCTTCTTTTAGTTTGCGTGGCGCCAAACTGAAGTTCACATTGTATCGCAACAATTGTTTTTAAAAAATTATAACATAAATATAAATATAAATATAAATAAGATTTTAGTGGAAAATCCGCTGAAATTTTATAAACACAATGTAGGGACGGGTTTCCCGTCCCAAGTCTATTGTCTACCGTCTAATATCTAACGTCTAAACGACAAAAAGACCACCGAAAAATCGGTGGTCTTATATTTTGTCGTTTTAGTACACACATCATCGGCGCCTTGACAGGCATTGCCTGTCATTGACAATGTGAGCACTAAAATCAGAGAAATCAGATTAACTCGATAATAGCCATTTCAGCTGCGTCGCCGCGACGGGGAGCAGTCTTAACGATTCTGCAGTAACCGCCGTTTACATCCATATACTTAGGAGCGATTTCGTTGAACAATTTAGCAACAACATCTTCCTTAGTAATGAAAGCCAAAGCCTGACGCTTATTGTGAAGGGTATTTTCCTTAGCGAGTGTAATATATTTCTCTGCCATTGACCTAACTTCCTTAGCGCGGGTTACGGTTGTTTCAATCTTACCGTTTTCAAGCAAGAATGTTACCATAGCGCGAAGCATAGCTTTTCTGTGGTCACTGGTTCTTCCGAGTTTACGGGTACCTGGCATTTCAATTCACTCCTTAGCCAAAGTTTTTATTCCTCTTCCTTTTTGAGAGTAAAGCCAAACGAATTCAATTTAGCAATAACCTCTTCCAAGGACTTACGGCCCAAGTTTCTTACCTTCATCATTTCCTCTTCGGTCTTGTAGATAAGATCTTCAACCGTATTGATACCTGCACGCTTTAAGCAGTTGAAGCTGCGCACAGACAAATCAAGTTCATCGATAGTTAAATCAAGAACCTTTTCTTTCTCGTTATCGCTCTTAACAGCCATAATGCTTTCAGTTTCACTAACGCCTTCTGCAAGGTCAAGGAACAATTCAAGGTGTTCCATCAAAACTTTAGCCGACATAGAAACTGCTTCGTCAGCTCTCAAAGAACCATCGGTCCAAACTTCCAAAGTGAGTTTACCCTTATCGGTAACGTTACCAACACGGGTGTTGTCCACACCAAAGTTTGCTTTAAGCACAGGTGTATAAATAGAGTCAACGGGAATCATATCAACTATGTTCTGGTTGCCTTTGTTCTGGTCAGCCGAAACATAGCCCCTGCCCTTTTCAAGGGTCATTTCCATATTGAGCTTGGCTTCTTCGCCAAGGGTAGCAATATGCATTTCAGGGTTGAGAATTTCTACTTCTGAATCAGCCTTGATTGAAGCGGCGGTAACCTCACAGAGACCTTCTGCTTCAATATAGATTTTCTTTGCGCCGTCAGCATGAAGTTTTGCAATAAGGCCCTTAATGTTAAGAATGATTTCAGTAACGTCTTCCTTAACGCCGGGGATGGTTGAAAACTCATGAACAACGCCGTCAATCTTAACGCCTGTTACAGCAACACCGGGAAGTATGGAAAGAAGAACTCTTCTCATACTGTTACCGAGAGTTGTAGCGTAACCGCGTTCCAACGGTTCCATTACGAATTTACCGTATTTGCCGTCAGCGGTGATTTCGACAATATCAATTCTGGGCTTTTCAATTTCTATCATTTAAAAGCTCCGTTTCTCCGTACTGTAAATTTTAAGTTCACAACGCTATGTACGGAAAGCGCTATGAGAATTCTAATTATTATTTTGAATAGAATTCGACAATGAGTTGTTCTTCAACAGGTGCATCAATTTGGTCTCTGTTGGGGAGAGCAATAACTTTTGCACTGAGTTGGTCGCGGTTTACATCAATCCACTGCGGAACAGGTCTTGCACCGTTTGCTTCAATGATAGCCTTGAACTTTTCACTGCCACGGCTCTTTTCGCAAATAGTTACAACGTCACCTGCTTTAAGAAGATAAGAAGCGATGTCAACACGGTTTCCGTTTACTTCGAAATGACCGTGGCCAACAAGCTGTCTTGCTTCTGCACGAGATGATGCGAAACCTACTCTGTATACTACGTTGTCAAGACGGCTTTCAAGAATGCGGAGAAGGTTATCACCAGTGATACCCTGCTTTCTTTCAGCTATCTCGAAATAATGATGGAATTGATTTTCCTGAACGCCATAGAAACGTCTTGCGGTCTGTTTTGCACGAAGCTGCAAGCCGTATTCAGATGACTTCTTTCTACCTTGTCCGTGTTGACCAGGAGCATAAGCTCTGATACCAACCGAACATTTTTCAGAATAGCAGCGTTCGCCCTTTAAGAACAATTTCTGTCCTTCGCGGCGGCAAAGTCTGCAAACTGCACCGGTAGATCTTGCCATCTATTACACCTCCAAAATTTCTGCAGTAAAAACTGCCATAAATGTTTTTGATTAAACGCGTCTTCTCTTGGGAGGACGGCAACCATTGTGCGGAATCGGGGTAACGTCTTTAATCATGCTTACCTCGAGACCTGCTGTCTGCAATGCGCGGATAGCAGCTTCACGTCCAGCACCGGGTCCTTTAACATATACTTCAACGGTTTTAAGGCCATGCTCCATAGCAGCTTTTGCTGCAGTTTCAGCAGCAGACTGTGCTGCGAAAGGAGTAGACTTTCTTGAACCACGGAAACCTAATTCACCGGCACTAGCCCAGGAAAGAGCGTTGCCCTGTGTATCGGTGATGGTTACGATGGTATTGTTGAAGGTAGACTGGATATGAGCGGCACCACGTTCAATATTTTTCTTTTCACGACGACGGCGTGTAGCAGTCGACTTTTTAGCAGTAGCCATTTAATTCTTCCTCCTACTTATTTCTTCTTGTTAGCGATGGTCTTCTTAGGACCTTTACGTGTACGAGCGTTAGTCTTAGAACGCTGACCTCTTACAGGTAAGTTCTTGCGATGACGCAAACCACGGTAGCTACCAATTTCGATAAGTCTCTTGATATCAAAAGCGATAGCGCGACGACGGTCACCTTCTACTTGAAGGTTGTGGTCGATATATTCACGCAACTTTGAGATATCATCTTCAGTTAAGTCCTTACATCTAACATCAGGGTCGATACCTGTGTCGGCAAGGATTTTTTTAGATGTAGTAAGACCAATACCAAATATATAAGTGAGACCGATTTCTACTCGCTTATTATTAGGAAGGTCAACACCAGCAATACGTGCCATTTATCAAAGCACCTCCATTTTTTTCTTGTCGGCGAAATTGCTCATTTAAGCGCTTATTAACCCTGACGTTGTTTGTGCTTGGGGTTTTCGCAAATTACCATAATCTTGCCTTTGCGCTTAATAATTTTGCATTTTTCGCAAATCTTTTTAACAGAAGGTCTGACTTTCATTTGGATTATACCTCCTTCAAATTTTGACTGTTATTTTGAACGCCAAGTAATGCGTCCCTTAGACAGGTCATACGGGGACATTTCAACCGTTACCTTATCACCGGGCAAAATTCTGATGAAATTCATACGAAGTTTGCCTGAGATGTGGGCTAAAATCTGATGTCCGCCTTGGATTTCTACTTTAAATATTGCATTAGGCATTGCTTCAACAACGGTGCCTTCAAGCTCTATCATGTCCTGTTTAGACATTACGGTTCCTCCTTAAAATTCACGGTATCTTTATATACCGCAAGTGCCTTTTTTAATTGTTTATTTGTTTTAAAACTGTCAGTTTCAAGAACGGTATTTGTAAATTGCAAATGCTTTTTGTTTTTGCGTTTCGGTCTTTCGAGCGGACGCTCTTTGCCGTCACACACAAAAACGAAATTTCCTTCACTTTTCACTACTACCATAAAGTAATCTTTATCCCGTCCCGCTTTGGAACATACAATTCTACCTATCATAACCTACCTCAAACTATTGTCATAATTTTCGGTCCGTCAGGTGTGATAACAACCGTATGCTCAAAGTGAGCCGAAAGTGAACCGTCCTTGGTTAAAACAGTCCAACCGTCCGGTAAAACCTTGACATCGTAGTGACCGACGTTTACCATCGGTTCAATCGCCAAAGTCATTCCGGGCAAAAGGCGGATTCCACGTCCCGCCGTGCCAAAGTTTGGCACTTCAGGGGCTTCGTGCAGCTGGGTTCCTATTCCGTGTCCGACATACTGCCTTACAACCGAGAAACCTGCCGCCTCAACAGTCCGCTGAACCGCAGCGGAAATATCACCGATTCTGCTGCCTGCACGCGCCGCTTTGATACCCTCGTAAAGAGCATCCTTTGTCACGCTCATCAGCCGCTTTGCTTCGGCGGAAACATCGCCGCAAGCAAAAGTAGCAGCATTATCACCGTGATAACCTCCGTACTTTGCGCCAAGGTCGACACTAACTATGTCGCCGGCACAAATCTTACGCGATTTTGACGGAATGCCGTGAATAACCTCGTTGTTAATAGATATACAAGCGGTCGCAGGGTAGCCGTGATAATTTTTAAAATTAGATTCACCGCCACGGGAACGGATGTATTTTTCTGCCAAAGCATCAAGCTCAGCAGTAGTAACACCCGCCTCAACCGCATTGCCTACGATTTGTAGCGCTCCGGCTGCAATAGAGCAAGCCTCTTTCATTATGCCGAGTTCTCGGCTTGTTTTAAGCACTACCATTATATATTCCCCAACGCTTCGAGTACAAGACGTGTGGTATCTTTAACCTCGTCCTGACCCTCTACCGTTATAAGCTTACCGCATTTTTTGTAATAATCCTTCAAAGGCTCGGTCTGTTCGTGATAAACGTTAAGTCTGTTGAGAACAGTTTCAGGTTCGTCATCCTTACGGATTACGAGAGCGCCTTCGCAGAAATTACAAATACCTTCTTTTGCGGGTTTCTTATACTCGGTATGATAACTCGCACCGCACTTTTCACATACACGTCTGCCCGACATACGCTTAACAATTTCGCTGTCTGCTACCTCGATAGAGAGAGCAACGTCGATATCAAAACCTAACGTATCAAGAGCTTCCGCCTGGGGAATGGTACGGGGGAAACCGTCGAGAATGTAACCGTTCTGGTAATCATTCTCAGAAAGGCGTTCCTTAATGATGCCAATCACGACATCATCAGGAACAAGGTTTCCTGCGTCTATAAAAGCTTTCGCTTTAAGTCCCATTTCAGTACCGTTTTTTAAAGCAGCACGGATAATGTTGCCGGTAGAAATGGTAGGGATACTGTATTTTTCGGAAATAATTTCCGCCTGGGTGCCTTTACCTGCACCGGGGGCACCTAAAAGTATCAGTTTCATCTTAAATCACCTTAATCAAGGAATCCCTTATAGTGACGCATCATCATCTGTGATTCGAGGCTGCGTACGGTATCAAGAGCTACACCAACCATAATAAGAAGTGATGTACCACCAATAGAAATATTGATAGCGCCTACACCGCTTATAATAATCGGGAGAATAGCGATGATACTAAGGAACAACGCACCCAAAAGTGTGATACGTGAAAGGATTTTTTGAATGAAGTCTGATGTGGGCTTGCCGGGACGAATACCAGGAATAGCACCGCCGTTTTTACGCAAATTGTTTGCCATTTCAACAGGGTTGAACTGGATTGTTGAATAGAAATAAGCAAAGCCTATAATCAACAAGAAATAAACGATTGCGTAGGGAGCGCCTTGCACACTGAAAAGTTCCAAGAACTTATAGAATGTGGAATCACTCTCACCCATAAATGCCATAATCATTGTGGGCAACATCAAGATAGATGAAGAAAAGATGATAGGCATAACACCCGACATATTTACTTTAATCGGAATGTGGGTATTTTGGCCGCCATACATTTTGTTACCTACAACACGCTTAGCGTATTGAACGGGAATTCTACGTTCTGCATGGGTCATCCATACAACGAACATGATGGTTGCCAAAAAGATAAGAACGATTGCAATAACTTCTACATACTTGCTTAATTCGGCTACATAGTACCACAAAGCTTCGAATGCCTGCGGACCACGAGCAAGAATACCTGCAAAGAGTATCATAGAAATACCGTTGCCGACACCCTTTTCGTCAATACGTTCACCAAGCCACATTACAAGCGCAGAACCTGCTGTAAGGGCTAAAACGATTGTGATACCTGCAAACCAAGGTGCCTCTAAACCACCATCAGATAAATAACGATTATTTTCAAGGTAAATAAAATATGCAGTGCCTTGAATCAAAGCCAAAGCTATTGTTACCCAACGGGTAAGCTGAGCTAACTTCTTTTGACCTTCTTCACCCTCTTTTGACCATTCCTGAAGTCTTTTGAAAACTACAGTCAAAAGTTGAACGATAATTGAAGAGTTGATGTACGGTGTAACCGACAGAGCAAAGATTGCGCCGTATTCAAGACTACCACCGGTCAAAATCGAAAGATAACTGAAAACCTCTTGTGTAGCGGTAAGTTTACTCGAATCTTCGAAGGCACCGATTAAAGCTTGGGTGTCAACGAAAGGAACCGGAATAACTGAACCGATACGGAAAATCAAGAGAATCATTACGGTAAAGAGAATCTTATTACGGATTTCTTTAATAACCCAAGCGTTTTTTAATGTCTGTAACATTAAATCACCTCAGCCTTTCCGCCTAAAGCCTCTATTTTCTGGGAAGCAGATGCGGAATAAGCATTGAGTTTAACCTCAAGCTTCTTGGTGAGCTTACCGTTAGCCAAAACCTTAACAGGAAGGTTAGCTTTTTTGATTATTCCCTTTTGTGCCAAAGCCTCGGCGTCTACAACACTACCGTCCTCGAACTTTTCAAGAGCGGAAAGGTTAATAGCAATCCATTCTTCGGCGAAAATATTATTGAAGCCACGTTTCGGAACACGTCTTTGTAAAGGCATCTGACCGCCTTCAAAACCTGCTCTGATACCGCGACCGGCACGAGCCTTTTGACCCTTGTGGCCTTTACCGGCAGTTTTGCCTTGTCCGGAACCGTGACCTCTGCCTATACGCTTAGACTCTTTTGTTGAGCCGAGCGCAGGAGCTAATTCATGCATTTTCATTGTTCGCACCTCCTTGCTAAATTCGCGGGAAACCGCGTTGTCACAAAAAGTGACCTTATAGCGAACTTACGCTTTAACTTCTGTTGCTTCAACTAAGTGACAAACTTTGTTGATTTTGCCTCTGGTAGAAGCGTTATCGGGCTGAATAGATTCGTCGCCGAGCTTACGCAAACCGAGAGCTTCAACAGTAGCGATTTGGTCCTTTTTAGAACCGATTGTGCTCTTTACGAGCTTTACTTTGAGGCATGCAGCCTTCTTTGTTGCCATAATGCTGCTCCTCCTTAACCTACGATTTCCTTAACTGACTTGCCGCGGATAGCTGCGACCTGTTCAGCGCTGCGAAGTGATGCAAGACCTTCGATGGTTGCACGCACTACGTTGCAAGGATTATTTGAACGTAAAGCCTTTGTACGGATATCGGTAATACCTACCATTTCAACAACCGCACGAACTGCACCGCCGGCGATAACACCGGTACCGGGAGCAGCGGGCTTCATAAGCACACGACCTGCGCCAAAAGCACCGATTACTTCGTGGGGGATTGTTGTACCCTTTAATGAAACCTTGATAAGGTTTTTCTTAGCGTCTTCAATGCCCTTACGGATAGCGTCCGGAACTTCGCCTGCTTTACCAAGGCCGAAGCCAACGATACCGTTGCCGTCACCTACAACTACTAAAGCGGAGAATTTCATAATACGTCCGCCCTTAACAGTCTTAGATACACGGTTAATGGCAACTACACGCTCTTTTAAATCTAATGTTGATGCGTCAATATTTGTAGCCAAAAGTATTCCTCCTTATTAGAACTTGAGGCCGCCCTCGCGGGCACCTTCGGCAAGCTCTTTTACACGGCCGTGGAAAATATATCCGCCGCGGTCAAAAACAACCTCGGTGATGCCCTTTTCAGCGGCACGAGCAGCAATTAACTGTCCAACTTTGCGAGCGCCCTCTTTATTGCTGCCGTTCAAATCGAAATCTTTTTCGTTAGAACCGGCTGCAGCGAGAGTTACGCCGTTTACATCGTCGATAAGCTGGGCGTAAATGTTGCTGTTGGAGCGGAATACATCAAGGCGAGGACAAGCTGCTGTACCGCTAATCTTAGCACGTACACGAGAATGACGCTTAAGTCTTGCCTTATTTGTGTTAGGTCTAGTAACCATTTTTCATACACTCCTTCTTTATTTCTTACCACCCTTAGCGGCTTTACCTTCTTTACGGCGAATGTGTTCGTCAACGTACTTGATACCTTTGCCCTTATAGGGTTCGGGGGGACGTTTTTCACGAACTTCTGCCGCAAATTGACCAACTTTTTGCTTATCGGGACCGCTAATAATAATTGAGTTATTGTTCGGTACTTCGATGGTGATACCATCTACCTCAGGCATAATAACCTGATGTGAATAACCTAAGTTCATAACTAGGTCTTTGCCCTGCTTCTGCGCACGGTAACCTACACCGTTTACTTCGAGTTCCTTTTTGTAACCATTAGTAACACCCTCTACCATATTGGCAATAAGAGTACGGGTAAGACCGTGTAAAGAACGATGTTCTTTGTTGTCGGTCGGACGGGTAACAACGATTTCGTTGTTTTCCACAGCGATGTTCATAGCAGCGTTAAAGCTGTTTTTGAGTTCGCCCTTGGGACCCTTTACAGTAACAACTGTACCGTCGATTTTAACATCAACACCGGCAGGAATTGCGATAGGTTTATTTCCTATTCTTGACATTTACGGGCACCTCCTTACCAAACAAAAGCGAGAACTTCGCCGCCAACGTTAGCTTTGCGAGCCTGCTTGTCTGTCATTATTCCCTTAGAGGTGGAAAGGATTGCTATACCAAGACCTTTCATAACCCTTGGCATATCCTCTACGTTTGTGTAGATACGCAAACCGGGCTTCGACACTCTGCGAATGCCGTTGATGATTTGCGATTTGTTCTGGCCGTATTTCAAAGCAATTTGAATTACGCCTTGCTTACCGTCTTCTTCTACGGTGAAGCTTTGTATATATCCCTCGTCAAGTAAAATCTGAGCGATTGCCTTTTTTACGTTAGACGCAGGAATAGCTACCGAATCGTGTTTTGCTGAGGATGCATTACGAATTCTCGTAAGCATATCAGCGATTGTATCGGTAATTTGCATGCCGTCAACCTCCTTTAGCTTTTATGCCTTACCAGCTTGCTTTCTTCACTCCGGGAATCTCGCCCTTGTAAGCGAGTTCTCTGAAGCATATACGGCAGATGCCGTACTTGCGAAGATAAGCATGGGGGCGACCACAGATTTTACATCTGTTATACTCTCTTGTAGAAAATTTTGCAGGACGAGCCTGTTTCATTTTCATAGCAGTTTTAGCCATAATTCCTTCTCCTTACTTCGCAAACGGAGCGCCCATAAGAGTTAATAACTCACGAGCCTCTTCATCTGTTTTAGCAGTGGTAACGAAAATAATATCCATACCACGTACTTTGTCAATCTTATCATAGTCGATTTCAGGGAATATCAACTGTTCTTTAACGCCCATAGCATAGTTACCACGGCCGTCGAAAGCGTCAGGATTGATACCTCTGAAGTCACGTACTCTCGGAAGAGCTGCATTGAAAAGTCTTTCAACAAATTCATACATACGCTCGCCACGAAGAGTAACTTTTGCGCCGATAGGCATACCTTCACGAAGCTTAAAGTTCGCTACGGATTTCTTTGCACGGCAGGGAACAGCCTTTTGACCGGTAATTTTGCCTAAATCATTGATGATAGCGTCGATTACCTTTGTGTTGTCCTTTGCTTCGCCTGCGCCTACATTTATTACGACTTTATCGAGTTTCGGAATCTGCATAACACTCTTATAGCCGAATTTCTTCATCAATGCAGGAGCAACTGAAGCTTTATATTCGTTAGCTAAATTTGACATTATAAGTTCCTCCTACTCTAAAAAGTCTCGCCGCATTTTTTGCACATGCGGTCTTTTTTGCCGTCTTCGTAAACTTTGGTGCCTACTCTAGTCGGCTTGTTACATTTGGGGCATACAACCTGTACTTTGCAAGCGTATACTGCGCTTTCGGTTTCGATGATGCCCGAAGGGTCACCGGCCTTGCGCGGTTTAGCATGCTTCTTAACCATATTGATGCCTTCAACGATTACTTTACCCTCTTTGGGGCTAACCTCAAGAACCTTACCGGTTTTTTTGCGGTCCTTTTTATCTCCTGTGAGGAGTACTACGGTATCGCCGGTCTTAATGTGAAGATTACTCATTTTTCTTTACCTCCCATTAAAGTACTTCCGGAGCAAGAGAAAGAATCTTTGTATAATCTTTCTCACGAAGCTCACGGGCTACCGGTCCAAAAATACGGGTGCCACGGGGGTTCTTATCCTCACGGATAATTACAGCCGCATTTTCGTCAAATCTGATGTATGTGCCATCATTACGGCGAAGACCTTTTGCAGAACGAACTACAACTGCCTTTACTACATCGCCCTTCTTAACAGTACCGCCGGGTGCTGCCTTTTTAACAGAAGCTACGATAACATCGCCAATGTTGGCATACCTCCTTCTGGAGCCTCCAAGAACACGGATGCACATAATTTCTTTTGCACCTGTATTGTCGGCAACCTTGAGGTAACTCTGTTGTTGTATCACAGTGGTTTCCTCCTTATAAGACTACTTCGCCTTTTCGATGATTTCAACCACACGCCATCTCTTATCTTTGGAGAGGGGTCTGGTTTCCATAACCAATACTCTGTCGCCTATGCCACAAGCATTGTTTTCATCATGTGCCTTAAGTCTGATTGTGTTTTTGATAATCTTCTTATAGAGCGGGTGCTTAACGTTGTCTTCGATAGCAACAACAACGGTTTTTTCCATTTTGTCGCTTACAACCCTACCTACTCTTGTTTTACGAAGGTTTCTTTCGCTCATCTCGCTTTACCTCCCTTAAATTAAGCGTTCTGGCTGTCTTTGATTTCGGTCTCGCGAATAATTGTCTTAATGCGAGCGATATCTTTTTTGACAGCAGTTATACGCATGGGGTTTTCGAGCTGATTGATGGCAAGTTGGAAACGAAGGTTAAATAATTCTTCCTTTAACTTTGTCAACTTGTCTTGAAGTTCGGGTAAATTGTTTTCTCTAAGTTCCGTTGCTTTCATTATTGCTCACCACCCATTTCCTGTTTGGTTACAAACTTGCACTTAATAGGAAGTTTGTTAGCAGCGAGACGCATAGCTTCACGAGCTAATTCCTCGCTAACACCACCGATTTCAAACATTACACGGCCCGGCTTAACAACCGCTACCCAATATTCCGGTGAACCTTTACCTGAACCCATTCGAGTTTCAGCAGGTTTTTCAGTAATTGGCTTATCGGGGAAAATTTTAATCCATACTTTACCGCCACGCTTGATATAACGAGTCATAGCAATACGGGCAGCTTCGATTTGGTTAGAGGTAATCCACGCAGGTTCAGTTGCCTGAAGACCAAAATCACCGTGGGTTACTGTGTTACCTCTGAGAGCTTTACCGGTCAAACGACCACGGTGTACTCTACGGTATTTTACACGCTTAGGCATTAACATTAGCGGATGCCTCCTTCCTTCTTCTTGCGACGGTTGTCACTGAGGACTTCACCCTTGTAAATCCAAACCTTAACACCGATTTTACCATAAGTGGTATCAGCTTCAGCAAAGCCGTAGTCGATATCAGCGCGGAGTGTCTGGAGCGGGATAGTACCTTCGTGATACTGTTCGCTTCTTGCAATTTCAGCGCCGCCTAAACGACCTGAAACCTGAGTTTTGATACCCTTAACGCCAAGACGCATTGCTCTGCCGATGGCGAGCTTCATGGCGCGACGGAAAGAGATACGTTTTTCTAACTGGGTTGCGATGTTTTCAGCAACCAACTGTGCATCAGCATCGGGAGTCTTAATCTCAACGATATTAACTACAACCGGTTTGCCGATTTTTGCCTGACAGGTTTCACGAAGTTTTTCAATTTCGCTGCCGTTGCGGCCGATAACCATACCGGGTTTTGCACAGTGAATGTGTAATCTTACACGCTTTTCATCACGTTCGATTTCGATTTTTGAAATACCTGCAGAATAAAGAGTTTTCTTCAAGTATTTACGGAGGTTATAGTCCTCAACCAAGGTATCACCGAAAACGCTGTCCTTAGCAAACCAACGTGAGTCCCAGTTTTTAATAACACCTACACGTAAACCGTGCGGATTAACTTTCTGACCCATAACTTAAACCTCCTTCTTAGATTTCACGTTCTTTAAGAACGATAGTCATATGGCTTGTTCTCTTTAAGATGCGGTGTGCTCTGCCGTGGTCCTTCGGACGAATTCTTTTAAGAGTAGGTCCGGGGCAAACAAAGCATTCAGCAACATAAAGACGAGAAACATCCATATTGTGATTGTTTTCTGCATTCGCAATAGCTGACGCTAAAAGCTTCTCTAAATACTCACAAGCGGACTTAGGAGTAAACTTTAAGATAGCCATAGCCTTGTCAGCATCTTGGTTACGGATTAAATCCATAACGATTTTCACCTTACGGGGTGAAATACGAGCATATTTAAGTATAGCTCTTGCTTCCATTGTTTAACTCTCCTTTACTTACCGCTGGTCTTAGAGCCTGCGTGGCCTTTGAATGTTCTGGTCGGTGCAAATTCACCGAGCTTGTGTCCAACCATATCCTCTGTTACATAAACCGGAACGTGTTTACGACCGTCATGTACTGCAAAGGTGTGTCCGACGAAATCGGGGAATATGGTGGATGAACGGCTCCAGGTTTTGAGAACGCGCTTTTCGCCGGCTTCATTCATTTCTAATACCCTTTTAAGCAACACAGGTTGCACGTAAGGGCCTTTTTTAATGCTTCTTCCCATAATCAGGTCTCCTTTCGTGGACTACTTACGACGCTTAACAATATATTTATTGCTCTGCTTATTTTTCTTACGGGTTTTGTAACCCAAGGTAGGTTTACCCCAAGGAGTTACAGGGCCTGGACGGCCGATAGGTGACTTACCTTCACCACCACCGTGAGGGTGGTCACAGGGGTTCATTACAGAACCGCGAACGGTAGGTCTCCAACCCATGTGGCGCTTACGACCGGCTTTACCGTAGTTTACGTTAGCGTGTTCGGAATTTGAAACAACGCCGATTGTAGCCATACAGTTTGCAGGTACGTTACGAAGTTCGCCCGAAGGCAAACGAAGAAGTGCCATACCATTTTCCTTAGCCATAAGCTGTGCCATATTACCAGCCGAACGAGCGAGCTGAGCGCCCTTGCCGGGGTAAAGTTCAATATTGTGAATGAAAGTACCAACAGGGATGTTAGTAAGGGGTAATGCGTTACCAGGTTTGATATCAGCATCAGGACCGCTTACAACAACATCGCCAACCTTCAAATCCTGCGGAGCGATGATGTAGCTCTTAACGCCGTCTTCATACTGAATGAGGGCGATAAATGCAGAACGGTTGGGGTCGTATTCAAGAGTCATAACTGTTGCGGGGATACCGAAACGGTTTCTCTTGAAATCGATAATTCTGTACTTTCTCTTGTTTCCGCCGCCTCTGTGGCGAACGGTGATTCTGCCGTAGCAGTTTCTACCGGCTTTTTTCTTTAACGCTGTAAGCAAACTTCTTTCGGGCGCTACCTTAGACAATTCGGAATAATCCATGGTTGTCATATTACGCAAACCGTTAGTAGTCGGCTTATAATGTTTAATAGCCATTTTAATTTCACTCTCCTATTTAGGCTTAGCGAAGCCGTGTACATATTTATTACGACTTCATACATCACCGGAAATCAACAGATTTCCAAGCAAAACTCATTCTTATACAAGACCGTCAAAGAATTCGATAGGCTTAGAATCTTTTTTAAGTGTAACAATGGCCTTCTTCCAAGAAGCTGTATAACCGCTGTAACGGCCCATACGCTTTTCTTTACCGCGTACACTGATTGTATTTACCTTATCTACTTTTACTTTGAAAAGGGTTTCAACTGCTTGTGCAATTTCAATCTTGTTAGCATCTTTTGCTACCTTGAAGGTGTATTTCTTATCGGCAATACCTGCCATGCTCTTTTCGGTAATAACCGGAGCAAGTACGATATCCTGTGCGATTTTCATTATGCATATACCTCCTCAAGTTTTGCTACTGCACCCTTAACGATTACCAATGTATCAGCATTGATAATGTCATAAGTGTTAATGGTGTTGATTTGAGCAGATTTAGCACCCTTAATATTTGCGATACTCTTAACAGCGAAAGCATCGTTGTTTTCGAGCACGATGAGGGTTTTCTTGCCTGCGCCGATAGCATTTAAACAATCAGCAACAACTTTGGTCTTGTAAGCTTCAAGCTTAAATTCATCAAGAACGATGAGGCTGTTCGAAATAACCTTATCAGACAAAGCTGATTTAAGAGCCAATCTGCGAACTTTCTTGTTGAGAGAGTAAGAATAATCTCTCGGCTTCGGTGCGTGAACAACGCCGCCGTGTCTCCACTGGGGAGCGCGTGTGGAACCTTGTCTTGCATGACCTGTTCCTTTTTGTCTCCAAGGCTTTTTACCGCCGCCGGAAACTTCTGTGCGGGTGAGAGTGGACTGTGTGCCCTGACGTTGATTTGCAAGGTAGTTTACAACTGCTGAATGCATAACAACTGCATTGGGGCTGATTCCGAATATAGCATCGCTTAAAGTGATTTCACCAACATTTTCGCCAGCCATATTTAATACTGCAACATTAGGCATAATATTTAACTCTCCTTCCCTTAAGCTTTAACGCTGTCGAAAAGAACTACGATACCGCCCTTGGGACCGGGAACGGCACCCTTTACAGCGATGATATTCTTTTCTGCGTCAACTTTTACTACACTGAGGTTTTGAACTGTTACACGTTCGTTACCTAAGTGACCTGCCATTTTCTTTCCCTTGAAAACTCTTGCAGGGTCAATAACACCCAAAGAGCCGCCATGACGGTGTACAGGACCTGTACCGTGAGATTCTTTAAGACGTCCAAAGTTCCAGCGCTTTACAACGCCTGCGTAACCTTTACCCTTAGAAGTACCTCTTACGTCTACGGTGTCGCCTTCTGCAAAGATGTCAGCCTTAACGATGTCGCCAACGTTCATAGCGGATGTATCTTCAAAGCGGAATTCACGAAGAACCTTCTTAGGAGCTACATCACCCTTTGCAAAGTGACCTTTCATAGGTTTGTTTACCTTCGAAGCCTTCAAATCGCCAAAACCGATTTGTACTGCTTCATAACCGTCGTTCTCGATTGTTTTCTTCTGTGCTACAACACAGGGGCCTGCTTCAATAACAGTAACCGGAACAACATTTCCGTTTGCATCAAAAAGCTGGGTCATACCGAGCTTTTTGCCAACGAGACCTTTTTTCATTTTGTTTTCCTCCTTTGGTTATTGGTTGGGTTTCCCCAACATGACCGTTAGTGCAAAACCGACTACCTTAATATATATTAAAGCTTGATTTCGATTTCTACACCGGCGGGGAGCTCAAGACCGGTCAAAGCTTCAACAGTTTTGTTGGAAGGTCTGATTACGTCTATAAGCCTTTTGTGTGTTCTCATTTCGAACTGCTCGCGGCTGTCTTTATATTTGTGTACAGCGCGGATAATGGTTACGATTTCCTTTTCGGTGGGTAGCGGTACGGGACCTGATACTCTTGCACCTGTACGTTTAGCGGTTTCTACAATTTTTTCTGCAGACTGATCTACAAGTGCGTGGTCGTAACCCTTGATTCGAATTCGAATTTTTTCTTTCACTGCCATGTGAAATTCGCCTCCTTTGATAGTTGGCGGGCAAAACTTACACCGTGCCGTGTTTTTCATCACTGCACAATATAAAACCGGATTGCTGGGGTCACAGTCAATTCCGGACGGCAAATCGCTTTGCCGTTGTACACAAGGTCGCAAGTTTCCTTATGTACTCCTAATTCTTTCGCCCGGTTTAAAATCGGACATACTCCGCAGAAATTTCCCCG
>JAZSNT010000078.1:0-8296 GCA_045536525.1 Acutalibacteraceae bacterium
GTTTTTAAGCAGTAAAACCGTCGTCAGTATGACGGCTATTCCTGCCTTGCCTTACAGATTTGATGAAAATAGCAAGGATAAATGATTATTTGTCTCTATTGTAGCACAAGCATAGCACAATATTTTTTAAAAATCAATGCACGGTGTTGTAAGTAGTTAAGGTGCCTTTTTTCACGTTGAAACCCTCTCGGATTCGAGCCTGTTGTTATATAAATAAAAGAACCGTAAGCCGAAAAAACTTACAGTTCTTTAAAAATGGTGGAGACGGTGGGGCTCCAACCCATGACCTTTTGACTGCCAGTCAAACGCTCTCCCAGTATACCTAAAAACGCACATCGCAAATACCGATTACTTAACAGCGTTATTATACTATAACACGCGGTAAAATGCAATCTTAAATAACTCACAAAAATAAACCTACAGGAATAAAAACGTATTTGCCGCATATACTATTGACAAATGCACCCATTGGGTGTATAATGATTGCGAGGTGAAAATATGAACATTCGTGAAATGAGAACGCGGCTTGGAGACACGCAAAGTGAATTTGCCGCAAGATATAAGATTCCCTTCCGCACTATTCAGAATTGGGAAGCCGGTGTGCGCAAGCCACCCGAATATATTATTGATTTATTAGAACAACGCATAAAGGAAGACTTGCTCAACCGAAAGACGGTGTTACTGCCTAAGTACGATCCACAAAAGCGAAATCTCCCTAAGCGCAGAGATTTTGTGGGTGCTATTTCTTGGTTAAAGGCTGTCCGTGATTGTCTTGGTGAATCCGTTGTATTCGCATTGGATGAAGCGCTTATGTGTCAAGGCAGTTTTGTCGGTCGTAGTGATGAATATGTTGTGTGGGTTTACGGGGATGACTCGGTTACTGAGTATAACGGTGTCGTAGTGCTTGGTAATCATATTAGTCCACGCCATATTAAGAACCGCAATGGTCTGCTTTATACCGACTTTAACAGAACGGTGTATGATGCTATCGCTAATGAATCTATTTTGGATATGCAGGGTATTACCGAAGCGGTAAGCCGCTACTATTATTCCAATGGGGATAGCTTTGATGGCATCTTTATTGCGCCTGAATATCAGGACAGATTTGAAAGATTAGCCAATGAAGCGATAGACTATTACGGAAATTAGGTGATTATTTTGAATATAACAGCAGAAGAAAAAATAATGTATCAAGTTATGAAAGCCGTGTATGATAGCGGAATTCCCATCAGTTTTAAGGGTTCTATGGTCTTGAAGGCTTGTTTGTTAGAGGTTGGCTATATCGATGAAACGCGCCACACGGTAGATATTGATGCGAACTGGAACTCGTATACTCCGCCTACGTCCCAACAAATGGTGGAATCCTTACAGAAGGCAATTGATAAATACGATGTAAATTTAGAAGTGCGCCTTTACCGTGAATACGGAGAAAAACGCTCTGCCGGTTTTGAACTTATTGAGCGCTCTACGGAAGAAGTACTTTTCACTATGGACGTTGATGTAAACAGACCTATTCCGCCTACCAAAATATATGAGGTTGAAGGAATTCGTTTCTGTGGCGCTTCGCCACTCCAAATGATATCCGATAAGATTGCGGCAGTTTCAACTGAAAAGGTATTTCGCAGAATAAAGGATGTTGTAGATCTCTATTATATTTCAAAGGTTTTCGAGTTCAACGCAACCGATATTCGCAGCACACTAAAAAACAGCGAACGTGAATTAGGTGATTTCGAAGGTTTCCTTCGCAGACCCGAAGATCTGGAGCATTTGTATGAAAAGTTCCGCTTTGCAGGTGACGTGACGAAACCGCCCTTTAAAGATATCTACAAAAACGTAAAAGCATATATCAAAGATATACTTCCGAAAGAGAAAAAGCGAGAAATCGAACGATAATCAAATTTACAATATGTGCAATAGCCGATGGGAATGTTCTCATCGGCTTTTTTGCGCCAAAAATTTAAAAAAGAAGGTATGTAAATGAACAAAACGCCAAAAGAAAAGCCGTGCCGTTTATATCTTCGAGTATCTCCAAGCGAGAAAAAGAAGATAAACGGTGCGCGAATATGCCGAGCAAGATTTCAATGTGCTTTGCTTTGAGAATAAAGCAGAGCTGGATGCTTATGCCGAGGATCACGCAAAGACACCGCTTGATTTTTACGGCAATCTTTGTGAAATCAATATCGTTACTCTGCCCGAGCAATATGGCTTGCTGATTAAACTGCACCATATTATCGGCGATGCCTGGACTTTGTCTCTGCTTGGTACACAGTTTAACAAACTGATGAACGGCGAAGAGGCCCTGGCATATTCCTATGCCGATTACGTTGAAAGCGAAAACGCTTATATCCAAAGCAAACGCTATGAAAAGGACAAGGCGTTCTTTGTAGAGCAGTTCAAAAAATGCGATGAAGTAACCTATCTAAACGAAAAGCAAAGCGATTCATTGAATGCTTGCCGTAAGACCTTTGTTATCGGCAAAGAACAGACAAGTCTTATAAACGCATATACACAGCAAAATGGCACCTCTGCGTTTATGCTGTTTACGGCGGCACTTGCTACCTATATGAACCGCGTTAAAATGAATGCCGAGAAGTTCTATATCGGTACGGCGGTGCTTAACCGTAGCGGTGTGAAAGAAAATAATACGGTCGGTATGTTTGTTAATACCGCACCAATGTTGATGGAATTGGATAACACCAAATCCTTCGCCGAAAACCTTTCGGCTATTGAGGATACCGCCTTTTCGGTATTCCGCCACCAAAAGTATAACTACGGTGACGTGCTTTCTGCTATCCGAAAAGAATTCGGGTTTACCGAAAAACTCTATGACATGATGATAAGCTATCAGAACGCTACCGTTACCGGTGCGGATATTGAGACTACTTGGTATCATAGCGGCTCGCAAAGCGAGAGCTTGCAGATACATATTGATGATAGAGATAACGAGGGCATCTTCCGTATCCATTATGACTATCTGACCGAAAAGTTTTCCGAAAACGAAATTGAAAGACTGCATCAGCATATCTGCAATTTGCTTTTTGATACAGTTAATAATGATGCAAAGAAACTTTATAAACTGAATATTCTCTCTGTCGATGAAAAGCAGAAATTACTTTTTGAGTTTAATAACACCGCTACCGATTATCCAAGGGATAAGTGCGTCCACCAACTATTTGAAGAATAGGTGGCAAAAACATCCGATAAGGTTGCGGTTATTGCTTGTGATAAAACGCTTAGAATTTATATAAATTGTCCGCACTGTGGATACGATAATAGATTTGATTATAAAGAATAGTCACAAAAAATTAGGTGTAAAAATGAGGGAAGAATCAATAATGAAAATAGATTTGCTTTCTTTTGAAAAGGAAAGTGGGAAAAATAATACTACAAGATTTTTAAATATAGGAGAGGTTTTTTGGCGTTTGTCTATACCTAGTTGCTTATATACGGCCTTTAGTGTAACGGTTACAAACCTTTTAGCTGAATGTATTTCGAACGTATGGAGTACGTTGTTGATGCTAGCGGCCTATGTTGCGTTATTATTTGCTGTAGCATGGCTGGTTCTCGCCTATAAGAATAATTGTTCCGAAGGAAACTTTAACCTTGAAAAAGAGCATATTTCTGCGATCTTTGATATGGTATTGCTTATAAATGCTGCCTACCTATTACTTTCTGGACTTTTAAAAGGTAGTAATATTGCATATAATATGTGTTTGACAAATTTAACATTGTATATAGGGTTTGCTGTCTCTTTAGATGATTTATTTGATGCAAAAAACATTATGGGTATTTTACGTTGCTTTTACTCTCCGTTTTCAAAAATCAAACTTAATAAGAAACTATGGTTGATAATAGGAATGGTTGCCTTTACTATTGTATTGTTTCAAATATTATGCGCATATATTATCCCTCTTGTTATCTTCTATGTTATCTTGATGGTTTTATTGTTATCTTTAATTTTGTTGGATAAAAATAGAAAAGAAAAGCTTGAAAAATTTAACAATGAATTAGTGAATTTATTTGAGAATAATAACGTGTTAATTTTACAAATAGGTTCTGACTATGTTGTTATTAAATCAATAAAGAAGACTCTTGGTACACAAACATCGATCAATGAAATATCAAAAAGTAGTATTGATAAATACAACACAGTTATTGTATTAAATACGCTCAAGAAGAAGGAAGATTATATCTGTTACTTGAACCAAATAAATGATATCGTTGAACCTGATGGAGTTATCATAGACCCTTTCATTACAAAACAACAAAGGAGGAGTTTTTTAGCATCTTGGTTTGGAATTCCAGTTTCAAACGTGGTAACAAGGCATAAGGTAAAAGAATATTTACAAATATTTATGAACAAATAAAAACAAACAGAAATACCACCCAAGCCAATTAAGGCTTAGGTGGTATTTCTTCTGTAAAGGCAAAGACGTTCTTTACGATGTAAAGAGTTCGTCTATGCGCGTTATGGTGGAGCATAGGGGGATCGAACCCCTGACCTCTTGACTGCCAGTCAAGCGCTCATCCCAGCTGAGCTAATGCCCCGAATAGGCACACGAAGTGATTTGTTTATGAAATTGTAAATGTGGGTGCGTTTCTGCGTTGCTCGCTATTCCGGCTGAGCTACGCCCCCGAATGTATGTATAGTAACATAAAAATATAAGTTTTTCAAGGTGTTTTTTAAATTTTTCTTGACATATCAGGAAAAAGGGGTATAATATTCTTGTTGATCAAATATTGGGGCATCGCCAAACGGTAAGGCAACGGACTCTGACTCCGTCATTTCAAGGTTCGAATCCTTGTGCCCCAGCCAAATGGAAGAAATCCGAACTTATGTCTAATAGGCGAAAAGTTCGGATTTTCTCTTTATATTCGTTATTCTAATCCGAAGAAAAACGGAGGTTAGTTTAATGAAAGACCTTATTCAAGAATTTTACTATGGCAATATTGATCCATAAGCTCGTAACATCAAAGAGAGCAAAGGGGTAATGAAAGAAATGCAAACCCTTAACAAAACCGAGGAATACTTAACCGCCAAACTCAAAGGTGAAGAAAAGAGCAAATTTCTTGACCATGTTAATGCTTGGAGTGTCGTGAATGGAGAGTCAAACCTCGATAGCTTTATTGTCGGTTTCAGGCCCGGTGCAAAGTTTACCTACGATACCTTTATCGGCAACGATGCTCCCTTTAGCGATTTCTTGTGGGAGGATAACTGACATGAAAAAATATATTTTTGATGAATCCAACGGCTTGTGGTATGAACTCCAAGTCGATTATTATATCCCTTATTTCACTCTGCTAGAGGTTGAAATAAAAGAAATTGAAGTGCGGGGTATGCTCTTGCCACAACGAATAAAAATATTGAAAGCAATATTAAGAGATGTTTATAATAAATAAAAGTTTTGTAGATACCATTGCCTCCCTCGTCAGAGGGGGCCGAGAATATATTTATTTGAAAGGATTGATAATATGACTAAAATACTTTTCGTCTGTCACGGGAATATATGTCGCAGTCCGATGGCGGAGTTTTTAATGAAAGAACTTGTGCATGAGAACGGATACGAAGATAAGTTTTATATAGAATCGGTGGCAACTTCACGGGAGGAAATCGGAAACGGGGTTTATCCTCCTGTAAAGCGTGTATTAAATGCCCGTGGGATAGATTGCTCCGGAAAACGTGCAAGACAAATGACCGCAGAGGATTATCGAAAATTTGATTATATTATATGTATGGATAGTTACAATTTGCGGAATATGGAGCGCATTGTGTCGGATAGTGAGCGAAAATATAAAAAACTGCTTGATTTTACCAATAATCCGCACGATGTTGCAGACCCATGGTATTCGGGTGATTTTAAAACGACCGAATCGGAAGTTGAGAGCGGTTGCGAGGGTTTGCTTAAATTCATATTGGAAAACGGAGGAATATAAATGTTTAGTGTGATTTTTGATATGGACGGAACTTTGCTTGATACTCAGCGTATCGGTATACCTGCGTGGAATTATGCAGGTGAAAATCAAGGTTTTCAAAATGCAGGCAGATATATACCTGATGTTTGCGGAACAAACGAAAACGGATGGACAAAGTTTTTATATGATAAATTTCCTCAAATAGATAAGGTCAGATTCAAATCTGACGCAAGGGAATATATAGTTAAAAACCTCGTTGTACGTTTTAAACCCGGCGCTAAGGAGTTACTCGATTATTTAAAGAAAAAAGGTGTTAAAATCGGGTTGGCTTCGGGAACTTCCCGTCAGTCTGTGGAACATCATCTTAAAGCGGTGGATATTTCGGATATATTTGATGTTACTGTTTGCGGCACTGAGGTAGAAAATGGTAAACCTGCACCCGACGTATTTTTAAAAACGGCGGAACTTATGGGCGCAGAGGCTGAAACTTGCTATGTTTTTGAAGATTCCGAAAACGGTATCCGTGCGGCCGCGGCGGCAGGAATGAAACCAATTGGAATAGCCGATATAAAACCGTTTTGTAAAGAAGTAAAAGATGTGATGTATTGCGAACTTGAAGATATGTTTGCGGCGATAGATATGTTCGAAAAGATGTTATAATATAAAAAGCGGTAAGTTAAGTGATAGTTAGTAGGGATCGATGCTTTTTGTCAAGAGTAACATGGTATACAACGGAGCAAGCACATGGTATACACATTTACAATCTGTAAATGGAACGATTTAAACGTTGACCGGATATAGAATCAAACTCAGCAATTTTGAAATTTCTGAAGCATGCATAAAAGAAATCCCCTATGGGATTTGGGCGAAATTCTATGTATTCACCAATAAATGTTTTGCTAAAATATAATCTCTGAAAGTCAAAACTAATGTATCCTTTGCAATTTACTTTTAATATAGGATATTCGCCACTATATTCGTATGGCTTTATTTTTCCTGTATATTCTCTATTACTTTTGACATAAACCTCGGATGGTGTAAGCATATTTAAAGCCTCGTGAGGTTGAATATTATTATATTTCTCACGCCAAGCTTGTATTTCTATATTTGCATGTTCAATATTTTTAAAAGATTTATATTTAAGTAATTCATCCTTAAGCGTCCTATGGAAACGTTCAATTTCCCCTTGTGTTTGAGGATGTTTTATTCTGCAATGAATCGGTAAAATATCTAAACACATCAACCATTTTTCAAATTGTGTATATCGTTGCTTAAAACCTGCAAACTGTCCACCATTATCTGATAAAACAGCAGAAGGCGTAACATATTCTCTAAAAGCACTCTCAAATGTAGGTATTACAATATTCTTTGTGCTGTTAGAAGGTGCGATTTTAATTAAAAATCTCGAACAATCATCTATTATATCCAAGGGGTAACAACGATTTCCTTTTTCTAATTCAAAATCTCCTTTGAAATCTGTTTGCCATAATTCGTTACGGTGTTCTCTTTGAAAATGTATATATTTATGACGTTTATCCGAGTCTTCTTTTAATATACAACCATTACGGTCAAGAATATTATTTACAGTTTTAACACAGGGAATATTCTTGTGTCCTTGGTTTTCTAAAACTTTTTTAATTGTTTTGGCTCCCTAGCCAGGATTTTCATTTCGTAAAGCAAGGATAACTTGTTCTACTGTTTTAGGGGTTTTATTAGCAATTAAACGTGGTCTTCTACTACGGTCTTTAAGTTCGCAACCCTGTTCAAACCGTTCCAACCACTTATATCCTGTTTTTCGAGTTATGCCGGACTCTCTGCATAAGGAACTAAAATTATTTGTTTTTTCTGCTCCAAAGACAAATTCTTCTCTTAATTTTTCCACAGTTTTACTCTTCCACGGCATTTAAAACACTTTCCTTTCCTGCGTTTTATCTGCCTTTATTTTACCATAAAACTGTATGCTATGTCCTTACACTAGATTACCATATATTTAACGCTTGTTCTCACTTCCTTTCTGTAAGCGAGAGAAAATCCCGCATCAACTCGTTTTCCATTTTCAATGATTTAATTTTGGCTTCCTTGCGCGCAAGGATGTATCTGAGTTCTGAAATTTTCGATTCTTTGGTAACAACATAATCTTTCGGTGGCCTGCCTTTGCGTTTGAGCGAGATTCCTGCCTGAATTTTCCTGACTGTTACGTTTTTACGGTAGAAGTAGTTACGCATTTGTTTGTAACTAAATTCCAATTTGTTTCCTATTTCTCGACTCGTGTATCCTTCTTTACGTAATTCTTCTATCTCATATTCATAGTCTTTTATGTGTCGATAACTTCTTGGCATAACAAAAGCCTCCTACGGTAGTTTCTTTAATTCTACCATAGGAG
>JAZSNT010000042.1:0-6079 GCA_045536525.1 Acutalibacteraceae bacterium
CCTTTATTGCTTGTTATAGAAACTTTAAAATTGCAGAGTTTTCTAATGAAAACGGAAAACTGTTAAATCGAAAAATTTCAAGATTATAATGTGTATACAATCATCTTGCACAAGTGTATACTATCATACTCTTGACAAAGCGCCATACCTTACAATTCTTTATTCAACTCCCATATAAACTACAATTTGAAACACAAAATTCAAATGCGGTAAAAGATTTTTCTTTTACCGCATTTTTTGTATAATTTATTTTTCTATTTCACTAATCTTATTGACACGTTTTTGGTGGCGACCGCCTTCAAACTCGGTCTTTACAAAAAGTTCTGCAAGTTCCAAAGCAGTACCTACGCCGATAACTCTGCCACCTAAACACAATACGTTTGAGTTATTGTGAAGACGGGTGAATTTAGCTGAGAAATGCTCACTGCAAGCGGCGGCACGAATGCCTTTATATTTGTTAGCGGCTATTGACATACCGATACCTGTGCCGCAAACCAAAATACCACGTTCGGTTTCGCCGTTTTGAATGCTTTCGCAAACTTTTTTAGCAATATCGGGGTAATCAACCGAAAACTGTTCGTAAATGCCGAAGTCTACAACTTCAAAACCTTGTTCTTTCAAAAATTCGCCGATAGCGTTTTTGTGTTCAAGACCGCCGTGGTCACAACCTAATGCAATTTTCATTTTTTCTCTTCCTTTGCTTTTAATTCTCTTTCTGCCTGAGGCAACCTTAAATAAAAGGGGAGAAGCGCAGATGCTTCGATTGTTTCACCCTTTTTAAAACTGTCTTCTGCTACAAAGCCTACACCGACAGCGTTTTGGTAACGGTTTTGGGGTGCGGATTTGCGCGCATTTTCACAATCCTTTACAAAGGTATAGAAAATGTCAGTTCCGTCGCCTACTATTATAACACACTTATTTTGTTTTTGCGAGAGATTTTTAATTTCAACCGCTAATTCTTCGCAAAGAAGCGCACGGTCGTCGCATAGACGGTTAATTTCGTTGCTGCTAATTTCAAATAATGCGTTATAAACCTGATTGCAACGTGCATCCATAACTGCACAAACAATACAATCAACACCGCAGTAATTCTGCGCCATAGCACGTAGTGTTGAAACAGCAACGCAAGGTAAATTTTTAGGTGCGGCAAGACCTTTTATAGCGCTAATGCCTATTCTGACACCTGTGAAAGAACCCGGTCCGTTGCTAATGCTAAGGCCGTCAATATCGTTTATGGTGAGTTTTGCGTGATTGAGAACGCTTTCGGTCATAGGCATAAGGGTTTGGGAGTGGGTGAGTTTTATGTTTACAAATTCGTGCGCCAATACCTTGCCGTCTTCAATTATCGCAACCGAAGCAGGAGTTGCCGAGCATTCCATACTTAAAATTTTCATAACATATCACCTGATTGTTTTATTACAATTTCGCGTGTGGTATCATCAATACGAGTAAATTCCACAAAAATAGTATCATCGGGCAGAGCGTTTTCAATATTCTCGCTCCATTCACATGCAAGTACACCGCCCTCGGCAATATAATCGAAAAAGCCTGTCGAATATAGGTCTTCCCAGCCTGAAATACGGTACATATCAAAATGGTGAAGCGGAAGTCTGCCGCTCAGATATTCGTTTATAAGTGCAAAGGTGGGGGAGGTTACGGTATCGTTTGAACCAAGTCCGCGTGCAAGTCCACGTGTAAAGCAGGTTTTACCCATTCCAAGACCGCCTTTAAACGCTATAACCACACCGTTTTGGAGTTTTTTTCCTAAGTCTTCGCCGATTTTTTCGGTATCTTCGGGGCTTTTTGATATAAAATGTTCCATAAACTGACCTTTCATAATTATTGTTTTATACATTGTACCACATTTTTTGACAATTATAAAGTGTTACTTGAATATTTCTTGAAAATAAAATATAATAGAGGTATAAACTTTACGGAGGATTGCTTTGAGACAATTATTAGGAAGAATAGCAGACTTTGTGCGTGAGTCGGACAAGCTGCTTTTAATACTCACTTTTGTTGCGTCTGCTTACGGTTGTATGGCGGTTTTTTCCGCAACAAATTATATGGATAATTTGCGCCCGTTTATAGTACATTCCGCTTGTATGGTAGGCGGTATTGTAATTGCGTGTATTGCGTCTACCATTAATTATGAAAAGTTTTTGAATAATTGGTATTTGTTTGCGGTGGTGGGTGTATTGCCCGTATTACTTACCTTTGTTGTGGGTTTTGCGCCCGAGGGTACGGATGACAAGGCGTGGCTTAATTTAGGTTTCACCACTTTTCAACCGTCAGAACTTATGAAAATTTGTTTTGTTATAACCTTTGCAATCCATTTGGGTAAGGTGCGAAAAAACATAAATAAGCCTAAATATCTGTTGCCGTTGTGCGCACACGGTGCATTTCCTGTTTTGTTGATTTTCATTCAGGGTGATGCAGGTACTGCACTTGTATTTGCGGTAATGGTTTTGTTTATGCTTATGTCGGCAGGTGTTTCTTGGAAATATTTCGTGGGCGCTTTTTCTGCGGCATTAGTTGCTTCGCCGATTGCTTACTTCTTTATTCTTAATGACGAACACCGAGCAAGAATTATAAATATGTTTGATATAAATGCAGACCCACAGGGTGTAGGTTATCAACAACGTTGCGGAAGAATAGCCTTAGCAAACGGCGGCTTTTGGGGTCAGGGTTACTTAAACGGCGACCGTACCCAACTTGGTAAAGCAGGTATTCCCGAAGGGCACAATGACTTTATATTTGTAACGATAGGTGAAGAATTGGGCTTTATCGGTTGCCTTTTGGTGCTTATATTACTTATTGCAATTTGTTGGCGTTGCTTAAAGGTGGCAAAACTTTGCGCTAAGGACGAGGGTAGATATATCTGCATCGGTATATTTGCAATGCTCTTTGCCCAGACGGTTATAAATATCGGTATGTGTACGTCTTTGACACCCGTTATCGGTATTACTTTGCCTTTCTTCTCGGCGGGCGGCACGTCGCTTTTGTGCCTGTTCTTAGGCATAGGTTTGGTGCTTAACGTTTATCTGCACCGAAATTCACGGACGCTTTATTTGCGTGACAGATAAATTTAATATTAAAAATTAACGGATACGGTTAGTCTTTTTACCGTATCCGTTATATTATTTTAGGGGATAAATGATTGTTGTAACTTTGTTTGAAATCATTAAAATATGTACGGGTTACGTGCAGTTTTTTGCCGTTATTCAGCGAAACACAATTGTTGTTATACTGGTTTATTTTATTAAGATTTACAATATACGCACGGTGGATTTTTTGAAAATGGGTTTTTGGTAAAACATCAACCGTTTTTGCCATAGTCTTTTTGCAGCTTATAGTTTTGCCGTCTAAATGTATAAAACAGTTTTTATTGTTAGCTTCCAAATAAAAAATTTCATTAGTACGAAGACAAATAGTATCAATGCCGTTGTTTATACATATCGGGCGGTCGACGGAGTTTGAAAAAATTTCGTCAAGTACCGAATAAATATTGTTTTCACATAACGGTTTCATCATAAAGCGGTAGGGGTTTATATTAAATACATCTAGATTTATGTTAGGAGAGTGGGTTAAAAAAATAATTTTAGAATCGGTATTATTTCTGCGTATTTTTTTGGCGGTATCAAGACTGCCTTTTTCTTTTGATGAATATTCCATAAAAATCAGAAAATAATCGTTGCCGCCTGATAGTAAGGCTTCTCTGCAATTGAAAACGTCTATTAAAAATTCATACTTGTAAAGATTAGAGTATCTGTATAAAACAGATTTCAATTTTCGAGAGAAAGTAAAATCACTGTCATAAATTGCAATTTTCATAATAACACCTGCTTCTGTTTAAAGTCTGCTTTTTAGCAGACTTTTTTGTTTTTATACCTATTATACAATAGAAAACAAAATTTGTCAATATTTTCATTTAAAATACAAAAAACAAGTTATACTCCTAAAAAATGTCCTTTCGCTCCAAAATTTAACAAATTGTACATGGTTTTGTTGAAATGTTGTACTTGTCAGGAAAAATTTTCAAAAAAACTTAACAAAATTTTTCAAAAAGTTCTTTTTGATAAGTGAAAGGAGGGAGGGTAATGCAAAATTTTTTGTTAAAGACTTTGATTGAGCGTTTCAAGAAAGGGGACATGTCAACATTTGCTCTTATATACGCAAAGTTTAAAAAACTGATTTTCTTTTATGCTAACCGTTTGGGGTATGAAGATGCGGAGTCGGATATGACTTTGTTTTTAATTGAATTGTTGTACGTAATGAAACTGAATGAATTCAACAGTAATAATTCTGAAAGTCTTGAAAGGTATATATCGATTTGTTTGCGCAATGAGTATTTTGCGCTTAACAAAAAGGCGGCAAGACAATTGCAAAATTTATTACCGCTTTACGAAAACGAGATACCGTTTTATGAGTATTACGATGAAAAATTACTTTTGTTCGAAGCGCTCGAAAAGTTGAGCAAAAGGCAAAAAATGGTTTTAGTGTGCAAGTACATATACGGTTATACCGAAACCGAAATCGCACAAATGATGGGAATTACACGACAGACGGTAGCTTTCATTAAAAACCGTGCATTTGAGATTTTGCGAAAGTATATGGCGAGGTAAAATGTGCTGAAAGTTATGAAAATCGGAGGAATAAAAAATGTTCAAATTAGCACTTAATGCCGGTCACGGCATTAACACAAAAGGGAAGCGCTGTATGGCGGCGCTTGACAAAAATCAGACACGTGAGTGGGTGCTCAACTCACGTATTTGCGAAAGAATAGAGCAGAAACTCAAAAATTATTCAAATTATCAGGTCTTGCGCCTTGACGACCCGACGGGCGAAACTGACGTACCGCTCAAAAAACGTACAAATGCGGCTAATAGTTTTGGAGCGGACTTTTATCTGTCTATTCACCATAACGCAGGTGTCAAGGGCGGAAAAGGCGGCGGTATAGTGGCGTACGTTTATACCAAAGCCTCCAAAGAGAGTGTAAAGTGGCAGGAAGAACTTTATAAGGCGCTTATAGACCATACCGCATTAAAGGGCAACCGTGCCGACGGAACGTCAAAAGCTAATTTCCACGAATGCCGTGAAAGTAATATGCCTTGCGTGTTGCTTGAATGTGGGTTTATGGATTCTGCTACCGACGTACCCATAATTCTTTCGGATAATTTTGCCGAAGTGGTAGCAACCGCTTGTGTGGAAGTAATTGTGAAAAGAGCGAAATTCAAAAAAACCACAGATGACACACCGAAACAGAATAAAATCCTCGAATGGCAAAAGGCGGCAATAAAAGATGGGTTCAAATTCTCAAAATACGGTGCAGACGGTAAGTGGGGAAGCGAGTGCGAAGCAGTCGCTAAAAAAGCGGTATGTAAGAAAAGAATTACATACAAGTACAAAAACCTCACAAAAATCGTCCAGAACGCCGTTTCGGTAGCAGTAGACGGTTTATATGGTACCAAGACTAAAAACGCCGTAAAAGCGTTCCAGAAGCAAAATAAACTTAAAGCAGATGGTGCAGTAGGTCTTGATACGTGGAAAAAGATATTGGAGGTGAAAAAATGAAAGCCAGATTTTTAAAATGGCTCAAAGCGGCAGGGATACGTGCAGTTAAAACGGTGTCGGAAACGGCTGTGGCAACCATCGGCACATCGGTAATAATTTCCGACGTAGATTGGCGGCTTGTGTGTTCTGCATCCTTGCTTTCGGGTATTTTATCGTTGCTTTTATCGGTAAAAGGTTTGCCCGAACTTGAAAATAAGTAATCAAGAAAAAGGTGGGAAACGACCTGAGTGTCGTTCCCTTACTTTTTGATATTATTGACATTTTTAAAGTTTAAAGTTATGATTTAAATATAGAAGAGATAAATGCAGTGTTCTCCCGTCTCCTAAATAGATAATTTTTATAAAAAAAGAAAGGTGAGAGTAAAATGAACAAGTCCAGTAAAAACAGACAATAGAAAAAAGAGTCCTCCTATGGTAGAATAAAACCAACTACCATAGGGGGATTTTTTATGCCAAGAGAATATAGAAACATAAAGGAATACGAAAGAGAAATATTTGCTTTGCGG
>JAZSNT010000066.1:0-5142 GCA_045536525.1 Acutalibacteraceae bacterium
CCTTTATTGCTTGTTATAGAAACTTTAAAATTGCAGAGTTTTCTAATGAAAACGGAAAACTGTTAAATCGAAAAATTTCAAGATTATAATGTGTATACAATCATCTTGCACAAGTGTATACTATCATACTCTTGACAAAGCCCCATACCCTACAATTGTTTACTTAACTCCCATATAAACTAAAATTTACTGGATGATTTTATGAACAATTTGTTAATAGTCAGAGAAAGTCGAATAAATTTTCAAAAAAATATTGACAAATGAAAAAATTAGCATATAATAATAATTGTTAGCACTCGGAACGAGAGAGTGCTAAAAACGAAACGGGGTGACAAAAATAGAGTTAACTCCAAGAAAACAAGCAGTTTTAAAGGCAATTGTAAAGGCATATATAGAAACTGGTGAGCCGATTGGTTCCAAGATTTTGACAAGCCTTATTGAAAATGCGCCCTCTTCGGCTACCTTGCGTAACGAAATGAGCGATCTTGTAAGTATGGGGCTTTTAGAGCAACCGCATACTTCGGCCGGGCGAGTGCCTACACGGGACGGGTTGAAACTTTACATCAGCGATTTGATGCAAAAAACCGAAATTTCGCCCGAAGATAAAGAGTTGGTTGATGCACGGTTTGAAGTGCTTACTGAAATGCCCGAAAAAATTCCTGCCAAAGCAGGTGAAATTCTTTCGGATTTGACAGGTCTTCCCGTAATCGCTTGTCTTATATCTCCCGATACGGCGGTTGTCAAAAAAATCGAACTTATGCATATAAGCCGTAATACTGTAATGCTTTTGGTTGTGACGAGTGATTCGCGCACAAGAAACCGTATTTTCCGTTTGCCCGATGATTTTACGGGTGAAATGCTTGAAAAGTTCTTAGATATTGCTCAGACAAAAATCAAGGGCAAACATTTGGAAGAATTAAGCATTGGTTATATGCAAAGTCTTGTGGCTTCACTTGGAATTGATGCATTCGGTCTTATGCCGCTTATTTCTTCGGTATTTGAAACAATAAATGAAATCGATAATATGACGGTTGATTTGAGCGGTGTTTCAAGGCTTTATAACGTATGCGGCAATGAAGAATCGGCAAGACGAATTATTTCGCTTGTTGAAAGACGTGACCCGATTATCTCACTCTTTGAACGTGTGGGTGACGGCGTTGTGTTTGGTAAAGACACAGGATATAGCGAATTTGAAAACGATACGCTTATAGCGGCAAGGTTTACCAGTGAAAAATACAAGGGGTATATTGCTTTATTGGGTTCTGATAGAATTTCGTTTGAGCGCATTATCCCAATTATAGAATATACTGCACAGAAGTTGTCAACAGTTATAACTGATGCGCAAAAAGATATGGAGGATTGATTTCGTGGCAGAGGAAAAGAAAATACCCGAAACCGAAAAACCGAAAACTGAAAAGAAAAAGAACAAAAAAGATGCGGAAATAGAAGCTTTAAAAACAGAGCTTGAACAAAAGAACGATTTATTGCTTCGTACCGCCGCCGAGTTCGACAACTTTAAAAAGCGTACTGAACGAGAAAAATTAACGGTTGCCGAATTTGCAAAAGCAGGACTTATTAAACAATTACTTCCGATACTTGATAATATCGACCGTGCCGCTATGGCGCCAAAAGACACGCCAGATTATATAAAAGGTATCGAAATGATAGTTAAGCAGTTTGAAGGTATCGCAGAAAATCTCGGTGTTACCGAAATTGCAAAAGCAGGGGATGAATTCAACCCCGAACTTCATGAGGCAGTAATGCATATTGAGGATGAAACTTTGGGTGAAAACGTTATTGCCGAAGTTTTGCAAAAAGGTTATAAAATAGGGGATACGGTTATCCGTGCCGCTATGGTTAAAGTTGCTAATTAAAACATTTATTATATTAAGGAGAATTCAAAATGGGAAAAATTATTGGTATTGACTTAGGTACAACAAACTCTTGCGTAGCAGTTATGGAAGGCGGCGAACCCGTTGTAATTGCTAACGCAGAAGGCGGAAGAACAACACCTTCTGTTGTTGCTTTCTCTAAAACAGGTGAAAGAATGGTAGGTCAGGTTGCAAAGCGTCAGGCTATCACCAATCCTGACAGAACTATCAGTTCTATTAAGCGTGATATGGGTACTGCTAACACCGTTGAAATTGACGGCAAAAAGTACACACCGCAAGAAATTTCGGCTATCATTTTGCAGAAATTAAAGGCAGACGCAGAAGCATATCTCGGCACAACTGTTACAGAAGCAGTTATCACCGTTCCTGCTTACTTTACCGATGCTCAGCGTCAGGCTACCAAGGATGCAGGTAAAATCGCAGGTCTTGAAGTTAAGAGAATTATAAACGAGCCTACTGCTGCTGCGTTGGCTTACAGTATCGATAAAGAGGAAGACCAAAAGGTTATGGTTTATGACCTTGGCGGCGGTACATTCGACGTTTCTATTATCGAAATGGGCGACGGTGTACAGGAAGTTTTGGCTACTGCCGGTAACAATAAACTCGGTGGTGACGACTTTGACAAACGTGTAATGGATTACATCGTAGCAACATTTAAAGCAGAGCAGGGCATTGATTTGTCGGGTGACAAGATGGCTATGCAACGTGTTAAGGAAGCCGCTGAAAAGGCTAAGATTGACCTTTCGGGTATGTCTACAACCGATATCAATCTTCCCTTTATTACCGCAGATTCCACAGGTCCTAAGCACTTTGAAACTACTCTTACCCGTGCTAAGTTCAACGAACTTACTGCCGATTTGGTAGAAGCTACTATGGGTCCTGTTCGTCAGGCTATTGCCGACTCCGGTCTTGACAAAAACGAAATCAACAAGGTTCTTATGGTTGGCGGTTCTTCAAGAATTCCTGCCGTTCAGGAAGCTGTTAAAGCATTTATGGGCAAAGAACCTTTTAAGGGTATTAACCCCGACGAATGTGTAGCACTCGGTGCATCTTTACAGGCAGGTGTATTGGGCGGCGACGTTAAGGGTCTTCTTCTTCTTGACGTAACTCCTCTTTCGCTGGGTATTGAAACAATGGGCGGCGTTTCTACAAAGGTTATTGACAGAAACACCACCATTCCTGCAAAGAAGAGCCAGATTTTCTCTACCGCAGCTGACGGTCAGACCTCTGTTGAAGTACACGTACTCCAAGGTGAACGTGAATTTGCAAAAGACAACAAGACTCTCGGTGTATTTCACCTCGACGGTATCGCATCTGCACCACGTGGTGTTCCGCAGATTGAGGTTACTTTTGATATTGACGCTAACGGTATTGTACACGTATCTGCAAAAGACTTAGGCACAGGCAAAGAAAACGATATTACAATTACCGCTAATACCAATATGTCTAAGGATGATATTGATAAGGCTGTTAAAGAAGCAGAAGAATATGCGGCAGAAGATAAGAAACGCCGTGAAGCAGTTGATATCCGTAACAGTGCAGACCAGATGATTTACACTACCGAAAAGACTATTGCTGACCTTGGTGACAAGATTACCGAAGAAGAAAAAGGTAAGATTGAAACTGCTAAGGAAGCGCTTAAAGAAGCCTTAAAGGGTGAAGATATCGAAGCAATTAAAGCAAAACAGGAAGACCTTCAAAAAGAAATTTTTGCAGTAAGTGAAAAACTTTACAAGGCTGCAAATCCCGAAGGTGCACAGGGCGGCGAACAGGCACAGCAAAACGCTGACCCTAACGTTTACGAAGCAGATTATACCGACGTAGACAATAATAAATAATTTCTACGGAAATGATTTGTAGGGGAGGGGTAATTCCCTCCCGTACGTCAGACCTATTTATAAACGGGAGGCGAAACGCCTCCCCTACATGTTATAAATATTAGGAGAATTATTTTGGCTGATAAGAGAGATTATTATGAAGTTCTTGGCGTTGATAAATCGGCATCCGAGGATGAATTAAAAAAAGCATATAGAAAAGCCGCAAAAAAATATCACCCTGATTTAAACCCGGGTGACGAGGCTGCCGAAAAGGCTTTTAAAGAAGTGAATGAAGCTTATGAAGTACTGTCTGACAGTGAAAAACGCGCACGTTACGACCAGTTCGGCCACGCAGGTGTAGACCCTAATTTCAGTGCAGGCGGTGGCGGTTACGGCGGTGGCTTTGGAGGCGGTTTCGGCGATTTTGGTGACTTGGGTGATATTTTCAGTTCTTTCTTTGGCGGTGGTTTCGGCGGTGGCTCACGCAGAGCAAATCCCAATGCGCCTCGCCGTGGTAATGATACGGCGGCTTCGGTTGTTATATCGTTTGAGGAAGCGGCAAAAGGTTGCAAAAAGAACATAAAGGTTACAAAAATAGATATTTGTCCCGATTGTAACGGAACAGGTGCCGAAAAAGGTACCACTGTTAAAACTTGCCCCATTTGTCACGGTAGCGGACAGGTTGCGGCAACGCAACGTACGCCTTTCGGTGTTATACAGACACAGCAGGTTTGTAACCATTGTCATGGTAACGGTAAGATTATCGACAGTCCTTGTAAAAATTGTAAAGGCAAGGGCAGAATAAGATATACGGTGGAAAAAATCGTGGATATACCTGCAGGTATAGACGACGGTCAGGTTATAAGTGTTCGTGGCGGCGGTGACTGCGGTATAAACGGAGGACCCTCGGGTGACCTTCGCATTGACGTAAACGTTCGCCCACACCCGATATTTGAACGTGACGGATATGATATATACTGTGAAATACCCGTAACCTTTACCCAGGCGGCTTTGGGTGCGGAAATCACCGTTCCTACGCTTGACGGCAAGGTTAAGTTTACTATTCATGAAGGCACACAACCGGGTGACGAGTTCAAACTTAAAGGTAAGGGTGTGCAAAGGCTTAATTATTCAGGTAAGGGTGACCAGTACGTTAAAATAGTGGTTGAAGTGCCCAAAGACCTTTCAAAAACCCAAAAAGAAGCACTTAAAGAGTTTGAGGCAGTTGCTGACGAAAAAAACTATAAAAGACAAAAAAGTTTTATGGAAAAATTAAAAGATTTTTTTGATTAAAGGCTCTTTGTGAATAGTTGGGGTAAAGAGTTAAAATGAAAATGTTTTACACAAGCAGTCGCAATTAAGCGGCTGCTTGTTCTTTGTTGAATTGATGATGAGAAGAAAATATATGTAAAATACGGTTTCGGAATCTTTTA
>JAZSNT010000070.1:0-2621 GCA_045536525.1 Acutalibacteraceae bacterium
CTTTATCGCAAAAGAAAGACGCAAAAATAAATAGAATCGAAAGGAACTTTGTATGAGCTGATTTTTGCTATACATAGATACCAGACCGAACAATGACGAAATATGAATTGAATCTCACAAATATTGATGAGGCAAGTAAAACCGTTACCGATTTTCTATCAAATGAAAAGGTTGCTTCAAAAGAAGTACAGCGGATACGCCTCTCCGTAGAGGAAATACTGTTGAAGTATTTGGACTCACTAAATAGCGGTACAAGCTTTGAGATTGTCACTGCTAAGCGTTTTCGCACACTGAAAATTGAGCTTGTGATAGCAGGCGACAGTATGGATCCGTTTGCTGACGACGATGGCGGCGGTACTATCTTGAATAATCTTCTTTCCAATTTCGGACTTGCTCCAACGTGGAGATACAAAAACGGAAAGAACATCATCACCTTTACCGCGAAAAAGCAAAAGAAGCTGTCTCAGATATTGCAGCTTGGAATAGCGATTCTCTCTGCGATTGCTCTTGGCGGTTTCTGCTTTCTGTTGCCGGATAAAGTATCCGATTTTATCGCCACCGATCTTGTAGCCCCCGTATTTGATACCTTTATGGGACTCCTATCTGCAATCGCAGGTCCCATCATCTTCTTATCGGTAGTTTGGGGAATTTGCGGTATCGGTGATATGGCTACCTTTGGTAAGATCGGAAAGAAAATGATTGGACGATTTCTTCTCGTTTCAATAATCGTCGGCGCGGCAATGACAGTTCTTTTTGCTCTGATGTTTCAAACGTCTGCTATCGGTGGAGCCGCCTTTGAGTTTTCTGATCTATACGAAATGATACTGGATATCATTCCGAGCAACCTTTTTGCGCCCTTTATTGAGGGCAATTCCTTGCAAATCATTTTCATTGCGATTATCGTAGGTCTTACGATGCTGTTCCTCGGAAACAGAATTCCGATAATGATAAACGTGGTCGATCAGTTAAATGTTGTGATGCAGACCATTATGAGCGCGGTAAGCTCCTTTATTCCGTTTTTCGTGTTCGGTAGTATCTTTAACATGATTGTTTCGGGTAATCTTTTTTCCGTTGCAAAATCCTACAAACTGATACTCGTAATGCTCCTCGGTGACCTGATTCTGATGGCGGCATACTTACTGCTCGTATCTATCAGAAAAAAGGTGGCACCGACCGTGCTTCTAAAAAAGCTGATGCCGACTTATATTATCGGTCTTACTACCGCATCGGCAGTTGCGGCATATCAGACGAATATCTCGACTTGTGAAAGAAAGCTCGGTATTGACAAAAAACTGATTGATATCGGAATACCGCTCGGTCAGGTAATCTTTATGCCCGGCGCAATCGTTTTGTTTGTAGCCGCTGCATTCGGTATGGCAGAAACATACGGTGTTGCCATTACACCGATCTGGATGCTCACCGTATTTATTATCAGCGTAATTCTGGCGATAGCGGCACCGCCTGTTCCCGGAGCCGCACTTACGTGTTACACAATTTTGTTTATGCAACTCGGTATTCCTACAGAGGCTATTGCCGTAGTGATTGCATTGAACGTTATTCTTGAATTTGTAGCGACGGCGGTAAATCTGTTCTGCTTGCAAACCGAGCTTGTGGAGCTTTCGGGATCCTTACAAACGCTTGATGTAAAGAAATTAAGAATCAGAGACTAAATCGAGATATCACTTTTTATATAATTCAATAAACGCACTTTGAATGCGGAATTTCACCGCAAAACAAGGTGCGTTTTTTAATTTTTTTTGAACATTTCAACTTTTTTGCAGAAAAACACCACCCTCGAGCGTTTTTATTAGGTGAAGAGACCAAAAATGTCCTTTATCAAATTGAATAGCCCCAGTCGAGAGTTATACAGGCGTTATGGATAGTGTGCGATGATATGAGCGCACCCATGGCTGAAAGCGTACACAGTACTGCCTGATATACTTGGTCGAAAGGCGAGCAAAGGAAATGGCTCGATGTGGCGGAGTTAAACTGTAATAGCGGAGTTGTTAACCAAAGAAATTATCAAAACGAAGGGAGGAATGATTTGATAAGAGAAAAAAGCGAAATTTACGATAAGCAAACCGAAAATTATTTAATTGGTCTGAGAGCATATACATATCGTCACAGCAAAGCGCAGGAGGTACGCCTTTATAGATAATAGAAAAAAGGATGAATGGAGCGGCTTTGCTGATTTATTGGCAAACTTAATTGAAAAATACGCGGGGGTTCTGGATATTGAAAATCTTCCCGAACCGTCGGTTTGTTTGGACAGTTCAAAAAAAAGAAAATGTAAATAATTCCAAACTTTTCGAGGAATCTATTGAAAAGACCGATATTATATGATATAATATGCGTGTGATGAGTGTCCAAACCTATTCTGAAAGCAATTTCGGTGCGAAAGTATATAGCGGTGTTACATACGGCAGCACTAATGAGGAAGACGATATGAAAAAAGACAAGATAAAAGTATATATTTACACGAGAGTATCCACCACGATACAAGTGGATGGATACTCTCTGGATGCTCAAAAAGCCAGAATGAAAGCATTTGCCGAGTACAATGACTATGAGATTGTAGGTGAGTATGAGGATGCCGGTAAATCCGGTAAGTCCATCGAGGG
>JAZSNT010000038.1:0-11912 GCA_045536525.1 Acutalibacteraceae bacterium
GCCATTGGAAACGAGGATTTCGGGCGCGTTGCATAATATTCTTGGTATTTACGGGGTCCCGGAAGAAATTCAAAACAAGAATATAGAAAAAGTATTCTCGTTAGACTATAAAAACTTATGCAAGCAGGTACTGAAAAACTTCAAAAAGCACGTAGCGAAAACAAATGAGCAAATGTTTCGTGAATTGCTAAATCGATAATTATAATGGAGGAAATGATATGAAAAATAGAAAACGCTTTACAAAACAGATTTTAAGCATTGCTCTATGTTTTGCGGTGATATTGTCGTGCTTGCCAATGTCGGTGTTTGCAGCTAAGACGGAGACAAATCCATATTATAATCGTATTGTCGATGTTAACACAATGGATAATTGGACAAAGTATTTTGATATTAATAATCTTGATACTACTAATGCGGGTGGTGTTTGGACCGATAAGTCAGTATTTACGGATGCTTCGGCTTTTCCGGACAGCGTAAAAATGATAAATGATGATGATAATTTCCTCACTGCTTTGTCTGCATTAGCAGCAAATAAAGAGGTTGTGGGCTATTCTACTGTTCCTACCGACACAGTATTAGTACTCGACCTTTCAGGTTCTATGGAAAATTCGAGTTCAGAAGACCGCCTTATAGATGCGGCTAATAGTGCAATAAAAAGACTGCTCGATACTAACAATAATAATAGAGTAGGCGTGGTGCTTTATTCTGCAAGTGGCAGTACCGGAACATCTACTTATTCAGAGAGCGTTACCCAAATACTCCCCATAGACAGATATACCACAGGTTCTGACGGTAAATATTTAAGTCTTAATAATCAAGGAACGGTTTCGGTGGACAGTGATGTCAGGGGAACAAAAAACTTTGACCGAAAAACTAAAAGCTTTGGCGGCGGCACCTATATACAGGCAGGGCTTTGGGAAGCCTTAAAAATGTTTGAAGATATGGATACCGTTATAAGCGATAACAACTGGCAAGCTGGCGATAACCGTATGCCTATTTTAGTGCTTATGTCCGACGGCGCTCCATCTACAGGTACTACAAATTATGCTAATGTCGGCACTTCTAATGTAGGAAACGGCGATGAAAACGGGCTTGTTGCAGGAAACGCTTTTCTTACTCAGCTTACAGCATCTTATGTTATCAATCGTATAAAAGCTCACTATCAAGGTGAAAACTCCGATGTGAGAGGACTTTTCTATACTTTAGGATTCAATATTGGCAATAATGATGTAGCCAAAAGCGTCATGAACCCCGATTCCTCAACCTACACAGATGCCTTATGGAATTCTTATAATAATTTAACAACAGGCAGTCTTTCGGTAAGGGTTAAAAATACTAACAGTCGGTCTACCCAATATTCTAATGTTGCTATTACTAAAAATTCCTACGTAACAAACAAATCCTATGTAGATGAATACTTCTCTGCATCCGGTACCGGACTCACCGATGCTTTCCAGTCAATCGTAGATGAGATAATTTTACAATCACGTTACTACCCAACTCATTTAGAGGGTGGCAGCCCCGACTTCTCAGGATATGTTGAGTTTAAGGATAAATTGGGCGAATATATGGAAGTCAAAAATATTAACGGCATTTTGCTCGGTGACACACTTTATGATGGTCATATGATGGCTTCCAAGCTTGCTGACACCACGGATAACGGTCTTGGCACACCCGATAATCCCACCGAATTAGGCGATGAATTTATTAGAGCCGTTAAGACCCGTCTGGGAATTGTTTCTACGGCAGATGCTCAGGCGCTTGTGAGTGATGCATTTAGCGCAGGACAACTATCTTACAAATCAAATACAGAGTGGTCAAATTATATCGGTTGGTACGCCAAAGCCGACGGCACTTATGCAGGTTTTTGGGATGAGAATTCAACTGAACCTGCACCCCAAGACGCTGTTTATAAAAATAAATCTTACGGTTTCCTTGGCGAAACCACTGGTAGTATTAAAAACTCCGATATGATGTATATGTCGGTACAAATACGCACCGATATTGCTACCGGTGAGCAGACGTTGCTTTGGAAAATACCAGCCTCATTGGTACCTATGGTTACCTATCTTGTAACACTTGAAGGTACTAATGTTGAAATGGCACAAAACGTCAACGTTACGGTCGAAAACGCAGATAAAATTTCTCCTATTCGTTTAATTTTTGAAAGCGGACTTCGTTCCGACCTTAATGAACTTAATATCACCCGCATTACCGACCAAAAGCACATTGCAGCAGATGGTATCACAAGACAGTTCTGGACTAACTATTTCGATATTTCTGCTTCTACTCACGATAAGCATATTACCACACTCTCAGAATTTACTCCTTCTAAGGAAAACGAGCGTTTCTACTATACCTTTGATTCGGCTGTTTATAAGAAAGTAAACCAAGAGTATGTCCTTGTAAAAGATAATGAAACACTTAATGAGAATGGCGAATATTATCATAGACGTTATATCTTCAAAAATACCACCGATAAAAAACCGATATTCCTTTACGAAAAAATGTCGGCGGCTTCGATAAATGCAGCTACCTGGAAACCTGATTTTGAAACACTTACAGGTCAAACGGGTGCCTATGTTGTACCAAAAGGTACTCCTGCCCGTGAACTTCAGATGTATGACGAGCAAAAGAGTGATACAGACGGTATTGATACCAAATCGGCTCACATGGTATTCCACCCATATCTTACCGAAGAAAATAATGTCTTCTACGTTGATATGAACCTTGGTAACAACGGTCTTTTAGAGGTTACCCCCGCTCAGGGACTAAGGGTTTCTAAAACGGTTGATATATTAGAGTCGAATACTTCTACTGATTTCAGTTTCCTTATTACCGTTCACAATGAAGACGGAACTCCTTTTACAGGGGAGCTTAACAGTTGGATAACCGACCTTGATGTTGTTCCTTTAGGGGACCCAACCGAGATAACTCTCTCGCACGTAGGCACCTATACCTTTAATCTTTCAAAGGACCAGACATTCTGGCTTACAGGTGTTCCGGCAGGTGCTACCTACACCGTAGAAGAAGTATCCTCTAACGATGATTATAAGATTAAATCAGTTCATGTAAACGGTGCTTCTACCGGTACGATGGCATCAGGTACTATTGCGGCATATTTCATAGACGATGTAGACTTTGTAAATACTGCGATGGGCGAAGGTGATCTCGTAATTACAAAGCGGGTTGTCCTAGAAAACGGAAATCCTGTTGATATTAAGGATGATATAAAATTCACCGCAGAGGTAACCCTCAAAGACCAATCTGACAGGCCTATATCGGGTCGCTTTGAAGCTTCTAACTCTGCAGGATATATTGAAATACCTGCAAACGGTAAGTTTACAGTTACACTTTCTGAGGGCGAATCCTTTGTTCTGAGAAATATTCCGGAAGAAACTAAGTACACTGTGGTTGAGCGCAGTATTCCAGACGGATTCAAATTTAACGCAGACAGAAGCTCTATGACCGGCGTTATAGATGCTACTTCCAATGACCAAGTAATTATTGTTAATACCTACAATCCTGTGGGTACTGATGGTCAAAATGTAACGGTTGATGTTACAAAGACTATAACAGGTAACCGCACCAATTGGTTAGACGGTGAAAGCTATAGCTTTGAGGTTAAGCGTGATAATACAACCGTTGCTCAGTTTACAATTGATAATAATGATGCAGATAAGAAATCATTATTACAATTAACAAGTGAAGATTATCTCGAAGCGGGTACCTATCACTACACGATAAGCGAAGTACAAGGCATTGTAGGAGGTATCACCTATGATACTGCCGAACGTAGATTCGCGGTTGTTGTAGCAGATGCTGATATGGACGGCCGTCTTGAAATTACAGCCGTTAATAATGAAGTTTATACAACCGTTACAAAACAGGGCAATAACTACAATGTATCTGCAAACTTTAACAATGCGTATGCTCCCACAGGCAGTGCAACTGTTAGAATAAATATAAACAAAGCCATAAATGACTTTGCACTTAACGGTTTCAAATTCGGACTTTATGATTCTTTGGATATTGCCAATGCAACATTGATAGCTGAATCTACACGTACAGATGCATCAGGTAAAGCTCACATAGACCTTACCTATGCTGCAAATATAGCAACTGCCGAGGGCACAGAATTTGTTTATTATCTTGCAGAGATTAACACAGGAGTTACTGATATTACCTACGACACCTCTGTGTATAAGGTAGTTGTTACTGTTAAAGATAACCTGGATGGTACTATTTCAGCAGTATACGTTATATATGATGGAAATAATATTCTCACCGTACCGACATTTACTAATGTCTATAATTATCCTAAAAAAGCACAGCTTATTTTGAACGGAAATAAGGTGTTAACCAACCGAATTCAAAATGTCGGAGAGTTTAATTTCAATCTTTATGAAACAGACAGCACCTTTAACTACACAGGAAAAACCGCGAAAACTGCCACCAACAACGTAAACGGTGATTTCGTATTTGAAACACTATCCTTTGAGAGTGCAGGAACCTACTATTTTGTTGTAGTTGAGGAAAATAGCGGTCAAAATATAAAAGGTATAACCTATGACAAGAATGAATACCGTATAACTATTAATGTAACTCAAAATATCAACAGTTCTACCAATACCTCGTGGTTACAGGCAACCCCAAGTTACTCTAAATGGGATGGAACAACGGGAACTATAGTAGACAGTATTGTATTCAACAATGTTTATGACCCTAAAGATGCCGAGGTAACCTTATCGGGCTCAAAAATTCTTACGGGTAAAACCATGCAGGACAACGAGTTTGAGTTTATTATCATGCCTACCGGAAACACAGTGCTTCCCACAAACTATGATAATACAGTTAAAAATACTAAAGGTATATTTACATTCCAAAAACTCATTTTCGATAAAGCAGGTGTTTATACCTATAATGTTACCGAAAGAAGTACTGCAAGTACTAACTACGATTACGATGAGTCCGTATATGCAGTTACTATAACCGTTACAGACAATTCCGAAGGTGTTCTGTCTGCAAAGGTTTCTATTCTCAAAAACGGCATGGAATCCTCCGAAATAGTATTCCGCAACGGTTTCGTTCCAACACCTATTACATTCGATATTTCAGCTGAATTCGGCGGAACAAAAGTCCTTGACGGAAGACCTATTAAAGATGGAGAATTTGAGTTTAGGTTAATTAACGCTATAAACGGCGAACAAATCGGCGACACTGTCAAAAACATTAAAGACGGTGGCAAGGATATCTTCAAATTCCCTCAAGTCACCATTCCACAAGCCGGTATTTATCGCTACAAGATTACCGAAATAATCGGCGATGAAAAAGGAGTTTCCTACGATACTGCTTCTTATCATGTTGTTTTAGAAGTGATACAGGATGACGACGGAATTCTTCATATTAAAGATGATACATCTACAACTGATATTGTAGAGGGTAAACAGCTTTATAAAGGTACAGTTACTAAAGAAGAGGTGGGTGGTGTTCTTACCGAGGTTGTTCATTATGAGAATATTACCAACAACGGTAAAATAATTTTCAATAACACCTATAAAGCAGACCCCACACACATTACCTTACAGGCAACTAAGATTCTTACAGGTCGTGAGCTTAAGGCAGAGGAATTTTCATTTGATCTTTACGATAATGAGAACGTAAAGATTGAAACTGTTAAGAACTCCGCTGACGGTAGTTTTGAATTTACTGCTATACCGGTTAATGAAGCAGGGGAATATGTATATACTATTTGTGAAGTAAACGGCAGTGAAAATGGAATAACCTATGACAATACTGTTTATACAGTAAAGGTTGATGTCACTGATAATTTGGACGGCACATTTAAGGTTGAATACACCTATATTAAAGGCACCGAAACTGTAGAAGGTGTAACCTTCACAAATGTTTATACCACTCCTCCACCGGAACCCGACTTTGAATCTCCTCAAACTGGTGATAATAGCAATTTATGGATGTGGTTTGCTCTTCTGTTTGTAAGCAGCACAGGACTTCTTGGCACAACGCTGTATAGCAAAAAGAGAAAAGAATCATCAGAAGAAAACTAAAACAATATAATTAATACTCAACCCCTATCGGATATCGGTAGGGGGTTGAGTTTATATATTATATTGTAATTTTTTTAAAAAAGCACAATAGAATTGCCTTATGGTGTATGTTTAACATCTACACACCCATAGCAGCCTACACACCATAAGTGCTCTAAACCCGCGTTATTGAAGGGATTTTTTGGAAACAAAAAATTTATGGTGTTCTCTTGACATTTTCCCCTGCTGCTGCGGATACTATATCAGCGTTTTTAAAGGATACGGGTGCAAAACCCACCGACTTTGACCTTATAGTTACAGGCGATCTTGGATTCGTGGGATCGGAGCTTTTGTTGAAGCTTTTGCAAAAGCAGGGGATAGAGCTTCCCAACCACAACGACTGCGGAATGATGATTTTCGACCGCAAGCGTCAAGACGTTCACTCGGGCGGTTCGGGTTGTGGCTGCTCGGCGTCGGTGCTTTGCTCGTATATTTTGCAAAAAATGAGTGTCGGTGAGCTTAAAAATGTGCTTTTCTGTGCAACGGGAGCTTTGATGTCACCAACCTCGTCAATGCAAGGGCAGACCATCCCTGCGATAGCGCATCTTGTCCACATCGCAAAACAGTAAGTTTTATAACTATTATTTGAAATGAGTTTAAATTTGTGTTACTATAAAGGAAATAAAAAATATTTTCAGAAAAGTTGTATAGTTGTTGCATATTTTAGTGCAACAAACTTATGTTTTCTCCCGAATATTGGAGGGACTTTTTGTTCCTTACAAAAATATTAGGAGAAAAAATATGAGTTACTATGTAAAGAAAACGTATTCGCAACCATTATGTTTAGAAGAGGTGGTGAAAAAAGACCTGCTAGAATTTTTCACACCTCGAACACACAATAGCACAGATTATAAAAATTGGATATCTACTTTAAGCTTAACCACATGTCCATTTTGTAGAGAGCAACACGGCAAAGTATACAATGTTTATGAGATTCTGGAAATAGAACCACCAGTGCACGATAGATGCGGTTGTAGAATTATGCCAATGAAAGCAGTTTATTTTGGGGATGCTACACAAGACGGACGAAGTGGTGCAGATGTGTATTTAAGCATATATGGCAGATTGCCGTCTAACTATATTAGCAAAAAAGATGCGATAAATGCAGGTTGGATAAATATTCTTGGTAATTTAAACGCAGTTGCTCCCGGCAAGGTAATTGGCGGTGATGTTTACAGGAATAAAAACGGACACTTGCCATCGGCATCGGGTAGAGTTTGGTACGAGGCCGACATAAACTATGATGTGGGGTATAGAAACGACCATAGATTATTATATTCAAACGACGGATTGATATTTGCAACGTATGACCATTATATGACATTTGTACAAATACATTAAGGAGATATAAAAATGAGTAATATTGATTGTTTATATAGCAAGGATAGAGTTCTTGATTTTTCAAAGTGTAAATATTTAGGAGAAGTTCATGAGTTGATAAAAAAAGAGTTGGAACTGCCCGAGTTTTACGGTTGCAATTTAGATGCGTTGTGGGATGCGATTACAGGCTTAATGTATGTTCCCGCAAATATAAAAATAATTTTCAAACCTGAAACTGTTGCAGTGCAGAAACTTTCGGATGAAATTGAGAAAATAATCGAGGTCTTTAAGGAAGCAGAAGAAGAGTACAATCAAATAAAACTGACCATAGAAAAATAATTTTATGGTGTTCTCTTGACATTTTCCCTGCTGCGGCAGGACGTTCACTCGGGCCGGACTGTTTTTCTCGCTTTGCTCCTGCCCTGTTCGATTCTCTGATTGAAATATAATGAAAAAAAGACACCTTTTCAGGTGTCTTTTTATTGTGGTGACCCGGACGAGAATCGCCCGAGCAAAGATAAATCTTTCCTCGGCACGCACGCGGGCATCAAAACAGTCCACCGGACTGTTTTTCTCGCTTCGCTCCTGCCCTGTTCGATTCTCTGATTTTAAAATATAAAAAAAAGACACCCTTTTGGGTGTCTTTTTTCTGTGGTGACCCGGACGAGAATCGAACTCGTGTTACCGCCGTGAAAGGGCGGTGTCTTAACCGCTTGACCACCGGGCCATAATTGGTAGCGGTAATAGGACTTGAACCTACGACAAATCGGGTATGAACCGAGTGCTCTAGCCAACTGAGCTATACCGCCATATATTCACTATTTGTGCGACCTTGACATTATAATATCCAAACGGAGATTTGTCAAGTGTTTTTTGCAAAAAAATTAGCGGCAGGAAAAATTTTTCTGCCGCTAATGGGTTTTAAGAGGTGGTTGCTATGTTTTTAGGGTGTTGTTGTTCCGTCACCTTGAGGGTCTTCAACCTTTTTCACATAGCTGTTAGCATAAAGGGTTATCTTTGAATCCTTGGTGATTGTTTCCTCGGGGTCGGGGATAACACGAACAATGGCGTGTGTGGGCATTGAGGGGTCTTCAATACTGTAGTCAACAACAATGTTTCTGTAACCCTGTTCAAGAAGCTTAATTCTTGCGGTTTCGGCATCACAACCGATAATTTCAAGGTCTTCAATCAAATCTCTCACAAGAATATCGCGTTTGCCCAAGCTCACAACAACCTCAACGGTTGATTTTCCGGCGGTAACAAGTGTTCCCGGTGCGGGATTTTGTGAAATAATCTTACCTTCGGCAACGGTGTCGCTGTATTCCTTATGTGAAATAACCAGTTTTACCTTGCTTCTGTCAAGCAAGATTTCACTGTTTTCAACGTCTACATAGAATTCTCCTGTGAGGTCGTTCAAAACATATTTCTCGTCGAGGTCGATATCGGTTTTTGACGTTACGGAATTATCATCAATCAACGAACTCGAAACGTTGCTTGAACGCGACGAACCCGAAGAAGTGTCTTCACTGTTGAAAATGCCTAATGACCACAAAACAAAGAACACAACCGCAAGCAAAAGGCAAACGGTAACAATAGCGGCAACAACACCATAAAGTCCAGCCGCACCACCCTTTTTCTTCTTTTTCTTGGGTTTGTCATAAGCGGGTTCGGTCATATTTCGTGCTGCCTGAGGAACAGTTACAGCAGCTGCGGCAACCTGAGCAGAGGATACCGAAAGACCTTTTCTCATTTCGTCAATGTTGTGAGTACGGTCGTCGGGCAAAACCTGCAAAGCATTGGCAAGTGATTCAAGCACAGGCTTGGGAGTTTCTCTTGCAATCTGAGCAGGAATGGTCATATTGTCGTTCTGCAAACGAGCAGGAGATTCGGGTGGGGGATTGCCAACCAAGGTTCTGTAAATGGTTGCGGCAAAAGCATAAATATCGGTCCAAGGGCCGTGCTTTGCGGCACCGTTATACTGCTCAACAGCGGCAAAACCGGGGAACAACTGAGCCGATAAAACGGTTTTTGCCATTCTTGCTTCCGGAATGCAGAAGCCGTTGATTCTAACCTTGCCATCTTTACCCACAATAAGAGTGTCGGGTGAAATACCGCGGTGGATAACACCTGCTTTATGTAAAGCCGAGATGGATGAGATAAGCGGTGCAAAAAGCGAACGTGCTTGATCCCATTTGAGCATTCCGCCGTTGCGCATAAGGAATTCGCGGAGTGAGATACCGGGCACCGATTTGGTGATACGGTAGGCGGTGTTATTAGCTTCACGAACGTCAATAACATCAAAAAGTGCAGGAAGCTCGTTTAAACGGAACAAAGTTTTGGAAAGCTCAATAAACTTAACAAGCGTATCGTTATAATTGAATTCGTTTCCGGAAACCATTGCAACCGAGCCGTCGAAGCTATCTCTTTCGCAAAGACCCTGCGGGAAGAATTCGCGGATATTAACGGTTGACGATGTTACGGTGTCGTAACCGAGGTAGGTAACACCTTCACCGTTGGAATCAATAACCCTGCCGATAACGTAACGACCGTCAAGAAAAGTACCGGGAGCAAGAAAAGCGGGATTAACAGGTTCCTCGGGATTGTAGCCACAAATGGGGCATTTGCCTTCGGAAAGCTTTTCGTTCATGCATCCGGGACAAAGATTGTTAGGATTCATAAATACCAAAGTCCTTTCAATTTGTTGTTACACATAGAGTGATTATACCATATTTTTTTGAAATTTGCAAGATACAGTAAAACTATCTATTTTTGCTCGTCCAAAGAAAGCGAAAAGCTTTCCAAAAACTCTTCAACAAAAATGTCGGCAGCGGGAAGTCCAAGCTCTTTTACTGCCTTGGCTGTTGAATCAAATGCAGCGGCAAATTCGCGATTGCCGAGCGACAACTCGTCCTTGCATTTGATGAGTGCCGAAATTTTATCGGCAGCCTTGACGATTTTGCAAAGATGCTCGTCTTTTTCGTTGAAAATATCCTGGAATTCACCCTTCAAATCTTCGGGCAAGAGGTTTAGAAGACGATTTTCAGCAACCCTTTCCATTTCCTTATAAGCGGTTTTGATATCCTCGTTATAATATTTGACCGGGGTTGGCAGGTCGCCTGTTATAATCTCGGTGGTGTCGTGGAAAAGTGCCATAACAGCGGCCCTTTCGGCGTTTATATTGCCGCCAAGACGCTTGTTTTCAATAACGGCAATAGCGTGTGCAATAAAAGCCGTTTCAAGCGTGTGTTCGCTTAATGTCTCTTTTCTTGTGTTGCGCATCAAAGCCCAGCGGTCGATATATTTCATTCTGAAAAGCATGGCATAAAAATGACTGCTCATAAAAATCACCCCTTTGGTTTTCGAGAACATTATACAACCTGCCAATCAAAAAAACAACAACGGGTTTGTAACAATTTAATTACAACATTTTAACAGCGTGCTTAAGAGCAATTAACTGTTGATTATAAAATTTACTTGTGGTAAAATAACTATATATAACCTTTTGCGGAGGATTGACTATGACTCTGGCTGAAAACACTAACCGATTAGGCAAGAAAAAACAGCTTAAATTTATGACGTTTCTTATCGCCTTGCTCACTGCAACGGCAATGTTTGTTCCGTCGATAATCGTTGGCAAGGGATATTTTATATTCTTTGGAGATTTTAACGTTCAACAGATTCCGTTTTATCAATACTGTCATGAGATGGTTCGTTCGGGCAACTTTGGATGGAGCTGGATTACCGATTTGGGCTCACAGTTCATAGGCTCTTATTCGTTCTATCTTTTGGGAAGCCCGTTTTTTTGGTTGACCATTCCGTTTCCTAATTGGATGGTGCCTTATCTCATGGGCCCGTTGCTCATTTTAAAATTTGCCTGTGCCGCATTAACTGCATATATGTTCATCCGCCGCTTCACTTCACGTGCCGAAACGGCTATGATAGGCGGTCTTTTATATGCTTTCAGCGGCTTTTCGGTTTATAACGTGTTTTTCAACCACTTCCACGAGGCGATTATAGCATTTCCGCTTTTAATGCTTGCGATGGAGGTGTTCTGGGCTGAAAAACGTCGTGGTGCACTAATATTAGCAGTTTTTGTAAGCGCCCTCACAAACTACTATTTCTTCTTTGGAATGGTTGTTTTCACAATTATATATTGGTTTATCCGCGTTTGTTCAAAAAGCTTTAAGTTCAGTATGTCGCAGTTCTTGCTCATGCTTTTTGAGTGCGTTGTAGGTCTTTTGCTTGCGGCGGCAATTTTGTTGCCTTCAATTCTTGTGGTGCTTCAAAACGACCGCTTGGGCAGCGTTATGACAGGTTGGAGCTTTTTGCTTTACGGTAAGGAGCAAATTTTCCTCAACGTTATAGAATGCTTCTTCTTCCCGCCTGATTTGCCTGCAAGACCCGTATTTTTCCCGGGAGCCGAAGTAAAATGGTCTTCCTTGGGCGGTTGGATGCCTCTTTTTGGTATGGTTGGTGCTGTTACTG
>JAZSNT010000002.1:0-21420 GCA_045536525.1 Acutalibacteraceae bacterium
GTATGGAGATAGAATACTTAAAAAAACTCGATGCCTTAGTTCAGAAAAGGTTGCAAGAGGAAAAGAAAAAGCAGCAATAGTCAATGAATTAAGGCAGAGTTACCCATTGAATGACTTGCTGCAACTGTCAGGCTTGGCTCGTAGCACATTCTACTATTATCTTAAATATTTAAACACAGATAAATACGAATGCGAAAAGCAAGAAATTGTAGATATCTACAATGCGAATAAGGGCAGATATGGATACCGTAGAATCACAATAGCTATGCGTAACAAAGGTTATGTAATTAACCATAAAACCGTACAAAAGTTAATGAATGAGCTTGGTTTGAAAGGCAAACAACGTAAAAACGATAAATACCATTCATACAAAGGAACTGTTGGTAAAGTTGCAGATAATCTATTAAAACGGGATTTCTATGCAGAAAAACCTTTTGAAAAGATAACTACTGATGTTACACAATTTAATGTTTGTGATGAGAAAGTATATCTTTCTCCTGTTTTAGATTTATTCAACAATGAAGTTGTATCGTATTCAATTTCGACGAGTCCTAATTTGGAACAAGTTCGAGAAATGCTGAATGGTTTGTTTGACAAACTGCCTGCTGATGCAACGCCGATATTTCATTCAGACCAAGGTTGGCAATACCAACATGCTGAATACCAAAGGCTATTAGCCGAGCATAATATTACTCAAAGTATGTCTCGCAAAGGCAATTGTATGGATAATGGTGCTATGGAAAATTTCTTTGGCAGATTAAAAGTTGAAATGTTCTATGGCGAAAAATTTGAAAGCGTTAACGCTTTCATTGATGAATTAAAGAAATATATTCATTACTACAACAATGAAAGAATTTCCTTGAAATTAAAAGGAATGAGCCCGGTACAATACCGAACTCATTCGCTAACAATTTGATATTTAATTTTGTCTAAACTTTGGGGTTTACTTCAAAAGTCAGGCTTTTTACTTACAACAAATACCCTACCGCTATACCTACCACAGCAGAGATACAAATAATTATAATAGGGTGTACTTTTTTAAACGACATTATAATTGCACCCACAAAAATCGTCGCATATGCGTAAAAATCTACATCTTTAAAAATACTTGTACTGAATTCCTTTACAGCAACAGAAAATTCACCACCGCTTTGTGGTAAAAATACGGTAAGCAAAATTGAAAACGCCACAGCACCGATAAAACCTATAACCGCAGGTTTAAGACCTGTCATACAACCTGCCACGAGTGTGCTGTTTTTAAATTTTTCATAACATTTTGCCACAATTAAGATTATAATAAACGACGGCAAAACCACACCAAGAGTAGCGCAAAAAGCACCGAAAATACCGCCTAATACACCGTATTCCGAGCCCACATTATTGCCGATAAAAGTCGCCATATTTATAGCAAAAGGACCGGGTGTAGATTCGCTAACTGCAATAAAGTCGGTTATTTCTTCCGGATGCTCCACCCAACCGTTAGCAAAAGCTTCTTCCTGAATAAAGGGAAGCATTGCATAACCGCCGCCAAAAGTGAATGCACCTATTTTAAAAAACGTTAAAAAAAGCCACAGAAAACTCATTTTTCCACCCTGCCTTTCAAAGTAATGGAATAAACAAGCCCCAAAATAGCACACACGATGATACAATAAATCACCTTAATATCAAAGAAAGCAACCGCAATAAATGACAGAGCCATCATTATATAGTAAAACAAACCCTTAGGACATTGTTTGTACATCTTCCAAAGCGCCTTAATAATAAGCGCCAATACACCTGCACGGATCCCACCAAAAGCATACTTAACTGCTTGTATATCTTTAAACTCATTAAGAATATAAGATATTATTAAAATAACCACAAAAGACGGCACAACAACGCCGAGTGTCGCAAAAAAAGAACCCCAAAAACCTGCTACTCGGTAACCTACAAAGGTAGCCGAATTTATAGCGACAGGTCCGGGTGTCGACTCTGCTATAGCGATAATATCAAGAATATCGCTTTCCTTAACCCACTTACGCCTTTCTACCGTTTCTTCACTAATAAGCGGTATCATAGCATAGCCGCCGCCAAAAGTAAACGCACCTATGCGAAAGAAAACCCAGAAAACCGATAAAAGCAGTTTTAATTTTTTTCTCATACCATAACCTCAAACAAAATAATTCCCTTATAGTATACCCTTTTTGCCTTAATATGTCAATGCAAAACCCATTATATTCTACAAGCATTGTGCTTGACTTTTTCATTCGCAAGATGTAGAATTGTTTATATATTATATTATTTAAAAAGGAAGTCTAAAATGACATCTGTAAGCTGTGACAAAAAAACCTTAGCCGCAAAAACCATATTTTCTGCCGCCGATATCTTGCTTAATCCAAAAACCACCGAAAAAACTGCTTTGGAAATTACTGAAAAACTGAAAACAGTATTAAAACACATTATGCCTTTCTTACGCGGTCAGGATACTCCAAAAGAGTTCTCTCTTGCGATAGACTTTATAAATGAAAAATATAATGAGAACAATCCGTTATTAAATAAATTCACAAAAGAATTATGCTACTTCACAAAAATTGCCGAAGATGATGCTCTGTTTCACTGTATTCCTGCGTTATGTTATACTATACAAAACAACGAGGAATTATCAAGTCTCCTAAGCAGAACAACAAAGGCTGTCTGTGGGAACAATGATACCCAAAACTTACAACCGCAATTATTATTTATAAACGAAATTTTGAATATAAAACCGCTTGAATTTATCGGCGACACAAATTGTATAGAACTTGCAAAATCATTAGCCGAAAAGACCGATTTCGACTATAAAATATTATTAGAAGCCGTTTACGGTATTTTTCACAAGAAAAAAATAAAGCATATTTTAAGTTGTTCAAAAGAGAAAGACACCGTTCCCAAAACATTTATAGAACAATTCGCCGATGAAAACCCCGAAAAATTTGTTGATGACCCAACTTATCTGGAAAAAACAAAACGTATGCAATTTGTAAAAGGATTACAAAAATACACACTTGAAACCTTAATTCTTACAAAGAAATTCTTAGAAGAAAACAATCTTCGTTTTTACCTGACGGAAGGTACACTCTTAGGTGCAGTACGCCATAACGGATTTATTCCGTGGGACGATGACATAGATATCGCTATGCCACGTAAAGATTATGATAAATTGGTAGAACTCGCAAAACAAGGAAAAGTTCCGCCACAGCTTAATTTTGACGCCTTGGAAAACAATCCTAAGCACTGGGTTTTAGGTGCCAAAATGCAACTGACGAAACCTACTCCCTACATACAGCATAAGGTTACCAAACTTTCCAAACACAACGGTCCTTACGTAGATATTTTTCCATTAGATTATGCGCCTTACCCTACAAATAAAAAGCTTAAACTTTCTGCCTTTTGTATAAAAATGAGCCGTCGTTTACTTTTTATGAAAACGGGATATTCCAAAGCGATAAAAAGAAAACCCGAACGCTTATTGGCGTGGTTGTTACTGCCTTTTATAAGCAATACCACAATTGAAAAATTTGCCGTCAGGAAAATGAAAAAATTCTATAACGGTGACCGCAAATATATGGTCAACTTTTGCAGTTATTATCCATATTATAAAGAAATTTTCCTTTCTCCGTTTTTTGACGAACCTGTTTTTATTGATTTTGAAGGCGTAAAAATGCCCGTTCCCTGTGAATATGATTATATACTCAAAACAATTTACGGCAAAAGTTATGATACCATACCGCCTTTTAACGTAACCTCTATGCGTAAACACGCATTTGAAATCAATCCGGATGTAAACGAATAAATATCCACCAACCTATCACAGCTATCGCATAATTTTCGTCATACAAAAACGGGCGGAGTTCCGCCCGTTAAAATTATTTAGTTATACAGTCCGCAACATAGATGCCCATAGCGCCTGATTGGGACAGACCGCGACATATACCGCTACCGTCACCTATAATGAAAATACCGTCTATCAGTTCGAATTTATTATTCATAAAATGCGGACGGATTGAATAATACTTACTTTCACATCCGTAAAGCAAAGTATCATCGTTTGCGGTACCGGGTGCTACTTTATCAAGTGCGTAAATGGTTTCGATAATGTTAGTGAGAATTCTATGGGGAAGCACAAGTGAAATATCACCTGCGGTGGCTTTGAGAGTGGGTTCAACAGTGTTTTGACTCAAACGATGGTCGTTGGTACGTCTGCCTCGAATAAGGTCACCGAAACGCTGAACCAAAACGCTTCCCTTACCAATCATATTGGCAAGGCGAGAAATACTTTCAGCGTATTCGGTAGGTTGGTTAAAAGGCTCTGTGAAGCGTATGGATGAAAGAATTGCAAAGTTGCAGTTGTCGGTACGTTTTTCGTCTTCTGCGTAAGAGTGACCGTTAGCGGTGATTATACCGTGATTATTTTCAGCAGATACAAGACCGCCCTTATTAAAGCAGAACATACGGCATCTGTCTTCAAAAGTTTTGGTTTTATAAAGAATTTTCGGCTCGTAAATCTTATCGGAAAATTCTTTCCAGATAACGTCTTTCATTTCTACGCGAACACCGATATCAATGTGATTAGAACTCATTTTAATACCAAAGTCACGGCAGAAGTTAGCCACAAAATTAGCGCCCGAACGGCCTGTTGCAATAATTATTTTTTTAGCATGGATTTTTTCACCGTTTGCGTAGTTAAGGGTGTAACCTACATCGTTTTTTTCTACCTTAGTACAATCGTAATGACTGCACATATCAACACCGATTTCAGCAAGTGCTACGATAAGGTTTTTCATAGTAATAAAGTTTTTATCGGTACCCAAATGCTTAACATTCATATCAAGAAGACGAAGATTATTTTGTATGCATTTGAGTTTGAGGTCTTCGTTAGATTTATAAATCTTCACTTTACCCGATGTACAGTATTTATCAAGAATCTTATCAACCTCGTCAATATAACGGTTGGCAAGAGTATCACCTAACTCTTCACCCAAAGTACCGCCGTAAGCAGTACCTAAGTTGAATTTACCGTCCGAGAAAGCGCCTGCACCTGCAAAACCGCTGGTGATAGAGCAGGTTTTACAATGAATACAAGTTTTATCTCTGCCTACGGGACAATGCCTTTTTTCAAGTTCGTCACCACGTTCGGTAATTACAATTTTAAGTTCGGGTGAATTTTCTTTCAAACGATAAGCCGCCATAAGACCGCCGATACCACCGCCGATAATTGTTACATCATACAAATCAGACATAATAATCTTCCTTTTAGAAAGTTTTACGCAAAATTAAGGACTGCATTTTCTTATTTGGAAAATGCAGTCCCTACTGCTTACATATTATAAATTATAAAAAACAGTTTGTCAATAAAATTATTTGAAAATTATAAATTTGTAACTTTCAAGTATTTCGAAAAATTTCGAAAGGCGTGGATACAAAGGCTCACATTCTTCGCCGAATTTTTCTTTTACCTTTTCACCCATAGCCAAAATATTTGTCTGTCCGTCAATTAAATGCCAGATAAAACTACCGAATTCATCCAAATGAATGTAGGTGATTTTAGGTTTTTTGAAAAGTTTTTGAGCTATTCGGTTAAATACGCCTTTGTTCTCGATTTCAAGTGTCACCGCACCGTTTTCATTAATTGAAAATGAAATATTTTTTTGCGGTATGAATTCGAGCACATTTTTTGCGTCTTTTTTACTCATCAGTTTCAACCTTAGTATCTTTCTTTGTACCTGCAAGGGATGCGATGAAATAAACAACGATAGTAATTACCAAAAGAACTGCGCCTAAGATAGTGAGCCAAGAATCACTCAAAGTGCCGAATATTTGAATTTTCTTATCAATACCTAGTACCGTGAAGATAGCAAGAACAATACCGATTACACCTTCACCTGCAACCATACCCGAGCCGAAAAGCGTACCCTTATTGATGGCTTTTTCACGTGCTTCCTTAGGCATTTTTGCCTTATCAATAAACAAACGGATAAGACCGCCAATCATAATACAAGCGGTGGTTTCTACACCGAGATACATACCGATAGCGAAAGGTAAAACAGGCAATCTTAAAATTTCAATAATAACTGCAATAGCAGCGCCGATAAAGATAAGATTCCACGGGAGGTTACCGTCAACAATACCCTCAACAATAGTTTTAAGCATATTTGCCTGCGGTGCGTCTACGTCTACGGTAAAGCCTTGAGTAGCACTGCTTAAAAGGTGGAGTGTGGCACCGATAGCCAAAGCAGATGCTACAACACCGATGATTTCACCTATTTGTTGCTTTTTAGGTGTAGCACCTAAAAGAAAACCTGTTTTAAGGTCTTGTGAAGTGTCTCCTGCGATAGCGGTGATTATACATATAATTGCTGCTATAGCGATTGTGGTAACCATAATGTTTTCAAAACCAAACAATTTAAGAAGTGAAGCGGTAATTAAAACAGTAGCAATAGTCATACCTGAAACGGGATTATTAGAACTGCCGACAAGACCTACCATTCGTGAAGAAACGGTGGCGAAGAAGAAACCGAAAATAACAACCATAACAGCGCCGATTAACGGAATCGGAATAATATCAATAACCCAGATTGCGATTATCAAAGCAACGATACCTGCAATAACAACTACCATATTTAAATCGCGGTCGGTTCTTAAATCAGTGGTTTCACGTTTTTTGAAAAGTGATTTAATAGCAGAAGAAAAAGTTTTTGCAATTAAAGGAATAGATTTGATTAAACTTATAAGACCGCCTGCAATAAGTGCGCCTGCACCGATGTATTTGATATTTTGCGCCATATCTACGTTACTTGCAGGGTCGGCGAACGATGTGATGATAGGCGAAATAACCAGCCAGCTAAGCAAGCCACCGCCAAATAAAATGGAAGAAATTTTCGGACCGCAGATATAACCTACGCTTATAATAGCGGGGGAGGTACTTGTGCCGATTTTAGCACCTATACTTGCGAAAGTGTGAGAAATACTTTCTTTGGCGATACCAAAGCCGCCTGTGATAAATTTGGTAAGAGCGGCAAAGCCCATACCTAAAAATACGGTTTTAGCACTTGAACCGCCTTTTTCACCGGCAAGTACAACTTCTGCACAAGCTTTACCTTCGGGATAAGGCAAAGTGCCGTGCTCTTTAACTATAAGTGCGTTACGAAGGGGTATCATAAAGAATACACCTAAAATACCGCCGATAAGCGAAATAATTGTAATTTCAACAATGCTTGGAAGTTCAGCTTTGCCGTTGTTAGCCCACATAAATAAAACGGGTAAAGTGAAAATTGCACCTGCGGCGAGTGATTCACCAGCAGAGCCGATGGTTTGTACCATATTTGTTTCAAGCGGTGAGTTTTTGCGTAAAATAACCTTGATTACGCCCATTGCTATAACTGCGGCAGGGATTGATGCCGAAACAGTCATACCGACTTTGAGTCCTAAATAAGCGTTTGCTGCACCGAATATTACTGAAAGTAAGATACCCACAATTATAGAGGTGATAGTAAGTTCGGGTGTAACTTTACTCGCAGGAATATACGGTTTGAATTCTGTATTGTTTTCCATAATTTCTCCTATCTTTCTTTTTAATTATCTTGTAAATTGTATCATAAAATCTTAATAAAATCAATCAAAGATTGCAATATTTTTCTAAAACTTTCAAAAGTAATTTGAAAGTGGATACTGCTGAACTGATACTTAATCTTTCATTGGGTGTATGAACTTCATACATATTAGGACCTACTGAAATACAGTCAAGATTCTTAATCGTAGCAGAAAAAACTGCACATTCAAGTCCTGCATGTATAGCTTCAATACTTATTTCTTTTTTAAATATTTCTTTATAACATTCTTTGTAAAGTTCACGCAAAGAGGAATTAGAATTATATTCCCAAGGCGGATAAAATCCCGAAACATCGGAGGTGAAATTTGCGGTTTCGCCTACCGAAATCAACTGTTCAGTAAGTTCTTTTAATTTATTCAGTTTATTACTTCTCAGCGCATAATGCATAGAAATAAAGCCATCGTTGGTGCGCATAACACCGAGGTTTAGCGATGTTTCTACAAGACCTTCTATTTCTTGGCTCATTTTTATAACACCGTCGGGAGCGGATGTTAATAAGTTTATCAAATCGTCACAAGTTTTATTTATAAGAACAGCATACTCTTTGTTATCACCTTTTATAAGTGACAAATTAAAATCAGGCTCATTTTGGCGTATTGCCGGAGCATTTGCATTATAAAACTCTTTACAAATCGTTTCTATATATTTAGGATTTTTTGTACAAATTTCAGCAGAAGAATAGTCGGGGATAGCGTTGGGTTTATTGCCGCCGTTTATACTAATGAGTTCGAACTCAGTTTTTTCTTTTATAAATTTAAGTAAACTGCCGAGCAAAACATTGGCGTTTGTTCTGCCTTTGTTAATTTCCACACCCGAATGTCCACCTAAAAGCCCACTAATTTTAAGTGTGGTTTTTGTACCCTTGCAGGTCGTGGTGGTATATTCACTTTTAAGAATTACATCCTGACCGCCCGCACAGGAAACGGTTAGTACGTCCTCGGTTTCGGAGTCGAGATTTATCATTCTTTTCGCACTTAAAACAGAGGTATCAAGAGCGTTGGCGCCCAAAAGGCCGATTTCTTCGTCGGATGTGAAAATCGCTTCAATGGGAGGGTGGTAAATATCGGTTGAATCAAGGATAGCCATAATATAAGCTACTGCAATACCGTTATCTGCGCCAAGGGTTGTACCGTCGGCTGTGATATAATCACCGTCTCGCATAATTTTAATGTGTTGTGTTAAAAAGTCGATTTTCTTATCGGCAGTAGCCTGACAAACCATATCTAGATGGCCTTGCAAGATAATCGGTTCTGCATTTTCGAGTCCGTTTTGTCCCGCTTTAAATATTACTACGTTGTTAGCGTTGTCACGAATATATCTAAGGTTGTGGCTTTTTGCAAAGTTTTCACAAAAATCGGCTATCGGTACACGGTTACCCGAACCGTGTGGAATATTACAAATATTCTGAAAATATTCAAAAACTTTGTTTTCAATTGAATTCAAATTTAAATCTTTCAAATTAAACATAAAACTCTCCTAATTAAAAATACCACAATATTATACCATTAAAACAGACTTTTTTCAACAAAACCTTTTATTGAAAAATGGTACAATATTTGGTATAATTGTAAACGAAAGGTGGTGGGAAACAGATGAATTTTAAAAAAGAAAAAACATTTTCGGTTATACTTGCGGCGCTTTTTACTGCGCTTATTGCGGTGTTTGCTCAAATTCCGCCTTCTACGCACGAGTTTCCCATTACTCTACAAACCTTTGCAATTGCACTTTGTGGGTTTACTTTATCACTAAAATATTCGTTGGCGTCTATTGTTACCTATATTCTTTTAGGCGCGGCAGGCGCGCCTGTTTTTGCAGGTTTCTGCGGCGGTATTCATCACGTTACAGGTCCTGCTGGCGGTTTTATTTTAGGTTTCCCCGTTTTTGTTTTCTTCTGTTCAATATTTGAAAAAAGAAAAAACCATTTTTTCAAAATATTTATGGGTATTTTAGGTATTATTATAATGTACATTATAGGGGTTATTTATTATGCTATGGTTACAAATACTCCATATTGGACAGCGGTTGTAATGTATTCTCCCGTTTTCTTAAAAGACACGATTTCCTGTGTGTTAGCGTTTTTTGTAGGACGGATTTTAAAAAAAAGAATAAAATTATTTTGCAAGTAAAAGCAAATAACAAAAATGAGGTACCTTTCTTGTAAAGGTGCCTCATTAAATTTATTCAATAACTTTTTTTCTGGTTGATTTTAAAGTGAGTTGGATTATAAATATAAAGCCAACAAGACCGAGACCGATAAGGTCAGTAACAATACCGGGGTAAATCAATAATAAACCGCCAATTGCAGATACAATACGCTCGTACCATTTCATATTGGTAAGCATATAGCCTTCAAGAGCTGCCGAAACACCAAATATACCAATAATTGCACTTATGCAGATAAGCACAACATCGTACCAAACAGTATCGACAAAAAGCATTGCAGGATTAAGTGCAAATACGTAAGGTACAATAAATGCACCGATAGCAAGTTTTGTTGATGTAAACGCAGTCTTCATGGGGTTTGCCTGTGCAATTGCCGCACCTGCGTATGCCGCCAAAGCAACAGGTGGTGTTAAATCGGCAACAATACCAAAATAGAATACAAAGAAGTGAGCCGCAATTGCAGGAATACCCATTTCGATAAGAATTGGTGCACATGTTGCAGCCATAATGCAGTAGTTTGCTGTGGTTGGAACACCCATACCTAAAATGATGCAAGCAAGCATTGTAAGGAACAATGCAATTATAACCTGATCACCGGCAAGACTTACAATACCGTTCATAAGTTGTTGTGCTAGGCCGGTTGATGTTATAACACCGGCGATAATACCTGCAACACCACAAGCAACGGCTACGGTAATCATACCTTGACCGCCGGCAGCTAATGCCTCAAAGATACGTTTTGGTGTGATGCGATTTTCTTTATTAAAAATACCAACAACGATTGTTGCAAGAATTGCAATTGCTGCGGCAAACGCAATTGAGCGAGAACCAGAGCTAACAAGTGCTATTAAAATTATAAGAGGAAGCAATAAATAAGATTGCTTGAAAAGGGGCAAAAATTTTGGCAATTCTTCTTTCGAAAGACCGCGAAGTCCTTCCTTCTTAGCTTCAAGGTGTACTGCGATAAATATACCAAGGAAATAAAGCGCCGCGGGTAGAATAGCGCGAATGACAATATTACTGTACGACACACCAATATTTTCAGCCATTAAGAAAGCCGCTGCACCCATAATAGGAGGCATTATTTGACCGCCGGTAGAAGCCGAGGCTTCAGCGGCTGCTGCAAATTCAGGTTTATAGCCGGTACGTTTCATAAGTGGAATTGTAACCGAACCTGAACCAACAGTATTCGCAACCGACGAACCGGAAACCATACCTTCCATAGCGGAAGCTACAACTGCAACTTTTGCAGGTCCGCCCGAAAAACCGCCAACAACTGAGTTAGCTATTTTAATGAAGAAGTCAGCAATACCGGTTCTTTCAAGAAATGCACCGAAAATAATAAAAATTGCTATATACTTAGAACATGTATTAACCGGAGTGGACAATATACCTGATGTAGTTTTGTAGAAAACGTCGCCAAAAAGGCGCATGAATTTCCTTAAAATATCAGGGTTGGTGTATGCAACTGCTATTGCGTAAATCATAAATGCAACCGCAACGACGATTATGGGAATACCAACACATCGACGGCAAAGTTCTAAAAGGCAAAGTACGCCGATTGCAGCAATAACGATTTGATATAATTCAAACTTATTACCTTGTTGAATAATTTTATCGGCTTCTAATACCATATAGAAAAATGAACCTGACCCTGCAAACATTAAAACGTAATCATACCAAGGGATATGGTTGACTTTTTGTGAGCCTTTTTTTGCAGGATAAATTAAAAAACCTATAAATACAATACAACCGACAAAACTAGCAAGTCGAATAAGGTCAAGCCAAGTCGCAAAAAAAGTTACGTAAATACAAAAAAGGGAAAAAGTGGCAAGAATAAAATTGATGAAAATCTTTGGTTTGCCATCCCAAAGACGTACATTTGATTCTCTATCATATTTTTTCATTACGGTGTCTACGTCGGTTATAACTTCTGCCGTAATTGATTTTTTCTTAAATAAAGTCAATGATGCTCCCTGTCTTTCATAAAAATATTAAGATAGCTGCGACTATTACCGTCGCAGCTATCAAATTTGTAAATTAACGCAAAGTTAATTACTTTACTGCTACTTCAATACCTTTTTCTTTAAAATATTTAGCAGCTCCGGTATGGAATGGAACGGTAATACCTTCGGTTGCGTTTTCAAGATTAAGTTCCGCACCTTTTGCGTGTTCTTTGGTGATAGCTTCAATATTATCAAAAATTGCTTTTGTAAGATTGTAAACATCGTCTTCATTTGCGTCAGCACTTACAATAAGGGTTGCTTTAACAGTAACTGTAACAACTTCTTTTGATTGATTTGCATAGGTGTTTGCAGGGATCTTATAAACCGAATAGAAAGTGTTGTCTTTCATAAGTTTTTCAGCAATATCACCATCAATAGGAACAATATTAGTATTTTTATTAGTCATACAAAGTTCGGTAATTGCGGGTGTGGGAGCACCTGCAACTATGAAAGCCGCATCAATTTTACCGTCTTTAAGTGCATCGGCACTTTCGTCAAAGTTCTGGCGTTGAGCCTTGATATCATTTTCAGAAAGGCCTGCTGCTGCCAAAACGTCTAATGCGTTGTAATATACGCCTGAACCGGGGGCACCGATAGAAACCTTTTTATCTTTTAGGTCCTTTACTGATTTAATATCAGGATTGCAGGTTACAAGTTGAACGGCTTCTGAGTAAAGGCCTGCAATTGTACGGAAGGAAGCGACCTTACCCTCTTCTTCAAAAGAACGTGTGCCATTCCAAGCATAGTCCATAACATCAGACTGAACAGTTCCCAACTGATAGTCACCAAGGTCAATACCTTGAATATTGTCTTTTGAACCACCTGTTGAAACAGGAGTAACATCTATGACAGCTTTATCTTTCATATATCTTGAAAGAATACCACCGTATGAGAAATATGTACCTGTGGGGCTACCAGTACCCATAGACATTTCGCTTGCGCCACCGTCTGCGTTTTCGCTTTGACCGCCACATGCAACCATGGTTAATACCATGATGATTGAAAGTAATGCGAGTAAAAACTTTTTCATTTTTCATTTTCCTCCTCTAAGTTTATATATACAATAATTCTACCATACATCTCGTCAAATTTCAAGTGAAATTTTACAAATATTGCTTATTCTTGTAAGGACTCCTTACCCGTATAAATAAAAAATGACACTTTCAATCTTAGAAAGTGCCATAGTGGGTTATATATGGTGAGTGCCCGAAAGGATATTTATAACAAATATAAACCCGAAGAAAGGATTACAAACTTGTAAATATCGGTTTTGAGATATTGGAAAATTTCTTCTTCAAAGTTTTCTTCTTCTACAACCACGTAACTTTCTAAATTTACACGGGTAAGACTATTTGAGCCGTGGTTACAAACAAGTGCGCAATCACCATCTAAGAACATATTTTTGGGTTTATCAAACGGAGATTTAGAACCGCCTATACGCAATTCTTCACGCATATTGCTTAAATTGTAGCGAAGCAGAATGTTGCAATCGGCAAAACTTGCCCAAAGTGAATTTTTATGAATAACTATATCAGATGCGGTGGTTGTGCGGTATGTCAGATTACCTTGCCATACAACAGTAGAGTCATTGTCAATAAGTTTGGCAGTACCGTCGTTTAAAAGAAGTAGCACCTTTCCGCTTGGAAGAATATGTGATTTGGCGGTGATGTAGTTGTCACAATGCTCTACAACGGTTTTGTAGTTTGTGCCGAATTTTGTCATAAGATATATGTTCTTGGCAATATCGGTAAAACGTCCGTTTTCAAATGAAACCATTTTATAGGCTACAACAACTTTATCTTCTAATTTTTCTTTGCAATATGAAAAAATAATACCGTTCGAAGATGGCAAAATTTCGTATACTTCGCCTTCGAAAACCTGTTTCATTATTATTCTCCTTTGATTTTTGTCATCATTTTTTGTGCTGCTAAAAGCACACCTGCGTGGGCGCTGTGGAAATTAAGACCGCCTTGCATCCAGGCAGCGTAAGGCGGACGGACAGGACCATCTGCCGAAAGTTCAATAGAGGCGCCGAGAGTAAAAGCACCTGCCGCCATAATTACGGGGTCGGTGTATCCCGGCATATCCCACGGCTCAGGCACTACGAAAGAGTCAACCGGTGCGCCGCTTTGCATTCCTTGGCAAAAAGCCACAAGCATATCGGCAGAGCCAAGAGTAACGCATTGTATAATATCACCGCGTTTTTCGGTGGGTGTAGGGGAAACCTCATAGCCTAATGCTCCGAAAAGTGAAGCGGTGTAAACTGCGGTTTTAAGCGCTTCACCGACAACGTGTGGAGCAGAAAATAAACCTAAATACAACTCTCGTGAGTGACCGAGTGTAGCACCTACTTCTTTGCCGACGCCGGCACAGGTTAAGCGGTAGGAACATTTTTCAACAAGGTCTTTCCTGCCTGCAATATATCCGCCCGTGGGAGCAATACCGCCACCTGGGTTTTTAATGAGCGAACCTGCAATAAGGTCGGCACCAACCTGACAAGGCTCCTTGGTTTCAACAAACTCGCCATAGCAGTTATCTACCATTATTACGGTATCGGGTGAGGTTTCTTTTACAATTTTGCAAAGCACCTCAATATCGTCGATAGTAAGGGTGGGGCGTGTGCTGTAACCGCGTGAACGCTGAATGTAAGCCATTTTATAATTATCACTTGCTAAGCAGTTTTTAATTTCCAAAAGGTCGGGTGTACCATCTGCTTTTAAATCAACCTGTGCATATTCCACACCAAAATCCCTTAGTGAGCCGTCGGTCTTTTCATCAATACCGAAAACACCCGTAATAGTGTCGTACGGTCTGCCCGTAAGCACCAAAACCTTATCGCCCGGACGCAAAACACCGAAAAGCGCAACTGTTAAGGTATGTGTGCCCGAAACAAAATTATGACGTATAAGAGAGTCTTCTGCACCCATACATTCTGCCATAACTCGTTCTAAAATTTCTCTGCCACGGTCATCATAACCGTAACCTGTCGAACCTGCGAAATAAGATTCGCTAACACCGTTATTTATAAATGCTTTTAAAACTTTTAACTGGTTATATTCGGTAACCTCATCAATTTTTGAAAATACCGTATTACATTCTTCCAAACATTTTTTATCAAGTTCTAAAAGTGGGTCATCAATATTAAAAAATTCTTTAACGTTCATCATTTTTCACCCAGTATCCTGCATTATATAATTTTTCAAATCCGTTTTTTTGGTAAAATCCTTTTACACTGTCACGGCAACACACCAAAAAGTGTTTGCCGTAATTTTTTTGTAAAATACCTTTAAGTGCAATAGTTCCGTAACTTTTTTGGTGACTCGCAAGACCGTTTATTATAGCATAATCACCGCAGTTGAAGGTGATAACAGCACACTTATTTTTTATTGCAAAGTATTTTGCAAAACCGTGGTTTAGCCTTTTGCAGAAATCCACCGCAAAATATGGATATTCGGGAAGCGATAAACCATCCACGTCCAAAAGATTGTAAAGTTCTTTACTTGGAAGATTGTCGCTTTCACTTTCACCCTCAATATCAGCCTTGCGGTACATAATATTTATATTTTCACGTGGCGTTCTGCCAATTTGCTTTAAGGTTTCGAGGTCGCTGAAAACACAAGCAGGGCTTAACACGTCTACAAAATGTGAAAGTTCGTCGAAATCGGGTTCACACCCATAAATAATCATATTACCGTCGGTCATAGCAATATAGGCTTTATTTTCATCTTGCACCCAAAACATAACCGAACTGTCGTCTTTATAACTTTCATAAAGGCAGTTGAGTTTTACCGCCTCTGCCGAAAGAGAGTCTATAAAAGGGAAATTGTTTACAAGAGTAATCATTTTATATTACCGTTTGCAATATTATGAAGCATATAACGGGTAAGGGAAAGCATACTCTCGATATCCTTTATATTAACAATACTGTTTGCAGAGTGTATATAACGGCAGGGAGCGGAAAGTGCTAAGGTACGTACACCTTCGCCGCTTAAATGAATACCTCCTGCATTATTGCCGCCTGCTATTGCACATTTTGTCTGGCATAAAATACCGCTTTGAATTGCAGCATTATAAAGCGCTTTATCATAAACCGTCGCTTTATCCATAAAGGAAACCGCAACACCGCCACCTTGAACACAAACACGTGATTCTTTTGACGTACCTGCTATATCGGCGGCGGTGGTAGAATCTAACACCAAAGCGAAGTCGGGTTTTATAGCAAAAGCGGCGGTTTTAGCGCCACGAAGACCTACTTCTTCCTGTACTGTGAAAGTAGCATAGAAATCATAATCGTTGTATTCTTGTAAAAGTTTTATAAGTACAACACAACCTATGCGGTCGTCAAGCGCTTTGGATTTTATACATTCGCCCAATATTTCAAACTCGCTCGGTATAACCGCACTGTCGCCTAAGGAAACTATTTCAAGTGCTTCCTTTGCAGTTTTTGCGCCTATATCAATATAAAGTTCATTACATTTTGGTAATTTTTTACGGTTTTCACTGTCTAAAAGATGGAAAGGCTTACCGCCAATAACACCGTCTACTTTGCCGTTTATTATAACACGTCTGAAAAGGAGAGCGGAAATATCAATACCTCCGACGGTTTTAAATTTCAAATAACCGTCATCTGTTACAGATGTAATTATAAGACCTACTTCGTCAAGGTGGGCATCAAGCATAATTTTCTTATCGGATGTTTTTTTGCCCTTCTTAAAGCAGATTATATTGCCTAGGTTGTCCACTTTGTATTCGCAACAGTTTTTAATTTTATCAATTATAAAATCACGGACTGCGTATTCATCACCCGAAATGCCGTCTATAAGACAGAGTTCTTTTAATAAATCAAGCATTAAAAATACCCCCCTGCAAGAACATATTTTTCCAATAAATCGCAAACGGAATTAAGGTCGTCAAGAGATAAAATCTCAACCTCAGAATGCATATTGCGAAGCGGAATGGAAAGTACGGTGGTTCTGACACCCTCACGTGATATAGAAATCATATCGGCATCGGTACAGGTTTTACCGCCTGTTACGTATTGGGAATAGGAGATTTTATTTTCCTTTGCTACAACTGTGAGTTTTTGGTTTAACTTTTTATCTAAAATCGGAGAGAAGGTTATAATACCGCCGTTACCTAATGGGGAGGTTTGTTCTTTCGGTACGTCTGGGCTATCGGCAAAATCTACGTCGATAGCAATTGCTTCGTCGGGATTTATAGAAAATGCGGAGGTTACGGCGCCACGAAGACCTAATTCTTCACCGCTCGAAAGGGCAAAGGCTACGTTTATGGGAAGTGTTTTTCCGCAAAGGCGTTTTGCAAGTTCTAAAAGGCAGACTACTGCTGCACGGTCATCAAAAGAACGGCCGCAAATTAAATCGTCACCCAGTTCAAAGCATTTTTGGTTAAAAGTTACGTAGTCACCGACCGATATAATATCTTTTGCTTTACTGCCAAGAGCAGTATCTAATTTGATTTTGGATATGCTGTCATACTCGGTTTCACCTTTTGATAAATGTGGCGGAACTGAGCAAAAAACGGCGGTAATTTTTTCTTTGCCGTGTACTGTTACGTCACGTGAAGGCAAAGCACGTAAATCAATACCGCCAACCGTGTCAACAGTTAAAAAGCCGTTATCATCAATATCGGTGACTACAAAGCCTACTTGGTCGATGTGGGCATCCAACATAAGCGTATAATCAGCTTTTCCTTTTAAAAAGCCGATTACGTTAAGTGAACTGGTTTTTTTAGTTTCAGCGTACTGTGATAAAATTTCATACGCTTTGTCAGAAGCTTCTGTAATATTTCCTATACAGTCGAGTTCCGACAGGGTGTAAAGCAAATCTTTCATTAAAGTTTATTCACCTTTTCTTTAAAGTAGTTGCCACGGGCTACAAAGTTGGGGAATTTATCAAAACTTGCCGACGCGGGAGAAAGGGTGACAATATCTCCGTTTTTTGCATTTTTATATGCATAATCTACCGCTTCACCAATGTCATTTACGTCTATAATTTCGGGTGTGCCGTTATAGTTTTTGTCTGTCAAAACGGCGGCTTTTATTTTTTCTGCCGTATCACCGCACAAAAGCAGTTTTTCAACCTTATTCAGTACGTAAGGTACCATCGGTTCATAAGGAATATGCTTATCATATCCGCCTGCAATAAGCCAAACTTTTTTTGGGAAAGCTTTAAGACCTGCGATGGTTCTTGTGGGACTTGAAGCAATAGAGTCGTTATAATATTTTACACCGTTTACTTCACGCACAAATTCAATACGGTGTTCAACACCCTTGAATTCCTTAGCTACTTTCTTTATAGAATCCATACCAACGTAACCCCAAACGGCAGTAATTGCGGTAAGGTAGTTTTCTACGTTGTGGTCTCCTAAAATAGCAATTTCGTCACGGTGCATAATAGGAGCATCAATTCCACGGTATGACATATGGATAACACCTTTACTGTCAAGCCAAGCGCCGTTTTTAAGTTGAGTTTCCATACTGAAAGACAAGGATTGCCCACGAACGTAAGGCTTGAAAGAATTGGTTATTTCGTTATCCTTGTTAAGTACTGTGCGTGAAAAAGCGTTCTGGTGGAGAATGATGTTTTTCTTAGCCTCTACATATTCGTCCATATCCTTGTGAACGTCCAAATGGTTGGGCGCTACGTTGGTAACAACTGCAATATCGGGGCTTTTGCGCATAGAAATAAGTTGGAAAGACGAAAGCTCTACAACCACAAAGTCATCTTTTGTAATATTTTCAATTTCGGGGAGCAGGGGTTTACCAATGTTACCGCCTACAAATACTTTTTTGCCTTCGGCTTCAAGCATTTTTGCAATAAGTGTTGTAGTGGTGGTCTTTCCGTCAGAGCCTGTTACTGCAAAAATAGTAGCAGGGCAAAGGTCAAAAAATACTTCCATTTCACTTGTAACTGCAATACCTTTTTTACGTGCGTCGTCAAGTTCGGAAAGATAAAAGTTCATACCTGGGGTACGGAAAATCATATCCACTTCCAAGTTGTTCAAATAATCGTCGCCAAGGCGCAACTGTGCACCTGCGTTTTCGAGTGTATCGGCAATATCACCGAGCATTTCACGGTTTCTGCGGTCACAAGCGTAAACACGGGCGCCTTTGCTCAAAAAGTCCATAATAAGCGGAGTGTTGCTGACCCCAATACCGCACATAGCGATTTTTTTGCCTTTTATCTGTTCAAAAAACTGTACGCAATCCAAAATAATTGCCCCCAATATTTTATAATTTATCTCATCTTTATATTATACTTAAAAATTATTCAAATATCAATCATTTTTAATATGGAGTTTCGGTTTTTCCTTCCATAAAATCCAAAACTTTATTTTTTTCGTTTTGGTCGGTAATAACAGCAGGTTGATAATTGTTCATATTACCCGTGAAAACGTAGCAAGGTATGATTTCGGATTTACTGCTTTGTACATTAAGGGTTTGGGCATTTACGGTTAATTCCATTTGATAAATAATGGTGTTTCTACCGGGCTTTTTATTACCGCCAAAGCAGAAATTACCCAAAGAATAAACAATTTCAACATCCTTGTAAACTTCACGTGGCTGTAAAACGTGGGGATGGTTGCCTATAATAAGGTCTGCACCTGCATCTACAAGGTCGTGGCATGCCTTTACTTTCCAATCTTCCGGTGCGTAAATACGTTCTTTACCGCCGTGGAAGAAGATGATTTGGTAGTCGGATTTTTTCTCAGCTTTTTTGATAAGATTTTTGATAGTGGGCACACCGTTAGCACGCCATAGTCCATAGCAGATAACCGCAATCTTAAAGCCGTTTTTTTCATAGTACATTATATTTTCATAATTACCGTAATTAAGACCTGCCGTCTTTACTGCTTCAGTGGTGTCTTTATAACCTTTATAACCGTAGTCATAAGTGTGGTTATTTGCAAGGGATACACCCTCAACACTGCCTTTTGTCAAAATTGCGGTATTGGCAGTTTTAGAACGGAACCAGTATGCAGGGTCGTGGTCTTTTTCGGTTTCGGTGAGTTCATTATCTGTAAAAACGTTTTCAAGGTTTACGGTAGTGAAATCGTCATTCGCAAAAACCGACTGTACTTCTTTTAAGAAATATTCAGGAGGCTTTTTATTTGCGTATTCGTTAAAACTGCCCTTTGTAGTCTGGTTTTTGAAGCTTGCAAGCATTACGTCACCTGCAAATGAAAGTTTTATTGTGAAATTTTCGGGTTTGGGTTCAGGCTCGGACAAAGTTTCCGAAGGTATAGAACTTTCAACCGAGGAAACGTTTTCCACTTTTGAAGATTCAACCGAAGCGACAACGTCGCTCGAATTATCTGCGCTTTGACTTTGACAAGCACTAAGCGTAAAGATTAAAGTTATTATGCAAAGCATAGAAATAATTTTTTTCATTTGTAAACTCCTATTTAAAAAACACACTTAGATTATTATACTAAATATTTTTTACTTTAACAACTGTATAAATCACCAAAAATATTTATTTTATAGCTGTTTTTTGCATAAGATGGTAGTGGTTTTATAAAAATAGGGGGTAAGTTTATGAATTTTATAAATTGTAACGGTGTGCAATCACCTGAACTTGTAAAAAAAACAGTAATTTTTTGGTGTGCAAACAGCGCTCAGCACATCAACTCACTTTTGAGGTCGGCGGTGGGTACAACTGCTGTTTTGGAAGAAGAATTCAAAGAACAATTAAGAATATTCAGCGATATGTTTTTAAAAATAAAAGAGGCATTAAACAGTAAGCAAAATAATTCATCACTTTATGCACAGTTTTTAAGAGCAAATGCAGGGTTTATAAATTTGCTTGAAAGAATAAAATACGAAGCGTTTTCGGGTTATCCTATATTACAACAGTCGGTATTTCATTATTTGTATGAGGGGCGGTACGTTAATTCAATATTAGGTTATAAAAATTCGGTAGGCAACGTGCTTGTGACCACATATTTTTTGCCGTTTCTCAATCGTACTGCCGAGTGTGTTTATAACCAAATCTATTTTTGGAGTATAATAGGCTCTATGCACCCGTCGCTTATTATGCAAAACAATGCTTTTTACAATGCAATAAACGGTTATGCAAAAGAATTTTTAACCGGTGTTTGTAATAGCTTCAATAATATAAATTTTTCACTTTCATCATTGAAAAAGCCTGTTAAAAAGACGGGTTTGGGGATTGCTTTTAAAGAGTTTTCGTCGCTTAATAAAGATTATTTGGAGTTTTTGAAAGCGGTTAAGCAAACAAGCCCTAAAATTTTTACATTGCCGTCGGCGGTAAGATTGCCATCGTCTTTTTATGAAGCGTTAGACCACCAAGTAGCCGAGCATACGTTGGTTTCTGAAATTAATCAAAATATCGGGAAAATTTTAGGTGGTGAAAAATAAGAATTTATAAATGAGAAATACAAAATATATAATACATAATCATAGTATTTAAATAATTTATAGTTTGCCGAGTGACTCTCACAACAATAAATATCCACCCGCATAGCGGGTGGTATTTCATTTTCGGGCATAGCCCTAACCGATACTGGCGGCGCACAAGTGCGCTTTTTTGTTGGCCTGCCAGCCATGCAATTTTTACTTACTACCCATAAATGGGTCCCGCG
>JAZSNT010000074.1:0-2386 GCA_045536525.1 Acutalibacteraceae bacterium
ATTCATAAATCCTCCATTTGTGTTTTTGTTTCGACTGGCAGGTCGCTACTATTTTAACACAATTGGAGGATTTTGTTTTGTTCATCGGTTAACCTTTTTTGAACCACGCGACTATCGCGTGGTTTTCGGTATACAAAAAACCGACCCAAAAGGTCGGCTTCTTAATTTGGTGATCCATCGGGGATTCGAACCCCGGACACCTTGATTAAAAGTCAAGTGCTCTACCGTCTGAGCTAATGAATCATTTTTGACAGCCTTAATATTATATCAACAAACGTTACGCTTGTCAACAAAAAATTGTAAATTTTTAAAAATTTAACATATTTTACGAAAATTTAAAGCAAATCAAAAGTATAATAGCTGTTTGCACCAAAATAATAGCAGGTAAACCAAGCATAAATTTAGTATGTTTTGTTTTATGCCGTATTATACACATAGTTATATACATTGCCGCAGCTCCACCGAAAGCCGACAACAGCCACAAAGTTTTTTCGCTTATTCTCTGCTTCTTACGTCGTGCTGCACGTTTATCGTGCCAACAAACCACCAGTGACAAAAAACTTATTGCCGCCAGATAAATCAATAAAATCTCCATTTTTATATCCTTAACAAAAATTTATATTTATATTATACATTCACTAAACTGCTTTTTCAATTTGTTTTTTGAGTTTACTTATTATCCGCTTTTCAAGACGTGAGATATATGATTGCGAAATACCAAGAGTATCCGCTACCTCTTTTTGAGTATATTCTTCATAACCGTTCATACCAAAACGCATTTCCATGATTTGCTTTTCTCTGACAGTCAGACCTTTTACAAAATTATTAAGCAATCGTTTTTCGTCTTCTTGCTCTACTCCCCTGCCGATTTCATCACCGTCGCTACCCAAAACGTCCGAAAGCAACAATTCGTTACCATCCCAATCGATATTAAGCGGTTCATCGATAGAGATTTCATGTCTCCAAGTGGAACTTTTGCGCAAAAACATTAAAATCTCATTTTCAATACAACGTGAGGCGTAGGTTGCAAGTTTTATATTCCGTTCAGGACAAAAGGTGTTTACCGCCTTTATCAGACCGATTGTGCCTATCGAAATCAAATCCTCAATATTGGTATTTGCGCTATCGAATTTACGTGCGATATAGACTACCAGTCGCAAATTATGTACTATAAGCATATCACGGGACTGCTTATCATCTTTTCCTACAAGTTCGCTTTCTTCATTGATACTCAAAGGCGGTGGCAGGGTTTCGGGTCCATTTATGTAAAAAGTGGGCTTTACAATACCTATTTTGAGTAAAATCTTATACAAAAAATTTCTTAATTTCATAATAATCACCTTAAAATTTTCGGATTGATAATTGCATTATAATCATCATTAAGCGATGTTGCCGAAACCGCCAAAAGCGGTTTTTCAAGTACAGTAATTTTGCTTTCATATTCTACGGTAGCGCTGTCGCACCTGAATCCTTTAAGCGCACCGTACCCCGAAACAGTATTGCAGGGTATTAATCGGTATCGACTTTTAAGTGACGGAACATTTTCAATATCGGTACTGCCGAAAAGCGATTTTACTTCTTTTTGGTCAGCAATTATAATTTCACTTTTACCGAAACAATCTTCAAGCGAATTTCCGGTATCGGCAATAGCGTTGAGGTTTACACTTTTACCGTCCGCAAAAACCGTAACTTTGCATCGCCCAGCCAAGTGCGAACTACGCCTGAATATCCGCCAAAGCAAAGAAAATACTACGTATCCTCCCAATGAACAAACAACCAGAACAACGGGCGAAATACTAAAATATACAACCGAATTATTTATAACCATTCCATAAGGTTTGAAAATCAACCAAAAAGCAAACATAATACCGGCATAAGCGCACGAAACCAAAAAGAAAACACCCGTGTTTTTAAAAAACCGTTTTAAGTTTCCAAAACCGAAACATATAAACGTGAGGACAAAAGCCACCAATGATTTATATAAAAATTCCGCAACCGTACTTTGTTCTGGCAAAAATATATAAAGTGCGCAAAGTCCACCAACAAACGACGACAAAACCGTCCTTATTGTTACCGTCTTTTCTCCCGTAATTTTAGCACTTGTAAGTAACAAAAAATAATCAACCAACGTATTCAAAAACACCAACACGTCTGCATAAACAATCAATTTTAATCACCAATTATATTATACTGCCTTACATTTGAAAACTTTGTCGATTATAGATATACTGAAAAATAAATTATCATAATAAATATCCACCCGCATAGCGGGTGGTATTTCATTTTCGGGCATAGCCCTAACCGATACTGGCGGCGCACAAGTGCGCTTTTTTGTTGGCCTGCCAGCCATGCAATTTTTACTTACTACCCATAAATGGGTCCCGCG
>JAZSNT010000018.1:0-14669 GCA_045536525.1 Acutalibacteraceae bacterium
CACTTCTACAATCATCAGCGTATCCAACTAAAAACAAAACTGACTCCGCTCGAAAAACGAAGTCAGTATATTGCTTAAAATTTAATATTTGCTACCATGGATGCCTTTTTTTGTGCTGTACGCACAATTTGGGGCAGTTCAACTGAAACGGGAGTCTTTGGTTTGTGCTTTCTGGTTAGATTAACAAACTATAATTTAAATTTTCCTTTAAAGTTATATATCAACCGTTTTTTTACATAATATATATTGCAAAACTAAAAAGGCGGTATATAAATGAGTCAATTCGCAACGTATATAAAAGATTTTCTTAACCCCGTTGCCGAAATTTCGGCAAGTGTTTTGGAACTTATCGGCATTATTATCATTATCGTGGGTTCTTGCCGTGCGCTTATAAGACTTGTCAAATGCGTATTTGAAAAGAAAAGTTTTCACATCGTGGTCGACCTTGGCAAAGCGTTATCGTTAGCGCTTGAATTTAAAATGGGTGCCGAAATCATCAAAACAGTCATCATACACAATCTTGAAGAATTAGCGATTTTAGGTATTGTAATTATTATCCGTGCATTATTGGCTTTTATCGTCCATTGGGAAATCCGACTGGAAGAAAAATGATTTTCAAATTGTAGTTTGTACGTTTTTATATAGATAATTCGCAGGGTATGGGTTTATCCTTTCCGAAATCCTTCCGCAGAAGGATAAGACTGCACGGCAAAGCCGTGATATGATATGCGCCACCAAAAGTTATACACTTTTGGTGGCGCATATCAGTTAGTGTATTTATGGTTATTTACATTTTACACTTTGGTTTGTATATTTTCTACTTTTATTTCACAGATTAATCCACCAGATAGCAAAGGTTAAATACCCTGCAAACGTCACCCACATAGCATAGGGTATTTGCAAATATGCGGCAGGTTTATCGATTTTATAATACTTTACAATCGTAATAATTATAAGAGTCAATAAAAATAAAAGCCAAACGAACGCAAACAAAAATGCACGTAAATTAAAGAAGATTATACTCCATAAAAGATTGACGGCAAGACTTATATAATAAGTGCGAAGCGCCGAGTCTTTTTGCCTTTTGGGTGCGTTTGCCAGTTTTATTCGTGCAGCACTTATACCCATAAGCACAAACAAAATCGTCCATACCACAGGAAAAAGCCACGACGGTGGAGATAGCGACGGCGTTAAAATATCATTATAAATATCCATACTGCCCATTGTAAATAACGCAGACAACACCCCTACCAAAAGTGCCAGAGAAATTGAATAAATATAAATTTTGAGTTTCGGTTTCAAAAATATCACCCCTTAAATTATATAAAATGTTTAAGAAAGATATGTCGGGGAATAATACCCGTAAGGAGTGATATTATGATAGAACATGATACTATAAAATTGCTTCGTGAATGTGATGCGGGCGTTAAAATGGGCATTGCATCAATTGACGACGTAATGGATTATGTAAAAAGTAAAGAGCTTAAAAGACAATTGAATGAATGTAAAGACGAACACGCTGTGTTAGAAAGAGAAATTGAAGAAGAACTAAACCGTTACGGCGACGACGGCAAAGACCCCAATCCCGTTGCCAAAGGTATGTCATGGATGAAAACCAATATAAAACTGGTTGTAAATGAATCAGACAACACCATCGCCGACCTTATGACCGACGGTTGCGATATGGGTGTAAAATCACTTAACAAATATCTAAACAAATACGAAGCGGCAGACGAAAAATCCAAAGACACTTGCAAAAGACTTATAAAATTGGAAGAAAAACTCCGCACTCAGATTAAAGAATATCTATAAAAAGGAAGGCTTTCGCCTTCCTTTTTATATGCCTAATAATTTTTCCGCATTTTCATGTATGATTTTTTGGAAATCTGCATGAGAAATTTCCAAAGTGTCAAGTAATTTGAGTTCCATTTGGGCAGTATGCCACGGACTGTCCGAGCCAAAGAGAATCTTATCAGCACCGTGAGTTTCTATAATTTTTTGTGCATAATATCTGGGTAACGTTCCATATCCAAAAGACGTGTCAAAATATATTTCCTTGCCACAAAGCCGTTTTATAACTTCACCTGCAAAACCGATACCCCCGTAATGAGCGGCAATAACAGGAGAGCAAAACCACGAAAGCGCTTTTTCAAGTTTTTCAGGTGTTGCGCCGTAAGGTGGCGGAAAACCAAAATCCTGTCCTGCATGAAAAATAGTTATAAGCCCTAATTCCCCTATTTTTTTATAAATAGGCTTCATCTTTTCATCATCAACATTGAAACGTTGATAATCGGGGTGTAGTTTTACACCTTTAAGCCCCATTTCCTTTATTCTTTCGAGTTCAGGAAGTGCATCAGGCGCATCAGGGAAAACCGAACCGAACGCGAAGACATTTTGATTGTCATTCATCCATGCCGCAAAATCATTTACGCTTTTTTGTTGTGTGGCATTGGTAGCAATATTCAAAACCACACCTTTATCCACACCGGTTTCACGAAAAAGTCTTTTTAAATCAAAAAAAGTACCATTAGTGTACGGAGTCAACCCGCCCGATACATAACTTAATTTTTCAATCGCTTTTTGTGCTATTTTTTCAGGGAAAGCATGGGTATGAAAATCTATTAACATCTTATCACTTCCAAAATTCATTAAAACTATTATACCCCTTTTAAAACCTTTTTACAATTAAAAATATTGAAAGCAATTTTAATTTATTGTATAATAATTTTGTGAACTTGTCGAATTGAGGGTGACATTGTGAAAAAGAATTTTATTTTTGATTTAGGTTGGGTTTTATACCGCTTTGATTGCGACTATATGGCACGGAAATACATAAAAAACGAAGATGATTATAATATAGTCCGACCCGTTATTTTCGACCGCTTTTATTGGGACAGAATAGATGACGGCAGTCTTACCGACGAACAGGCAAAGGCTGAATTTTGTGAAGCGCTTCCCGAGCACTTACATGCCGTAGCCTGTGAAATTTATGATAACTGGCACAAAAATCTACTGCCGATTGACGGTATGGCAGAACTCATAAAGGACATAAAGCAAAACGAAGGAAAAATTTATTTGCTCTCCAACGTTTCTATCGGGTTTGCCAAGGCTTATAAACAAGTACCCGATATAAATGCGCTTTTATCCTCTTTCGACGGACTTGTTTTTTCAGGACCGTTACACATAGTAAAACCAAGCGCCGAAATTTTCGAACATATACTTTCTAAATACTCCATCGACCGTAGCAACACGCTGTTTATCGACGACCTTGAAAAAAATATAAACGGTGCAAAGGCAGTTGGAATAGACGGATACGTTTTCGACGGCGATGCCCGAAAACTACGTGAATTTATTTTTGAATAATAATCCAATAATAAGCACAAAATTAAAATCCTCTTGGATTTCCAAGAGGATTGTTTTCATTTACAAAATTCTTCTATATAATCAGAGATAGCTTTTTCTATGATTTCTATTGCTTTTTCTCTGCCCATAACTTCATTAACAGCGGTTTGCTTATTTTCCAAATTTTTATAAACCGTAAAGAAGTGGCTCATTTCATCGAAGATATGTGCGGGCAACTGCGATATATCATCATAATGATTATAAGTCGGGTCGTTAGAAGGTACGGCGATAATCTTTTCGTCGCCCTGACCGTTATCAACCATAGAAATAACACCAATAGGTTTTGCTTTTACAAGCGTCATTGGTTCAAGCGTCTGAGCGCACAATAAAAGTACGTCAAGCGGGTCTTTATCGTCACCGTATGTACGCGGAATAAAACCGTAGTTTGCAGGATAATGTGTGGACGTATAAAGTATACGGTCAAGCATTAAATATCCTGTTTCTTTATCAAGTTCGTACTTTTTCTTGCTTCCCTTAGGGATTTCTATTACGCATATAAATTCTTCGGGGGTTATTCTTTTGGGTGAAATATCGTGCCAAATATTAGACATACAAAACTCCTTTTTTAAAATTCAAACAATTCGGTGCTGAAATATCTTTCGCCTGTATCAGGTAATACAGTTACCACCGTTTTCCCTTTGCCTAACTGTTTTGCCATACGAAGCGCCGCTGCAACGTTCGTACCGCTTGAAATACCGCACAAAATACCTTCTTCACGGATTAAACGTTTTGAGGTGTTTATTGCTTCTTCGTCAGTAACAATAGCGGTTGTGCTGTATATTTCCAAATTCAAATTTTCGGGGATAATACCGTCGCCGATACCCATTTGCAAATGAGTACCGATACTGCCACCCGAAAGAATTGCCGCATTTTCAGGCTCTACTGCCCAGATTGTAATGTCGGGATTATGTTCTTTTAAAACTTCGCCGATACCCGTAAGTGTACCGCCTGTACCAACACCTGAACAGAAACCGTCAATCTTACAGTTTGCCTGTTCTATTATTTCAAGCGCCGTGGTATTTCTATGCACCTGCGGATTTGCAGGATTTTCGAACTGTTGGGGAACCCAAACGTTTTCTTCCTTTTCTTGCATAGAAAGTGCGGTTTGCAAACATTCTTCAATACAAGCACCGATATCACCATCATCGTGTATAAGCACAAGTTCTGCGCCGTATGCTTTTATAAGTTTTCTTCTTTCTTCACTTACCGAGTCGGGCATTATGATTCTTACTTTATAACCCTTTACTGCGCCGATAAGCGAAAGACCGATACCCTGATTACCGCTTGTGGGTTCTACGATAACGGTATCTTTATTTATAATGCCGTCTTTTTCGGCTTGTGTAATCATATTAAGTGCGGTACGTGTCTTAATAGAACCGCCGATATTTACGCCCTCGTATTTAACGAGTATATCCGCACTGTAGCCATCTACAATGCGAGAAAGTTTTATAAGCGGTGTATTGCCAACCGCTTCGAGCACATTTGAGTAAACCAAAGTTAATCCCCCTAAAAACCCGTAACTACTTTATTTTATGTTTTTGGTCATAAATGCGTTATACTTTTCTATAACTTCCTTGGGCTCACCAATCATTTTAATTTCACCCTGATGAAGCCATATAATTCTGTCACACAAAGACGCCATTGTATCCAAACTGTGTGAAATCATTATAACCGTACGGTCTTTATCCATAATGAGTTCCTGCATCTTTTTGTTACTCTTTTTCTTAAAGCGCGCATCACCGACGCTGAAAATTTCATCTATAAGCAAAATTTCGGTGTCAAGTGTTGCCGTTATAGCAAAAGCCAAGCGTGAATACATACCGCTTGAATAACTGCTTACAGGTTTATCGATATATTTGCCAAGCTCCGAAAATTCAATAATTTCATCCATCCTGGCTTCAATTTCTTTTTCACTAAAGCCCATAAGCAAACCCGAAAGCATAATGTTCACTCTGCCCGTGAGTTCCTTTTGGAAACCTACGCCGATAGCCAAAAGTGAAACACTGTTACCAAAAAGGTTTACCGAGCCTTCGTCAGGAGAAATTATCCCTGCAACACAGCGCAAAGTTGTGGATTTACCGCTACCGTTCTGACCGATAAGTCCCACAATTTCACCTTTGTAAACGTCAAAAGAAATACCTTTTACAGCCTGTTCGACCGAAACCCTTTTCCCGCCTTTAAAAAGACTTTTAATACTTACAGGTTCCATTGTACGATAACCGATTTTTAAATCTTTTACTTCAATAGTTTTTTCCATCATAATATCTTACCGTAATTATTCTCATTTTTATAAACTAATGTAATTCCTAAAATAGAAATCAAAATACCGATGCCGGTCCACACACCCAACATAACCCAATCGGGCGATTTGCAATATATAAGTGCGTTTCTGCAACCGTCCATTGCTACTGCCACAGGGTTTACTTTTAAAAGAAGTTTACCGTAAACACCACCGATACTTGCAGATATGTTATAAAACACACCAGACATATAGAACACTAATCTGAGCGCTATTCTAAGCATTTTGGCAAGGTCTTGAACGTATACGCCAAAGTGCATAAATACACAGCCGATACCGAAAGTGACAATAAACAGCATCAAAAGGCACGGTATAACTTCAATCAAATGCCAACTAACCGGTACCATATATACAACCAACAGCACAAAACATATCATTAGTGATATAAACATCTTAAAACCGTTGACCATCATCATTTTTATATATAATAAGTACTTTGGCAAATAAATTCTCGTAACTATGGTTTTATTTTGTTTGAGCAGACTTGCGCTTGAACCTACGTTTCTGTTAAAGAAATCCCAAAAAGTAAGACCTAAAAACACAAATATTGTTACGTAATCCATGCTCCTTGAAAATACAACTTTATATATAAAGGTGTAAATAAGCATAAAGCAAAACGGCTCTATAACCCACCAAAGCCAAGCAAGATACGAACCTGCCACTTCGCTTTTAAGTGATGCTTTTGCAGAATACAGTAAATATTTTCTGTATTTGAATAAATCTTTAAAAAATCTTTTCAAAACCATCTAAAAAAACCTTTCTTAGTGCTCTCCACTATAAAAATGATGTTTAATAACACGCTTATCTTCAGGCGGAGGAGTCATATAATCACCGTAAATGGTGGTTAAAATTTCATCATAACCTGCGGGAACGGGCATTTTGGTATCTTCAAAATCCCACCAGAGTGTTTCTTTATAATTTTCACTTTTACAAATCTGGCAATGAAGCGGATGATAGGAAGAAAATGTTGCCATATACTCTTTCTCGCCCTTACCAAAACAGGTGAAGTTTTTCTGCAATCCCTTATGGATACGTTTTACAGAATAAAAATTGGAAACAAATTTCAAAAGTTTACCATAAAGATGGGGCGGTTTACGAAGTTTTAACTTATAAGAAAGCATACCGCGGTAAAACCTTATAAGAAAACCTGTTTTCTTAATTTTAAAACTCATTTTTTCGGGTACGTATTCCATCGGGAATATATCGATATACGGACCGTTATTCTCGGTCAAATGTGCGATATGGTGCTGACGGAAAGTTAAATCTCCCGTGAGTTTACGCACCTTGATAAACGGCGACCAGTAATTTTCCACCGTAGCAGGATGCTGTATTTCATACTTTTCGCTAAGTTCTTTTTGCGCAATTTCCAAAAAGCGTTCATATTCGCTTCTTTCCATAATTAAATCTACGTCGTCATCCCACGGGATAAAACCCTTATGACGAATAGCACCTAAAAGTGTGCCCTCTCCTAAGAAAAACTTTATATCGTGTTTCTTGCAAACTTCGGCAACGTCTTTTAATATGGCAAGTTCCAATTCTTGCAATTGATGTATCTCTGCCAATACTTTATTTTCGTCCATCGAAAACATCCTTTAAACTAAATTCTTAATAAAATCCGCCAAACGTTCCGCACAGTTTTGTGTACCTACGCTTAAATATTTATCAACGTAATCACGTATCAAGGAAAAGTCGTATTCCCTCTCTAACATTTGTTTTAACTCGTCAGCTTGTTGGGTAGCGACAGCGCCGACCTTTTCGGAAAACAAATCCAAATTTAAACCGTTATTTTTACTGTACTCGTCATAATCATATAAATAAAAGTAAACCTTTTTATTCAAAAGCATTGCTTCAAAGCCCATACCCGAATAATCAGTAATAACACCGTCACTTACTTTCATCCAATCAAACGACGAAAAAACATCGTCACAAATAACACGGTTTGAAACCGAACCGTCTATACCAAACTTGTCCGACGGATGCAGTTTTACAACCACGTTATATTTTTCTAAATCGATAGTTTTATCAATCCATTCAAGACTTACCGTCTCACCGCGGAAAGTTGGAGCATACACCAAAATCGGTTTTTCAAAAACCGTGGGATACTGTTTTTTTATTTCCTCACGCTTATGCGGAGAATTTAAAATATAATCAATACGGGGGAGCGGTAAAAGTACGGTTTTATCCACCGTAGTGCCGAAACACTCCGCCAAAACCTGTGCTGACTGCGGACTGCAAGCGACTATGTAATCATAATTGCGGTGCATACAAAGAGCCTTTGCGGTAGAACTTTTATGTCCCCACGGCTTGTCAAGTGCCTGATAACCGAACTTTTTAACAATATTAAGTGCGTGCCAGAGTTGTACCACTTTTTGTTGTGGTTTGTGATTTAAAATGCATACTGCAATAGAATAACCGTCCACTACAATTACCTGTGAAGTGGCTATATGATACATTTGTGCTAATATATGAAAAGCATAAAGCACTTTGCCCACAAGTCCCGACGGGATTTTTTTACATAAAATCTTAATTTCACCGTCAAAGCCCTGTTTTTTAAGCGAATCGTTTAACAGTTCGAAATCAACCGTCACGGTATCTGACTGGCGGCTAAGCAAAGCAATTTTTCTGCGGGGTTTTAAAAATAACTTAAAAAAGAAATATGTCATTCTTAATCCTAAAACCAACAAAGAAGCAACTATCTTCACTTTACCACCTGCGCTTTCACACACTTATTCCAGTTTATTGTACCACTTTTCATTCACTAAAACAACACTTTTTTGCATTTTATCAAAAAATATATTGCAAAAACTACAAAAAATTCATATTGTCGCAACACATTTTACACTGTAGGTTTACTTAGAAATTGGCATTTTTTATTTTTTTAAAAAAAGTCTTTACATTTCAAGACTTGTGTGTTATAATATTTTGGCTTACGTATACTATGCTTTGGGTGTCTGCCCTTTGGGACTCACTACGACCTTTTGCTTGGTTTACGCAGGTTAGTCTAATAAAGGAGTGAAAGATGATGACAAAAGACGTTAAGAATCAGGTTATGGCTGAATATGCCACCCACGAAGGCGACACCGGTTCGCCCGAAGTTCAAATTGCTCTTCTTACCACAAGAATCAATGAACTTAATGCTCACCTTAAAACACATCCTAAGGATAAGCATTCTTACCGCGGTCTTCTCAAGATGGTAGGTCACAGAAGAAACCTTCTCGCTTACCTTATGAAGAACGATATTGAAAGATATCGTTCTATCGTTAAGAGACTCGGTCTTCGTAAGTAATTTACGCGTAAAAAGGCAGGCTGTTTTCATAGCAGTCTGCCTTGAAAACTATTTATTTCAAAAATATGAGATTTTCGTGCCTTAGCGGTAAATCGAACACCTATGCTAAATATCATAATAGGTATTGGATTTATTGCTAACCGAAAATCTCAAAAATAATAAAAGGAGATTTTAAAATGTTTGAAAACTACAAAGTTTACGAAACAACCCTTGCAGGCCGTCCTTTGAAGCTTGAAACAGGTATGATGGCAGGTCTTGCAAACGCCGCAGTTATGGCAAAATACGGTGACACTTGCGTTCTTTGTACCGTTACTGCTTCTGCAAAACCCCGTGAAGGTGTGGATTTCTTCCCCCTTTCAGTTGACTACGAAGAAAAAATGTATTCAGTAGGCCGTATCCCCGGTTCGTTCACACGCCGTGAGGGTAAAGCATCGGACAAGGCTGTTTTGGCTTCTCGCTGTATTGACCGTCCTATCCGTCCCTTGTTCCCCAAGGATATGCGTAATGACTGTTCAGTTGTAGCTACCGTTATGTCGGTTGACCCTGACTGCTCACCCGAAGTTACAGCTGCTATCGGTGTTTCCACCGCTATCGCTATTTCGGACATTCCTTGGGCTGGTCCTATTTCCAGCGTAAACGTTGGTCTTGTTGACGGTGAAATCGTTATCAACCCCACTCTCGAACAAAGAGAAAAAACCGACCTTACTTTGACCGTTTCTTCTACTGCTGACTTGGTTGCTATGATTGAGGCAGGCGGTAACGAAATTCCCGACGACCTTATGTTCGACTGCATTATGTCAGGTCACGAGGTTAATAAGGAAGTTGTTAAATTCATCAACGGCATCGTTGCTGAAATCGGCAAAGAAAAATTCGAGTTTGAATCTAACGACCCCGCCCCCGAAATTATGGCAGAAATCGAAAAATTCTGCATTGAAGACGTAAAGAAAGCGCTCGACACCGACGACAAACTCGTTCGCGACGCCGCTTTGCTTCCTATTTACAACGCTGTTCACGAAAAATTTGACGAACGTTTCGAAGGCAACGAAGCAAAACTCGACGAAATTATGTATCTCGTTCAGAAACATGTTGTTCGTGCTTGGCTTAAAGACGAAAAGAAACGTGTTGACGGCCGTGGCATTGACGAAATCCGACCCTTGAATGCTCAGGTTGACCTTCTTCCACGTGTACACGGCAGCGGTATGTTCACCCGTGGTCAGACACAGGTACTTTCTATCGCAACCTTAGCACCTGTTAGCGAAGCACAGAAGCTTGACGGTCTTGACGAAGAAGTTTCCAAGAGATATATCCACCACTACAATTTCCCCTCTTATTCAGTTGGTGAAACCAAGCCTTCGCGTGGCCCCAGCAGCCGTGAAATCGGTCACGGCGCATTGGCAGAAAAAGCCTTGGCTCCCGTTATCCCCAGCGTTGAAGATTTCCCCTATGCTATCCGTGTAGTAAGTGAAGTTCTTTCTTCTAACGGTTCTACCTCACAGGGTTCTATTTGCGGTTCTACCTTAGCGCTTATGGCAGCAGGTGTTCCGATTAAAGCTCCCGTTGCAGGTATTTCTTGCGGTCTTATCACAGGTGATGAGGGTGTATACGGCGACTTTATGACTATGGTAGATATCCAGGGTCTTGAAGATTTCTACGGCGATATGGACTTTAAGGTTGCTGGTACTCACAAGGGTATCACCGCAATTCAGATGGACCTTAAAGTACACGGTCTTACCCCAGCTATTATTAAGGAAGCATTTGCAAAAACCAACAAGGCAAGAGTGCACATTCTTGACGAAGTAATGCTTAAATGCATCCCCGAATACCGTACAGAACTTTCACCCTATGCTCCCAAGATGCTTACCACCGCTATCAATCCCGAAAAGATTGGTGACGTTATCGGCAAACAAGGTAAAGTTATTCAGTCTATCCAAGAACAGTGCGAATGTACCATCAATATTGAAGAAGACGGCAGAGTGTTTGTATCGGGTCTTGATATCGAAAAGGCTAAGCAGGCTATCGCTATTGTTGAACTTATCGCTAACGACCCCGAAATCGGCGCAATTTACAGCGGTAAGGTAACAAGACTTATGACCTTTGGCGCATTTGTAGAAATCGCTCCCGGCAAAGAAGGTCTTGTTCACATCTCCAAGCTAGATGTTAAGCGTGTTGAAAAGGTTGAAGTCGTTGTTGCAGTCGGCGACCAGGTAATTGTTAAGGTAACCGAAATTGACGACCAAGGCAGAATCAACCTTTCGCGCAGAGATGCACTTGTGGAAATCAATGGCGCAATTGTTGAAGAAGGCGCAGACGAAGAAGCACCCCGTAAGCCCCGTAAAAACTTCAAAAAGCGTGACAAATAATTAAAACAACCAAGACCTCGACGAAATCGTCGAGGTCTTTTGTTGTCGAGTGCCTCGACACGCAATCACGTCGTTACATTTTTCGCAGTTGTGCCTTTTTACCCCCGACCGTACAGATACATTCAAATTAGAATTTGCAGAGTGCCTCGACACACAATCTCGCCATTATACCCCCATGTTATCTCTTGCTTTCAGAAATAACTTCTGCTGAAACATATGCGATACAAGCGAGTTGCATAATGTTTTTAGGCTTAACGCCAATTTCTTCTATAGTTTCTCTTATGGCTGCCTCTATAGGTGTTTCACCATTTTCTCCGCCGCCGGCAATAAACTGCCAATAGCTACTGTCTGCTCTGCGAAAGATACAGAACAATGGCGTACCGTCAACTATACGATACGGAATTGATAATATTTGATATGGTTCACGCATTATTTTAAACCTCGTTAGATTATTTGTTGTAGTAAATTGTAAATTTCATTACACACCAAAAAGAAAGTAGGAAGGGTTATTATACTTGTTAAAATATCAATCACTATTCCTTTGATTTTAAAATTCTCTTTTCTTTCTTTAATGTAGAGGATAATCGTTACTATAAATGCAACAAGTGAAAGTATGCCACCTATGATACTCAACGGATAAGCAATAGGATGCATTGACATTTCGTGAAACGCAACGATGCTATACCATATAAAAAAGCACGAAAGTCCCGATGCACCAAAGAACGATATTATCAAAGATAGTGCTGTTATCTTTAATTTGCAAACATTCGTAACAGTTCTTTTAAAAATAAGGCAAAAGCCACCACACAAAAACAAAGTTAGTCCTAAAATCAAAATCAATAGCAAACGTCCATCCAATAAACGAGTGGTTAAATATATCGCCGTTGGCCCATCTGCACCGCCTATTATTCCTATACTTCCGTTTTGTGAGGTATAATTTCTTAATTTTATAATCGGCACCAAAACAGATGCTAATGCGAGAAACAATCCTGAAATCAAGGCAATCGAACTATATATTTTGAATTTCCTCATTTACAACATCCTTTGTAATGATTTCTTCAGTCTTTGTCGGTGATAATCCGGTTATAATTACAGCACAATAACAGTAGGAAAACAAAAAAGAGTTAAACAAAAATCTGAAAGATATAGCGTCATTATAGTTTATCAGTGTATATAATGGGTTGCAAAATAGTGCAACAAAAATTGATAATGCACATAAAACAGTTAATATCCATTTAGTTTTAAAAAATTTATCTTTCAAAATACAGTTGATTATCACTATTAAAAGAGCGATGATATACATTGTTTTTTGAAGTGTAAATAGTGAGTAATAGTTAGAAAAACTCGGCGTGTATTCTAAAGAGGATAAGATTCTGAATGTTTGTATTTCTTTAGAAATATATAAAACTATGTAAATGAGAGCCAATGCACATGCACCGTATCTGCTCGCTATTGAAAATTTCTCAGCTCCTTTAAATGTTCTTAGAACCGATGCGAGTCCCAAAAACACAAAGCCCATTATGAGGCTAAAACTTTCTAAGAATAGCAAAAAACTATAGTTCTCAATTCTATTAAAAGCTTGTATTGAATCTCGTACATCGGAATACAAGACAAATAATAAAAACACCATTGGTATTAAACGCAATAATATAAAATCTGTATATTTTAAAACTTTCTTCATATAATCTTTCCTCTGCGTTTATTGCAAATAAAATACGTTACGTAAAATAGTACTATTATGATAGCAAAAACTATAAAAAAATCGTAGTTGGTGGATATATGTATATTTAAAATTTTAAGCAAGTCCATTATTGCAAAGTTGAAATGTTGAACAGCTATCCCAAATGATAGAGTAATTAACGAAAAAAGCAAGGTAAAAAAAGAAAAATCAAAGCCGCCAAGGATAATTGCTACTGTAGTAATAGCAAAAACGCACGCGAAATATATAGAGGTTATTATTAGAAACTTTTTGCTCTTAGCATAAACGGCGGTAACAAATAAAAATGATATTATGGTCAATAAAGAAAAAATAAAACTTACAATAGGATACTTTGCATACTCTGGATATGGAAAATTACAAGTGCAAAAACTTAAAACATAAAAAATAGCAAAAATAATTAGTGATATTATCTTCTTCACTTAATCTCGTCCTTTCGTTTTTGTACCGACGATTTGCGAAACTCCGCAGGGGTTGTGCCTGTTATTTCTTTGAAAATACGGTTAAAGTGTTGTACCGTTTTGAAGCCTACCATGTTTGCAATATCCTTAATAGGAACATCGGTAAAGGCGAGTTGCTTTTTTGCAACGGTGATTCGGTACTGCATTAAATATTCTATTGCCGTGCAGCCGAGCTCTTCTTTCATAAGTGCGGTGAGGGTTGTATGATTTATGCCGGCGTTAGCTGATATATCGGACAAGGTTATGCCATCGCCGTAATGACTTTCTATATAAAGCACAGCATCACGAAGTTTTGGATTTTTAATGATTGGCGCGTTGTCCGATTTTTGATGGGTTAATCCATATCCAATAATACCGTACATACGCTCCAATGCAATGATAATCTCCATAAAGTATGAACGACCTCGACAAGACCAATACCAATCTCGTTGCTCGGTTAGTTCTTCTAACATATAATCGGCAGATTGTTCGATTTTCTCTACCTGTGTCTCGGCAATAGGAATTACATACGCTTTATCAATAAAAGGTTTTAACATAAACATATCGTGGGTGGTGGCGACATCACCGTAGTTTTTAGAACGCAAAAGTTCAAACGTCATATTTATGTTTAAGAATTTAGGGTGGAAGTACACTGAGGTGTAACGTGCTTTTGATTTTGATATAAGCACTGGGTTTTCCGACTCGTCAAAGCACAAAAAAGACGGAGCGTTAGCAGCAATTTTCTCACCGCCGACTTTAAATTCTAACTTTCCTTTAGTGAGTATAATGAGCAAAAAACACTTGCCCTTAATACTGATATTATTAAGAGAACCGTTTTTAACGCACTCTACAAAGGCAACCTTGCCTTCGTTATACTTTCTACCTACTGTAATGTGTTCCATACATCCATCACCTTTAACTATTTGTATTTTACCATATTTCAACTTCCCCTTCAATGTTAGGTTATTATCTGATTTATAATTTCTTTTATCTGATTTTAAATCGAACTCTATACTATGATAAAAAGGCTCTATAATAAATGTTGGGGGTAACCAAGTAGAGCCTACGAAGAAAAATTGAAATATAATACAAATAAAAAAGTAGAGCATATTTGGAAGAAATCCGTTAAAATGGAATTATTCAGAAACCATAAACGGAGAACCAG
>JAZSNT010000055.1:0-18664 GCA_045536525.1 Acutalibacteraceae bacterium
GTATATATCGCGTAAAACTTCAAACCTATGAGGAGGCGCGCCTCCTCATAGGTGAATATATACACTTCTACAATCATCAGCGTATCCAACTAAAAACAAAACTGACTCCGCTCGAAAAACGAAGTCAGTATATTGCTTAAAATTTAATATTTGCTACCATAGATGCCTTTTTTTGTGCTGTTCGCACAATTTGGGGCAGTTCAAATCGTTACATAGGCTTTTTTTAGTTTAATTTCACAAATGTTTTTTTAATTAAATTAAATAGCATTTCAAATAAAATTTGAACCTTGGATATCATATATGAAAGAAATAATGAACAAATAAATATAAACGGTACAATTACAACGTAATAGGATAATCTATCGGTCATTTTGGGGACTTTTTCTATCAATATAGGATAACAGTAATCATCAAATATCCAAGAAACTAAATATGAAGCAAAACACAAACCGGAAATCTTTTCGAATGATATCCCTATAAATTTAGGTAACTTTTCGTAATTTAGATTTATAAAAAATGCAAAAACTAAAGTGGTTAAAACAACATTAAATAAAGATTCATAATCACACCAATTACCCCAAATAAATTTATCATTTGTCTGTCGCCAACAATTATACAAGCCCGATAGCAACCAAACAATAAATATCAATAAAATATTTACTGCTTTCTTTATTTTTAATCCATACTCTGCCAAGTAACAACCTATCACATAATAAGTTATCGGATAAAAGCCTGTCCACCATTCAGGCAAGATTTGACTATATTCCCTCGAAAGATTTGGTTGTTGCCACCAACCTGCCATTTCAAAATTATAAACATTTACAACCGAAGGCAAAGCCGTAATTATAACCAAAACCAAAATAAAAACTTTTTTCAAATTTTGAGTGGGGACGTTGTTATATGCAAGATTGATAAATGGTATAATAAGAAACATACCCAAATACATCTCAACATACCACGAATATCGTGCTGCCGAAAAATCCAATATAGCAAATATAGACTCTTTTAATAACAAATCGGTATTCAAAAAATAACAGGAATATATCAAACAACATACACAAGCTAAAACATAAGTTAAATAAGTTTTGCCAAGTTTGGAAAAATATTTAACGGTAGGATATTTATTTCGCATCAAATATCCCGACAACATCATATAAAGCGGAACACAAATTATAAAAAAACTGCGCATGAGCACCATAACCTGCATTTTTTCGCCAGTCACTACATTATCATAAAACTCATTATTTAACAAAAAATGAACTGAAACTACGCAAAAAAATGCCAAACATCTGATAATATCTGCGCCTACATTTCTGGATGCTATTCCCTGCCGTTCACTCATATTTTTTCACTCCCCTAATTTCTTTAATTAATTATAACATTTTTTACCCCTATTTTCAAGATTCTAATTTTATGACAAAAAGATGCTTGCCGAAAGACAAGCATCTTTTTTAATTTTCATAAAACACACTATGGTTAAATACTGTTTTTTCTCCTGCGCCGAGTTTTAAAATGCCCTCTTTTTTAGTAATATCTGTAACACCGCCGTTAGAAGCGCAAATACCTGCCCACGGCTCAAAACAAATGTAAGGTGCACCCGGTTTATGCCACAAAAGTAAATAATCAAAACCGTCATACTTAATAGAAGCGGTTTCCCCTGTTTTGCGGTTGCGTAAAGTTGCATAACGGGATTTTACATCCTTAAATATAATGGAATCTACTTGGAAATAATACTCGTAAAGGGGCAAAACATTGCTATCTTTAAGCATAATATTTCTTGTGCAAGACACTCTCTTGTCTTCATAAGTAACATTGTAGAGGGTTTCATTACGCTCGAAAATAATATCATAATCTTCAATACCACCCTCACAATAATAACTTTCGTGAGCGCCTACCGAATAGTACATTGTACTGTCGGATGTATTCTTGATTTCATAAGCAGTATCAAGACAATTGCCACGAATAGTATAAGTGACACGGAATTCAAAATGCCAAGGATACTGTTTCAAAGTTTCATCTGCATCTTTGAAAAGAAAAGTAGCAGTTAAATTGGTACTTGATTCAACCTCTGCAATGGTATCACGCGCAAAACCGTGCATACCCATATAATATTCTTTATCTTTGTATGTAAAATAACCTTCACGAAGACGGCTGCAAATGGGGAAAAGTACTGGAGAAACGCCATCCCAATACTGTTCATCACCCGTCCACACACGGTTTTTGCCGTCACATAAAAGTTTTCTGACCTCAGCGCCTTTTTCATCGATTTCTACATATAAAATTTCGTTCTTTAAAATTACCATAAAATCACTCCTTTTATTTATTATACCATTAAAATCAGGTTTTTCAACCACAAATTTAACCAACTGTAATTCTTTTCATAAAATAATATGAGGTGATTTTATTGGATAACAATTTAATAAAAAAATACAAAGATGAAATGCTTATTATGTACCGCACGTATGTTACCGCAGCCCCCGTAAATACCACACCCGATACAAACAAGGGCTATCTTATAGGTATAGTAACGGCTGTACGTTCGCTCTACCCTGTAAAAAACGCTAAAATTACAATTTTTACGGGCGACTATGAAAATATGAATATAATTGACAGTGATTTGACCGACCAAAGTGGCAGAACTAAAACTTTCGTATTACCCACCCCCGAAAGCAGTATTTCACTCGACCAAAACAATACCTCTATCCCCTATTCCTTATATAATATGGTGGTAGAGGCTGACGGCTATATTAAAAACATACACCTTAATATACCGGTTTTTGGCACAGTCACGTCTTTACAGCAATCCAACCTTTTGTTAGAAGAAACCGCCGGAGAAGATAACGGGCCGCAAATCTTCGACGAAGCGCAAAATTACGACCTTTGAGGTGAACGATATGTCAGAAGTTCTTTATCCCATAATACCCGAAACCATAACAGTTCATTTAGGCGCTCCCGACCAAAGTGCTCCCAACGTAACGGTGCCCTTTACCGAATACGTAAAAAACGTTGCTTCAAGTGAAATTTACCCCACTTGGCCTGAAAATGCACTCCGCGCCAATATTTACGCTATAATTTCCTATGTTTTAAACCGAGTATATACCGAATATTACCGTTCCCGAGGTTATGATTTTGATATAACCAACACGACACGATTTGACCAAGCATTCAAACCCGACCGTGAAATCTTTGAAAATATCAGTTACATAGTGGATGATATTTTTAACGATTATATTGTACGCCAAGGCAGTATTGAGCCGTTGTTTGCCTCTTTCTGCAATGGCACAACGTCAACCTGCCAAGGTTTATCACAATGGGGTACTGTGTCACTCGCTGAGCAAGGACTAACTCCCTTTGCTATTTTGCAAAACTACTACGGCAAAGATATAGGCATCGTAAACGACGCCCCCGTAGGTTTTACCGAAGAATCTTACCCCGGCGTACCGCTGAAAGCAGGTGATTCGGGCAATAACGTACAAATCATTCAAACGCAGCTTAACCGCATATCCCGTAACTATCCCGCCATACCTAAAATTGAACAGGTGAACGGTATTTTCGGGCTTGATACCGAGGCGGCAGTAAGAGAATTTCAAAGAATTTTTAATTTGCCCGTAAACGGCACGGTTGACAAAGCGACTTGGTATAAAATAAAACAGTATTATAACGGTGTTAAAAGCCTTTCCGACCTTGTGAGCGAAGGTATAACAATTGCCGAGGCCACCGTCCCTTTCGACACAGAAATAAACGAAGGTGACAGCGGTATACCAGTGACCACCGTGCAATATTATTTAAGTATTATCGCATATTTTAACGGTGCATTAGAACCTGTACCACGCAGCAGTTATTACGGTAGCGAAACAGTAGCCGCAGTAGAACGTTTTCAAGAGTTTTACGGGCTTCCCGTGACGGGCGTAGTAGATAATGATACTTGGAACACCATAACTCGAATTTATACCGAAACTGTGGCTTCACTACCGCAAGGTTATGAAGGCAGTAATGCAAAACTCTACCCCGGTTTCTTTCTAACAAAAGGCATGCGTAATCAAAGTGTAAGTGATTTACAAACTTATCTTTCGGTAATTTCACAAAACATTCCCGAAATACCCTCGGTTTCAGTTACAGGATATTACGGCGACCAAACCGAAAATGCTGTACGCCAATTCCAAACTGTATTTTCTCTGCCTGTATCGGGTGCGGTAGGCCCTGCTACTTGGGCGACAATTGCCAATCAGTACGATTTCTTTAATAACAGATAATTTTTTGTGTTGTAACCTTGCATTTTTAAAATTAAGAGGTATAATAGTTATAGTTGAATTTTAATTTAGGAGTTTTTAAAATGGCAAAAGAAAACAAAAGCGGTTGCTCGGGAAATTGCAGTTCTTGTTCGCAAAATTGCGGCAACAGAAAAACCGAAAGCCTTATACAGTCTACCGGCGAATACAATAACATCAAACACGTAATCGGTGTTGTCAGCGGTAAGGGCGGTGTAGGTAAGTCACTCGTCACCTCTTCACTTGCCGTACTTTTACGCCGTATGGGATATAACGTAGGTATACTTGATGCCGACATCACAGGCCCGTCTATACCTAAAACTTTTGGTGTAAACTCACGTGCTATGCAAAACGAAATCGGCATATTACCTGCCGAAACCAAAAGCAGCATTAAACTTATGTCTATAAACCTTTTGCTTGAAGATAAGGAGTCCCCTGTTTTATGGCGTGGTCCCGTTATTGCAGGTGCTGTAAAATAGTTCTGGCACGACGTTGTATGGGGTGACCTTGACTATCTTTTGGTAGACTGTCCACCCGGTACCGGCGACGTTCCCTTAACCATTTTCCAAAGTCTTCCGCTTGACGGTATCGTAATAGTTACCTCTCCGCAGGATTTAGTTTCTATGATTGTTAAAAAGGCTTACAATATGGCTGAAATGATGAAAATCCCTGTGCTCGGTTTAGTGGAAAATATGAGTTACGTCGTATGCCCCGAATGTGGCGAAGAATTCAAGATTTTCGGTTCTTCAACTGAAACTATCGCCGAAGATTTGGGCATCGAATTACTCGGTAAAATGCCTATTGACGTAAACGTGGCTAAAATGGTAGATAACGGCAATTTTGAAATGTATGAAAACATTTACCTCGCAGCAGCAGCCGAAAAAATCCAAGAAAAAGTAAAAAAATAATGGGGATTGAATTATAGAAAATTCACTTGAAAAAATATTTAGCAACCCGAAAAATAAAGTTAAGGACTTGGTTATTTTTCTTTTCTTGCCGGTATTATTAAAAGCATAGTAGTAGGTATAATATTACTTTACTCAAGTTATAGCGAATTTCCAAAAGTTCCTGCTTACACGGCATCAGGAACTGCTTTAGCTAACGTTATTAACGGTTGGATAGTTCTTATCTCAGGTACACTAAGCACTTACTCAATTCCTTGGTTGTTATATGCATTTGCCGAAATGTTAGAATGTTTATTATCTCTTTGCACCAAAAACAAGAAGCAAGAAAAGCCAAAAGAAACACTGCACAAATTCAGTAAAAACGGACAATAAAAAAGACAACCTCCTATGGTAGAATTAAAGAAACTGCCTTAGGAGGTTTTGTATCACCAAAAACCCGTGGATTTATTTGACGATTGTCTTAAAAAGTGTTGCACTTAGTTTAACTTTCCATCTTTATTACTCAGTCATTTCCCAATTATGCCATACAGCCTGAACATCGTCATTTTCTTCAAGCATATCGATAAGTTTTTCCATTTTGGTTATCATATCAGAGTCGTCGATAGTAGACATAGTCTGCGGTACGTATGCCACCTCGGCAGAAAGGAAATTATAACCCTTTCCTTCCAAAATGTCACGCACAGCGCCCAAATCATTAGGCTCTGTGGAAATTTCAAAAATTTCACCGTCAAACTCGAAATCTTCGGCACCTGCTTCCAATGCGTCTTCCATAACTACATCTTCTTCTAAGCCTTCGCCCTCGATAACAATCATACCCTTGCGGTCAAACATAAACGTAACCGAGCCCGACTGACCAAGATTACCGCCGCATTTATCAAAATAGTGACGCATTTCACCAGCGGTACGGTTGCGGTTATCAGTAAGAGTTTCAACAACTACTGCTATACCGCAAGGACCGTAGCCTTCATATACCAATTCTTCATAGTTGGTATTGTCACCTTCGCCTGCTGCCTTTTTAATAATTCTTTCAATGTTATCATTAGGTACGTTAGCAGCCTTTGCTTTTGCAATTACGTCTTTCAATTTGCTGTTTTCGTTAGGGTTAGCACCGCCCTGTTTTACAACAACAGCGATCTCTCTGCCTATTTTAGTAAAAACCTTGGCTTTTGCGGCATCGGTCTTTTCCTTTTTACGCTTAATGTTACTCCATTTGCTATGTCCCGACATAATATCATTCCTTTCAACCAAACAATTTTATCACAAATCCTTGTTTTGTTCAAGTGCAAATTCAATAATTCTTTTTATATCATCCTCGCTTGATATTTCTCCGCACATTCTGCGAATATTAGCCGCACCGTGAAGCCCCGTCATATACCAAGCGGTATGTTTACGTGATTCGAGTATAGCAACACGCTCGGGTTTATACCTTTTCATAAGTCTTATTTGTTCCAACAACACCGCAAACTTTTCTTCCAATGTAGGCGGTGTATATTCCCTGTTTTCCATAAATGCGTTTATTTCATCAAAAACAAAGGGATTTCCTTGCGCTGCACGGCCTACCATAATGTAATCGCACCCCGTAAGTTCGTAAACCTTTTTAGCAGTATGTCCGCTTACAATATCACCGTTTGCCACAACAGGAATTTTCACCGCATTTTTTACCTTAGCGATGGTAACGTAGTCAACAGGCGGAGCATACATCTGTTTACGGGTCCTGCCGTGAACGGTTATCATTGAAGCGCCTGCCGCTTCACACCGTTTGGCAAGTTCAGGCGCATTTAGACAATCGCTATCCCACCCTGTTCGCATTTTGACGGTTACCGGTATATCAACTGCCGAAACTACCGCTTTCACAATGCTTTCGGCAAGTTTTTCATCCTTCATTAGTGCGCTTCCGCAAAGATTACCTGCCACTTTGGGAGCAGGACAACCCATATTTATATCTATAAAATCAGGTGAAAATTCAAGCGCTATTTTAGCGGCAACCACCATAGTTTCAGAGTCACGTCCAAAAAGTTGAGAGGCAGTTGGCTTTTCACTTTCACTGCAGCAAAGCAGTTCAAACGATTTTTTATCACCGAGCGACACACCTTTGGAACTTGTCAGTTCTCCCACGGTAAAACCTGCTCCATGTTTTATACATATTTCTCTCATTGCCCTGTCGGCAACACCTGCCATAGGAGCGAGAGCAGCAAAACCTTTAATCTCAATATTTCCAATCTTCATAAAATGCATTATAACCAAAAACGTTTTATATGTCAAATATTTTATAGTATTATATATTTATATTAACTTTTTTCATTTATTTGGCTATTTTACTTGCACTTAAATAAGGGTATGCTATAATCCAAAAAAGTGCCAAAAAGGCTGATAATTATAAAGAATAAAAACTTTATAATTATAAAAGCTACTGACGAATTTATATTAGACTCCTAGCGTACAAATTATAGCAATCCACAAAGGTTTTCGACCCGCTTGCTATGTGCAGATAGTACAAACCCCCTATGGTAGTTTTCTTAATTCTACCATGGGAGGTCTCTTTTTTATTGTCCGTTTTTACTGGGGTTATGCATCTCTATATACAGTCTATAGCTGTGGAAATACACTTTCACAGCTTTTTTATCTTTGCAAATTATAGTTTGTAGGGGAGTTGAGTATATCTTCAGGAAGCCTTCCTCTGTGAGGAAGGTGGCACACCGTAGGTGTGACGGAAGGAGTAAAACGAAACCTTAACATTTACAAAAACCTTTTATTATGCGTCTTTTTGTGGTTTCGTACACTCCCTCACCCGACTTCGTCGGGAGCTCCCTCCCAGAGGGAGCCTTTGGTTTGTACAAATTTTTTACCCCTACAAACTATAATTTGAATATATCCATACGGTCGGGGTGAAAAAATGCAACTACGTAAAGTGTAATGTCGTAATTGCGTGTCGAGGCACTCGACAAACTACAATTAGAATATATCTATACCTTCTTAAACCTTTTTGTATATCTAAACACGGCGGTTACTATAACAATACCGAGTGATAATGCCAAAGATAACTCAATCGTGTATATAAGTTTCTCCAAAAATTGTGAAGCGTGACCGTTCATATCAAAGGTTGCGGTGTGGTAAAGCGCACCACCCGGAACCAACGGAATAAGAGTAATAATACTAAAAGTAGTAGCAGGTGTTTTCAAAAGACGTGCCAAAATTTCGGCATAAACCGTACTGCAAATCGACACCAAGAAATATCTTACGCCCTCATTTGAAATTATACTTTCCAGACTTAAAAACAAAAGCCAAGAAAGCATACCACCAACTGCTGCAAGCCAAAGTTTATTACCACGAATGTTAAATAAAAAACCAAAACCGAGTGTTCCAAAAAAGGAAGCTATAATTTGTATAATTCCAGCGCTGTCAAACATATTAACTCTCCCTTAAAACATCATAGATGCCGCAACGTAGCCGCAAGCAATCGCCAAAGCCGAAAGCCCTGCTTCAATAAACCGTAAAACACCTGAAATACTATCACCTGCAAACAAATCCCTAAGAGAATTTGTAAGACCAATACCCGGGATAAGAGTCATAATATTTGCAATCATTATATATTCTAAATGCGAAATAACCGCTAAACTTTTAAGAGCACAGGCAACAATTACCGCAACAAAGGATAACAAAAACTTAGCAAGAATTTTATTGAAGTCAAGTTTATCAAAAAAGGCGCTCAAAACACCTGTACAAAGACCTATACTCAAAGAAACTGCAAATTCAAACCATTGTCTGCCACCAAAAAAGAAATAAAAAGCACCTGCAATAACGCCATAAAAAGCAATATTAACAATGGCGGGATATTTTTTTATGTTTTGTATTTTTTCAATTTCTTTCTGAATAGTAGAATAATCAGGTGTATTGGCAGTGATTCTACGCACTAAGTCATTAAGCTTATGAATTTTTTCAATATCGGTACTTATTTTTTCAATACGCCTTGTATGGGTTTTTATACCACTCTCTTCACTTTCAACCGATATTATAATGTTTGATGTAGTTGCATAAACGTCAACGTTTTCAAAACTGTATGCCGAAAATATAAGTTTCGCACTTTCTTCTACACGGTAAATTTCCGCACCTGCTTCGGTCATCATTTTAAGTATTTTTAAAATATAAGACAGCAAATGATATGTACTATTTTTTTCCATTCTTTTTCCCTTATTTTATATTTTTATAAACTTCTTTCACATTATAATAAGCCATTCGACGTTTTTATAAAACGATTTTTCGCAAAATATGTTCAGATGTTCAGCAAAAATATGTTCCATAAAAGCACCGCCTTTCATTATTTTAAAATGTAACACAGTAAAAATATACTGTCAAGAATAAAAACTATCCTACCGATTTTTATACTACTTAAATTTAAACACCTGACGGAGTTTGGGTTGAGCGCCTGTTTCAGGGTCCATTTCCATAATAAGTATATCTTTCATATACTCATTCCAACGGTCAACCACTTCGCTTTCAGCCTGAACACGTGCGGCGTATTCCACTCCTTTTTCACATTCGTAATAACCGAAAAGCTCGTTACCCACGTTCCAGATACTGTAATTCACAATACCCGCCTTTTCGAGTACCTCTTTCATTTCGGGCCAGATTTCATCATGGCGTTTGATATATTCGTCTATACTGCCTTCTACAATAAGACCTTTCCAAGCATACTTTTCCATAAAACACACTCTTTTCGTAAGTTTTTTTAAATTATAACACTAAAAAAGTCTTATTGTCAATCTACATTAACGCCCTTTTTAAAAAGTTTTATGTTTATAAAACAAAGAACCACCGAAATAAGCGCATATATAATAACGGCAAAAATTATGAAAAACTTTATAATATCCATATTAAGCGCACTTTCCGTAATAAACAAATTCATAGCATCGTTATCAAAAAGTGCCACTACAAACATAGCCGCCAAAACCACGGTTTGACTAAGAGTGTACACTATAAAACCATACAAAACCGAAAATCCGATTTTACCGTTTTGCATTTTGTGACCTAAGATTATACCTGTAAACCCACATTGTAGAATATTAAAAAATTCCAAATACAAAATTAAAAGAATTACTACAATAAAACCCGGAACAGAAACATTATACGTTTCGGCTAAAGGCAACATCAAACTTTTTATAATTTGCATATTTTCGGGTTTATAATATGCCACAAGAAGCGCAATACCGATAAAAGCAAAACTTATAAGAAAAGAAACCGCCGCGCAAATAAATTTGGAAAGATAATGTGTGGTTTTTGTAACTGGCAAGGTGTGGGTCAGATAAGACTCATCACCATAAAAATTAGTACGGAATCTTGCCCACATATGCATAATATTGTTAATCAAAATATTGAAAACCATCGAAATGGTAACACCGCTGCAAATTTGAGCTATTATGTTAAGCACCAATGAATTTTCGAATGAAAAGAAAATTCTTGTAAGAAGTGCAAAAAACAATGCCAATGCGTAAAAGATTATAAGCACTTTAAATTTACTTTTAAAATCATATTCCAATAAATGTTTTAACATTTAAACATCCTCCTGAAAATTTCATCAATACTCTCTCCCTCGCGGTTACGCAGTTCATCAGTAGCACCCGTAAGCACAATTTCACCGTTGTTTATAAAAATAACCTCATCTAAAATACGTTCAATATCACTTATTAAATGGGTTGAAATAATAACACTCGCACCCTCCGCAAAATTAGAAAGAATTGTATCAAGTATATAATCTCTGGTAGCAGGGTCTACGCCGCCTAACGGCTCGTCAAGTATATAAAGCTCTGCTTTACGGCTCATAACAAGTACAAGTTGTACCTTTTCCTGCATACCTTTGCTCATTTTTGTGAGTTTTTGGTTGACGTCAAGGTCTAAATCGGCAAGTAATTTATACGCCTTTTCGGTATCAAAATCGCTATAAAACTTAGCGAAGAATTTAACCACACTATCTACCGTCATACTTTTGTCCAAATAGGTGCGTTCAGGCAAATAAGCTATAATCTTTTTACTTTCTACACCAACCGCTTGACCATTTACCAGCACCCTGCCCTCAGTTGGTGTCAACAGGTCGTTAATAAGTTTTATAAGAGTGGTTTTACCCATACCGTTTTTACCCAAAAGCCCTATAATTTTACCACGTGGTATGGTAAGATTTACATTTTTGAGCACTTTCTTTTCACCAAAGCATTTGCTCAAATTTTCACACCTTAACAATTCCATCTAAGTTTCCTCCGTTTTTCTCTAAATAATAAGATGCCTCTTGTTCGTCAAACCCTAATTCCTTCATATTAGAAATAAAATCTCGACAAAGCATATTGGCATATTCTTTTTTGTATTTTTCTATAAGCGTACCATCTTGTGTTACAAACTTACCGTTTGTACGCTCGGTAAATATAAGCCCCATTTCTTCCAGTTCGCCAAGCGCTTTTTGTAAAGTATTTGGATTCACCTTTAATTTTAGCGATAAATCCCTGACAGACGGCAGCCGTTCACCCGGCAACAATTTACCCGATACTATATGAATTTTAAGTTGTTTTACAAGCTGCATATATATCGGGGTATTGTTATCAAAAACAAAATTCATGCGTTCTCTCCTTACTGTATCACTCGACTAACACAATGATACAACATTTTCATAAATTTGTCAAGCGGGAATTTAAATTATAGATTGTTGTCTTTTGTGCTGGATTTTTACACTATGACCAAGAGTGAATTTGAAACTATTCACCATGACTATGTAGAGATATTCAAATTATAGTCTATCAGTGAGTCGTTCTTAGGGGAAAATTCATACGTCACATATTAAGTATTGCGAGCAGATCAAGTCCATATTGTGAATTAAAGCAAAGGATTATACACCTACGATTTAAATCCATATATACAAATAATGATAAATACTTTTAAATTCATAAAATTTTAACAATAAAACTATTGACATAAACGTATTAAAATGATAATATGTTAGGGTGCTAACAATTTATTGTGAGGTGAATTATGAAGGAACGCAACGATATTGGTTTTAAGGTGCGTATTTTATCCAATCTTATAAAGCGTGACGTTGAAAAAAGTAAGGGCGAATTAGATTTTGAATTGCCCAAAGGTATTAACGGATGGGCAATAACTTATTTTTTTGATAACATTGAAAAAGACATTTTTCAAAAGGATTTCGAAGCCGAGTTTTCTATACGTCGTTCTACCGCGAGTGCGATTTTGAAAACTATGGAACAAAACGGCTTTATTATACGTGAAAGTGTGGATTATGACGCACGTCTTAAAAAAATAGTTCTTACTGAAAAGGCTATAAACATTCATAAAGCGGTGCTTAATAACCGTGATAAAAGGGAAAAACGGTTGAGAAAAGGTCTTAGTGAAACTGAGATTGAAAATTTTTTGAAGACCGCCGACCGTTTAATAGCAAATATGGAGGATAGTAATGATTAAAACCCTAACAAAAAGTATCAGAGAAAATAAATTACCGTCTATCTTAACTTTAATTTTTATTATGGGTGAAGTTTTGATAGAAGCGGTAATACCGTTTTTAACGGCAGATATGGTTAATTCTTTGACCGAAAGTGAAGCAAATCCGGATATGATAATGTCTACCGTACTGAAAACAGGCGGTATGCTTGTGGCATTGGCGCTCTTGTCACTTGCCTGCGGTAGTATTGCGGCGATTACCTGCGCCAAAGCATCAGCGGGTTTTGCAAAAAACTTGCGTAGTGATATGTTCGGCCGCATACAGCGTTTTTCGTTTTCAAATATAGACAAGTTTTCATCTACTTCATTGGTGACCCGTCTTACAACCGACGTTACCAACGTGCAAATGTCGTATATGATGATTATTCGTACTGCTATACGCAGCCCTATGCTGCTTATCTTTTCGGTTATAATGGCGTATACAATGGGCGGCGCACTTGCTACGTCTTTTGTTGTAGTAATTCCTGTTCTTATTTTCGGTCTTTTACTTGTGAGTCGTAAGGCAATGCCTGCTTTCAGACGTGTATTTAAAAAGTACGATAAACTTAACGAGTCTATTGAAGAAAACGTACGTGGTATGCGTGTGGTAAAGGGCTTTTCACGTGAAAATTACGAAAAACAAAAGTTTGCATCTGCTTCCGACGGTATAGCAAACGATTTTACAAAAGCAGAACGAATTGTAGCGCTCAATACACCTTTAATGCAGTTTTGTATGTACTTTAACAGTGTTGTAATTTTATTTTTGGGTTCGTACCTTGTGATTACAAGCAGTGGTTCTACCGTAAACGTGGGTCATATATCTGCGATGCTTACTTACGGTGTGCAGATTTTGATGTCACTTATGATGCTTTCTATGATTTACGTTATGATTACCATTTCGCTTGAATCTATGAAACGTATTTGTGAGGTTTTGGAAGAAGAACCTAACCTTAAAAATCCTGAAAATCCTGTCATGGAAGTTAAAGACGGCTCGATAAAATTTAATAAAGTTTCATTTAAGTATAATCAAAATGCCAAAAAGTTCGCGCTTGAAAATATTGAACTTTCGATTGAAAGCGGTATGACGGTGGGCATTATAGGAGGTACAGGTTCCAGTAAATCGTCACTTGTACAACTTATCCCTCGTCTTTACGATACCACCGAAGGTGATGTTTTAGTAGGCGGTGTTAGTATTAAAGATTACGATATTAAAACCTTGCGCGATAACGTGGCTATGGTGCTACAAAAGAACGAACTGTTTTCGGGTACTATAAAGGATAATCTTCGCTGGGGTAATGAAAATGCTACAGATGAAGAAATTATAGAAGCGTGTAAATTGGCACAAGCGGACGAGTTTGTTACCACTTTTGCGGACGGTTATGATACCTATATTGAGCAGGGCGGTACTAACGTTTCGGGCGGTCAGAAACAGCGTCTTTGTATTGCACGCGCGCTCCTTAAAAAGCCTAAAATTTTAATTTTGGATGACTCTACAAGCGCGGTTGATACCAAGACAGATGCGCTTATCAGAAAGGGCTTTAAGGAATATATCCCCGAAACCACAAAGATTATAATTGCACAGCGTATCGCATCTGTAGAAGATGCAGATATGATAATTGTTTTGGATAACGGTAAGATTGATAGCATAGGCAAACATAGTGATTTGCTTGAAAACTGTCAGATTTACCGCGAAGTATATTTGCAACAGACAAGCGGAGGTGATAAGGATGAGTAATAACAACGGTCCCCGTAGTTTACCAAAGGGTGTTTCGGCTACCCGTAAGTTTAACGGCACGGCTTTAAAACGCACTCTTAAAATGCTTTGGAAAAGTTATCCCGTTTTACTTCCCGTAGTGTTAGTTTGTATAGTTTTCTCTGCATTAGTTGCTACTTTACCGGCAATTTTTAACCAACAAATCTTAGAGGCGATAGAAGAGTTTTATTTAAAAGAAAACGGTTGGGCAGAAGCTAGTAAGATTATTATACCCAAAATAATAGTTTTGGCGCTCATTTATATTGCTTCACTTTTATCGGTTATTGCGCATACTCAACTTATGGCTTACATTACCCAAGGCTTTTTGGGTAAAATGCGTAAAGCATTGTTCGATAAAATGCAAAATCTGCCTATCAAGTATTTTGATACCAATAAACACGGCGATATTATGAGCCATTACACCAACGATATCGACTCTATACGTCAATTGGTTTCACAGTCAATACCGTCCCTTATACAAGCAGGTATAGTTGTTGTAACCGTGTTCTTTATAATGCTTTCATACAGTATATGGATTACTTTGGTTGTAGTCGGCGGTGTATTTTGCTTGTTCCTTGTTACTAAAAAGGTGGGCGGTGGCTCGGCTAAATACTTTATCCGTCAGCAAAAATCGATAGGTAAGGCAGAGGGATATATTCAGGAAATAATGAACGGCCAAAAGGTTGTTAAGGTTTTCTGCCATGAAGATAAGAGCATTGACGAGTTTAATAAGGTTAATAACGAACTTTATGAAGATAGCCGACGTGCACATTCTTACGCTAATATTTTAGGACCTATAAATATGAATATCGGTAATATACTTTACGTTATTATCGCTACCGTTGGCGGTGTATTGTTGATTACAAAGGTTCCTAATATTAGTATCACAGGTTTATATCCTGTTGTATCAATAAGTATTTTGATACCGTTTCTTAATATGACTAAGCAGTTTACGGGTAACGTTAATCAGGTTTCACAACAAATCAATTCGGTTGTAATGGGTCTTGCAGGCGCTGAGCGTGTGTTTGAACTTATGGATGCCGAGCCTGAGGTTGACGACGGCTACGTTACACTTGTAAATGCTAAAAAAGACGAAAACGGCAATATTATCGAAACCGAAGAACGCACGGGACTTTGGGCTTGGAAACATCCCCACGGCGATGGTACACTTACGTATACCGAACTTAAAGGCGACGTGCTTTTGCAAAATGTTGATTTCTCTTACGTAGAGGGCAGACAGGTGCTTAAAAACGTCAGCGTTTATGCAAATCCCGGTCAAAAGGTTGCTTTTGTTGGCGCTACGGGTGCAGGTAAGACTACTATTACCAACCTTATCAACCGTTTTTATGATATTGAAGACGGTAAAATCAGATATGACGGTATCAACATCAATAAGATTAAAAAGTCAGATTTGCGTCGTTCTTTGGGTATAGTTTTGCAGGAAACCAACTTGTTTACAGGTACGGTTATGGAAAATATCCGCTACGGTCGACTTGATGCTACTGATGAAGATTGCATAAAAGCGGCTAAACTTTCGGGCGCGGACGATTTTATCTCCCGTATGCCGAAGGGTTATGATACTGAACTTTCCAATAACGGTTCAAACCTTTCCCAAGGTCAGAGACAACTTATTGCAATTGCCCGTGCGGCAGTTGCCGACCCGCCTGTAATGATACTTGACGAAGCGACGTCCAGTATTGATACCCGTACCGAAGCCATCGTTCAAAAAGGTATGGATAGCCTTATGAAAGGCAGAACGGTATTTGTTATTGCACACCGCCTTTCTACCGTTAAAAACTCCGACGTTATAATGGTGCTCGAAAAGGGCGAAATCATCGAGCGTGGAAGCCATAAAGAACTTATTGCACAGAAGGGTAAATATTACAGTCTTTATACAGGCGCATTTGAACTTGAATAAACTAAAAACAGCAAAGAATTTGTACAGCCCCACACTTTGTGCAGCAACATAAAAAAGGCATCAATGGTAGCAAATATTAAATTTTAAGCAACATACTGACATCGCTTTTCAAGCGGTGTCAGTTTTGTTTTTAGTTGGATGCGATGATGTTTGTAGAAATGAATGTATTCATCTATGAGGAGGCTCTCCTCCCCATAGGTCTGAAGTTTTACGCGGTAAATACACTCTGTTTTGAAAATTGAAAAAATTTTTTCTGCTAAAGCTTTGTCATATAGATTACTATGCCTTTACATTGAAAGCGTATTGTTGTATTCTTGAGTTGCTTAACACCCCTGTGAACTGTATTAAAAGCCTTAGTCACTGTGGAGATGCAACTCTGCGGTGACTTTTTCCTTTTTATTTGTTTTTCTAATTGTACTTAAAACAAGATCTACATTTTTTCAATACCTGTATTGTATGCAACAATACTGTTGTCTGATAAATCTCCGATGATTGATAAATATAGAACACCTTGCTTAATATGTATGTACGAAATAACTGTAACCCATATTTTTCTCCCGTTTCTGCAATGTGTGTTCTTGCTCAATGTATTCAATTAACTTTTTTAAAACCCTTAATATACGTATGTTTTCCTTGCATAACAAAACCTCCTATAGCAGTTTCTTTAATTCCACTATAGGAGGTTGTCTTTTTCTACTGTCCGTTTTTACTGGAATGGTGCTCTTTGCCGTGGTTTTTCATTTTTAAGCATAAAATACTTGAAAAAATGTATTAAATATAGTATTATATATTAGTTATAAGGAGGATTATATATGCCTGAATACGCAAAACTTCAAAAACAGGAATTAAAAAACGAATTTGAAACCGTACGCCATGAATATGAAGCGCTTCGTTCATTACATTTGTCGCTTGATATGTCACGTGGCAAACCCGGTTTTGATAATATGGATTTAAGTGAAAAGATGTTCGACCTTGTGGGTAACGATACCGGCTTCAAGAATATCAGCGGGATTGACTGCCGCAACTACGGTGGTCTTGACGGTCTTACCGAGCTTAAAAATCTTTTTGCCGAATTACTCGCCCTAAAGCCCGACCAGATAATTGTTGGGGGCAACTCTTCCTTAAATATGATGGTTGATACCATTGCTCAGGCTATGACACACGGTATGGGCGGTGAGCCTTGGGCTAAGCAGGAAGGTCTTAAATTCCTTTGTCCCGTTCCGGGGTATGACCGTCACTTTGCCATAACCCAATATTTTGGCTTTGAGCTTATTTCGGTTCCTACCACCGAAAACGGCCCCGATATGGATGTGGTTGAGGAAATGGTTAAGGATGAAAAGGTTAAAGGTATATGGTGTGTTCCTAAATATTCTAACCCTGAGGGCATCACCTACAGCGATGAAGTGGTAAAGCGTATGGCAAGATTAAGGCCCGCTGCCAGCGATTTCAGAATTTTTTGGGACAATGCCTATGTAGTTCACGACCTTTATGAGGAAGGGGATAACCTTTTAAATATTTATGAGGAATGTGTAAAGGCGGGAAATCCCGACCTACCCATTATTTTTACTTCAACCTCAAAAATCACCTTCCCCGGTGCAGGTGTTGCCGCAGAGGCTGCAAGCCCCAATAATGTTGCAATTTTAAAGGGAAGAATGCAGTATCAGACTATTGGCCCCGACAAGCTTAATCAGTTAAGGCACGCAAGAATGTTCCGCTCGGCTTCGGATGTTTATGCACATATGAAACGCCATGCTGAAATTTTACGTCCTAAGTTTGATGCCGTGTTAAAACAGCTTGAAAATCAGCTTAAATCTACGGGTATAGCCCATTGGACTACACCTAAGGGCGGCTACTTTATAAGCCTTTACGTTTTAGAGGGCTGTGCTAAAAGGGTTGAACAGTTGTGTGCTAATGCAGGAATGATACTTACACCTGCCGGTGCCACCTATCCTTACGGAATTGACCCTAAGGACTCGAATTTGCGTATAGCACCCTCGTTCCCCTCGGTTGAAGAGATTGAAAAAGCATCCGAAGTGCTTTGTACAGCAGTAAAATATGCCGCACTTGAAAAGTTAATTTCTTAACTTTATTGACTTTAATATGTTTTTTTAGTATAATAGCAAAAGATATTTAGTTTTAAATACCGCCGTTCTTACGGGCGGCTAAAGAATCACAAAGTTGGAGGATTTACAAATGAGATCCAAAAGAACACGCAAATCGGTATTTTTTGTGGTTTTCATTCTGATTTTGGCACTTACATATTCCGCCTTTTTCGGTCTTGAAAACTATTATGGAGATACCAGACAGGTTTTTGTTAAGGGTGCGAAAGACATCCGCTGGGGTATTG
>JAZSNT010000053.1:0-39305 GCA_045536525.1 Acutalibacteraceae bacterium
TAAATATATTAAGAGTGAAAATAATAAAGATTTTCTGATTACTGTAATAAAAAAAGAAAACCGATATGAAATATCTTTTGGTGACGAGATGTTAATTACTGATAGTCCTTTAAGAAGAGTAGAAGATATTATGTATGAAAATCGCAAATACGATGAAAACATATTTGCTATACACGGCGGGGCAGTTGAATATAAGGACGGAGCTTACCTTATTGTTGCTGCTACAACAAGCGGAAAAACCACGCTTACATCATACCTTACTTCCAAAGGTTTTGGTTATATTACAGATGACTGTATACTTCTTGACCGAAAAAGCTTTGAAGTATATCCCTTTCATACCCCTATACATTTACGAGGCGGTGGTTATAATGCGCTTAAAAAGCTGAGGTGCGCGCCGGAAAACGCGCAATTATTAGACGATGTTTCGATAAAAAGATATGTTTATATGCCGAAGAATTGTATTACTTCATCTCTTCCCTTGAAGAAAATGTTTTTTATAACACGAACAGAAAATTCTAATTGTATTGAAGAAATGACTACTACTGAAAAAATAACCGCTCTTCTCAAATCGCCTATTACTGATTATAAAATTGACGGCAGTTATCTTTCATTTATATCAAAACTTGCGGGGGTGCCTTGCGAAAAACTTTATTACAGCGATATGAGCTTTGTTGCCGAGGTGATAAAAAATGTATAGTAAACTGATTGCAAAGCTTTTGCCTACGATTTTAAAATCAAAAGGACAAGCAGAAATTACAGTAATGGGGATTAGTATGAATCCCACTCTTTTTGAGGGAGATAAGGCGATCATTAAAAAATGCGATGAGTATAGAATCGGTGATATACTTGTTTTCAATTACAAAAATGAAGGTATTTTGATACATAGGTTACTGAAGTGCGATGGCAGATATTTCTGTAAAGGTGATAACGCTTTTCGCCTTGAAGATATCGAATATAACCAAATAATAGGCAAAGCAGTTTTAGTTAACAATACATCTATACAACCGTGGGATGAATGGAAAGTTAAACTTTCATACTCAGTAAATCGAGAGTTTGTGAAACTCCACCATGATATAAGCAAAGTAAAAAAAAGTAATATTTATAGGCTGTATTCAGCCTTAATTTTGAGAAAAGAGGAAAATAAAATGAATTACAAAAAGACAGATAAAATGGACTTTATTCACTCAGACGAAACTTCTCTTGCTGTATTTGACCCTGAAAGCGGAAATACATATTTCTTTGACGAAACGGGTATTGATATTCTTAATTTACTCGATGTTCCTTGTGATATCCAAACACTTCTTGATAAGCTTTGTAATATTTATTCTGCGACAACGGAGGATATCAGACCTGATGTAGAAGAATTTTTAGTCGATACCGTAACAAAAGGGATTGTTGAGTTAATATGAATATTAAAACCATCTATGTTGAAATAACAAACCAGTGTAATCTCAACTGCGCTACCTGCTATAACCGTTCTGGATTAAACCGCAAAAGAATCGAACTTTCTTTTGAACAAATTGAAAATATAATCAAATTATTTCTCCCTTACGGATTGAAAAGATTTTTGCTTTCAGGCGGCGAACCGACTCTTCATTCTGAATTTGAAAGAATTCTTGATTTGATAGATAAATATCCGCAAATCACCTTTGGTATTGTAACTAATGGTACAAATCAAAATAAAAAGCTATTGGAATTTCTGAATACAAGGGATAACTTAAAACTTCAGATAAGTCTTGATGGATCCTGCGAAGAACAGAATGCTAAAACCCGAGGTACGGGTAATTTTGAAAAAACGGTAAATTTTGCGAGACAAATACATAAAGCTCAAATTGCTCCATTACTGAAAATGGTAATCTCGCAAAGTAATTATGCGGATGTTGAGGATTTTTGCGATTTGGCACTTTCGCTGGGATTTACACCCGAACTTGCGTTTATATATAAGTCGGGTAACGGTTCTGACAATTGGAGTTCTAAAGAACTCACATCCATACAAAAACTAAAAATATTAAAACTTGCAGAACGCATTAATAAAGAAAAAAATGCAAACATATTTCTTCCGGTCTGTACCACTAAATGTCCGTTGGCGGAAGGACTTAATGCTCTTTCTTTCTGTGTTAAAGCAGACGGTTCAATTCAGGCTTGTCAATCCCTTTACAGCGAAAAATATACAATTGGTAATGTTCTCTCTTTCGATAAAAAGTTATTTTTACAGAATATAAATAATATTTCCGATTTAGCAAGACTGCGTTGTGAACAAGACTATGGCTGTAAAAAATGTATAATTAATGACATTTGCGGCAGAGGATGTATGGCTGAAGCTGTAAATCTGCACAATGATCTTTTAGCAGATGACGGTAACTGCGAATACCGTAAACAGCAATTTATAAATATAAATCTAAAGGGATCAGTGTCTTTACTTGAAAAAGAATAGAGCAAACTATTCAGTATTACAAAATAATTTATATATTTTAAAGTAAATACATACTGCAAGTCCCGGAAGGGATACTTTAAATCTTGTGGTGATTATATTAAAATTAATATAAAACGCTCGAAAGGTATAAAATAGGACAAGGTCCTTATGAGGAATTGATGCATTCCAATGGCAAATATGCGGAAATGTTTAAAAAGCAAGCAGAAAAATATAATTTATAGGAGATAATTAAAAATGAATAAAGCAAAAATTTTAGAATTATTGGGAGACCTCTTGGGCATAGAAAAACAAAACCTTTTTGAACTGCCTATTGATACAAAGCTTTCCGATTTGGGCCTTAATTCCATACAGTTTATACAATTCATTGTGGCTCTTGAAGAAGAATTCGAAATCGAGATTTTAGATAGTGATCTTATGGTCTCAAATTTTGAGACCATAGAAATTTTGTATCAAACATTGGAAAAGTATTTTTTATCCAAAAATGTTTTCAAAAAGGTTCTTATTTGTGATTGCGATAATGTATTATGGCATGGAATTTCCGGAGAAGAAGAAATATATATAGATGATTTAACAGACGAATTTCAAAAAATGGTAATTGATTTATACAATCACGGAGTACTTATATGTATTTGCAGTAAGAATGAACCGGAAAACATACAAACGGCTTTTGACTCTCTTGAAATGCCGCTGAAAAAGAGTCATATTTTAGTATCAAAAATAAATTTGACAGATAAAGCTACAAATATAAAGGAAATTGCTCTTGAATTAAACCTATCTGCTGATAGTTTCGTCTTTGTGGATGACAGAATGTATGAACTCGACTTAGTATCGTCTATAATACCCGAAATCACAACTATACTCGCAGATTATTCAGGCGACGGTTTTATAGAAAAAATTAAATCGTATTTTCAATCTAATACTATCGATACTAACCGTACTCAACAATACAGAGAACAGAAAGAACGTGAAAAAGAAAAGCAACTTTATTCCACAGCAGAGGAATTTAACGCTTCTCTAAAAACAAACGTCACTTGTGAATGGGCGCTTCTGTCACAATCCTCACGAATATCTGAGTTATCACAGCGAACAAATCAATTTAATCTTTCAAATTCCAGATACAGCGAAAGTGAAATTACGCATTTTATCACTGATGATAATTATTACGTGTATGCTTTGTCTGCTGCTGACAAATACGGAGATATGGGTATAGTAGGGGCAGCCATAATAAACAAATCAGACAAACCTGTTATTATAAGTTTTTTCCTATCCTGCCGCGTTTTTGGCAGAGGATTTGAAGAACTGCTTATTAATAAAATAAAAAGTGATTTTCCGGATTCTTTGAATGGGATTTATAAAAAGACAGCCAAAAACGAACGCTTTGAGACATTTTATTCAGAAAACGGAGTTGAACTATATGAATGAAAACATAAAAGCCATTCGGACGTTAGCTAATGGTGAACAACCGGACATTGATATCTATGACATATTGTACAGCCACAATTGTTCGTATTTAATTTCAAAAATAAGCCCAAAAGATAAATACACTAATAAATTAAAAATCGAAAATGTTCTGAATAAAGCATGTATCATAGAAAGGTATAAACAATGCGCTGAATTGTTCAATAAGTTTGAAGAATGTAATATTCCTTATGCCGTAATTAAAGGTGCGGTATTATCTGTGGCAGCATACAACAACCCGTTTATTCGTCATTCCGGAGATATAGACCTGCTTGTTAATCGTAAAAACATTGATCAGATTAAAAAAATTATGCTCGAGTTGGGATTTATTCAAGGAAGAGTTACTGAAAATGGAATCGAACCTTTTTCGCGAAAAGAATTGCTGTTTCAAACATCTATGTCTCATCAAATAGCACCTTTTGTTAAAAACACAAATAAAAAACTATGTCCTTATGTAAATGTAGATATTAATTTAGACATATTATGGGGTGAAAGCGAACAAAACGCAGATATGGATTTTGTTCTTGAAAAAACTCAGGATACAACTATAAACCATATTACTTTTAAAAAGCTTTGTCCGGAAATGGAATTTATTTCATTATGCTTACACCATTACAAAGATATGAACTCTATTTATTTATTATATGAACGGGGTTTAAGACTAAGCCATTTTTGTGATATTTATTTTTATATTAAAAACTCCAAAATATGTTTGAAAAAACTAAACGATTTTTGCCACAAACTCAATGTTAAAGAATATGTTTACTATTGCTTGTATTATACAAATTTGATATTTTCAGATTCTAAATTAGATGAATATCAAAAATTGCTATATTCTAAAAAAGCAGAAGAGTTGATTGATAAATTCGGTCTTGATGACCAAGAGAGGCAAACCTGGAATGTTGATTTCTTCACAAGATTGTTTGAGGCAAATATGAGCCAGCATATTGAGAATACACTTGACAAAAACTTATTGAATAAAATCAAAATAAATCAGGCATTTATGTAAATAAAGTCTTCACACTCTTTCGAAAAGAGAAGAACAAAAATATAATTTGTAGTCTTATTATATAGGAAGTGTAAATGTTGAGAAAAATTTTTGTAACAATAATAGTTATCACCTTAGCGGCTATTTGCGTATTTCAAGTGGCAACAAATAGTACTACTTTCAAAATAGATGCTGCAAATCTCAAATTCAAAAATGATTACACTACAAATTATGATGTTTTTCCGCAGCAAATCATCAACAATATGATAATAAGCAAAACCGGATTTCCCGGTTCTATAGATTTAAATCTTTCTGGGCAGTATGTCAAAGAAAAAATGCCTTTTCAGGTAAAAGAACTATTAAAAGATACTGCTGCTGAAAATTATATATGGCTCAATGCTTCTCACGAAATTGCATTATGTTTCATAGAAGATAATTTATATATTATTTCTACAGATTCTTACACTTTAATTCAAACATTTAATTTTGTTTACAATGATGGTAAAATTGAGATTTATGATAAAATGGGTGGATGCGACTTTTATGCTTGTGAATTAAAGTATAGTTCTCAATCTATAACTTTATCTTCGAACAATACCGCCGCAAATGTAAAAGATAATTTTGATGGAGGGACACAAGAAACACAAGTTCCTTCAGAAGAAACTGATTCTAAAATTAATCATTTTATTAATAATGTTATTCTTCCGTGGATTTGGGGAATAATGACCGCCGGATTTTTTAGTGTTTTAATTATTATACTTGTTTTTAGAAGAATGTCATTCCTCATGCAACGCAAATATAAGAAGTCTTTAAAGTCAAATCTTTTCCCGCAAGAACATTTGTGGTTTGGAAATAATCATCCCACCGAAATTTACATATCAGCTAAGGTTATTGTAGAAAATAAACATTATGAATATGATTTATTGAAATATTTCTCATCTGCCATTATGGGGAAAAGCTCTAATTATATAATTCTCGGAAAGGCAGGTGAGGGCAAGACTTTTTCAGTTTCAAGATTGATTCTTGATATTTTGGAGTGCTTTTCAATAAATAAAAGTCAGAAAAAAGAGCGAAAAAAAGTCAAAGGTTTGATTCCAATTTTGCTCAATTTCTCCGAGTTGATTAATTGCAAAAAAGGTGAAGATATAATCGATAGTATATATGAACAGATATCTAAAACTGTAAAATTCAAAAAGAATATAATCGATAAAATTTTGTATTACCATCATAAGACAAAAATCATTCGAACCATAGAACATTATTTGGACGTGGGTAATTTTGTTGTTTTCATTGACGGTTATGATGAAATAGAGAATACCGAAAAACGTCTAAATATTTCTAAAATAATAACTGATTTTATGAATGACTATGATAAATGCAATTTTATATTAACCTCTAGAACGCAAATTTATGAAGAAGAGAAATTTGTAAATATACCGCCGGAAAACACACTTTATCTTGCACCTTTTACAGAAGAACAAATACACAAATTTGTTTCGAAATGGAGTTTTCCTGAAGGAAAATCTTGTTCAGATTTATTTCGAAGAATTATTAACACTAGACAACTTTCAGAAACAGCTTCTAATCCCTTGCTTCTCACAATGATTACCAGTACATATAGCAATTCTGAGGTTTTGGATTTCAATAGCAAAACACAATTGTATCAAAAGTGTTGTAATTGCCTGTTAGCTGAATGGGAAAAAGAGAAAAAAAGCATTAAAAGAATTAAAAGATATGATACTGTAAAAAACTTAAATATAAAATTAAAATTATTATCCAAATTTGCTTCTGAATTATATATCTTAGGCCAACCTTCTCTTAAAGAAGAAAAACTTCTTGAACTATGGAATAGTCAACCTTTTGAAAAAGGCTATTTTCACGGAAAAGCAAAAAATGTTTTAGATGATATCATAAATGAGAGCGGTATTTTAGAACGTATAAATGGCAACATTAGATTTCATCACAAATCATTTTACGAATATTTTATTGCGTTATATCTGTCACAAAATAACTGTGATACAGAAAAATTATATGATAATGTTTTGATAAATTCTAACATTCTGTTTTTTTATTTTTCCATGGTCCCCGATGAGCGCATTGTTACAGACTTTATTTCAATAAACATTGAATATCACCATTTGATTTGCGATGTGTTACTTGAGCGAAATATATCTGACGCTTCTATTGTTAGACAGGCTACGCAGGCAGTCTTGGATAATATATCTTACTTAGATATATCCGATATTCAAACCATTGGATATATTGCGAAACGCTATCCTGTAGTAGCATCAAAAATTAAAGATACCTTACTTGGTCATCTTTTTGCCACATTAGATGAAACAGAAAGAATTAATATTATTATCGGACTTATGATATTTTGTGATAAAACTTCGTTATCTTCAATCTTCGATGCATTTAGCTCTACATTAAATGCAGAATACCTTGTCAAGTATTTAGGCGAAAGCATAAATGATTTCTCATACACAATAATATCATTATTAAAAAATACTGAAAAAGTGGTTTTTATTGAAAATTTAGCAAAATCATTTAGGTTCGAAGCAATATATAATATTTATATTAAAGGCAAAGCGGAAAATGAAATAAGAGATTTGGCGATAATAGGTTTGTTATATATGACTAAAGATCCGGACCTTCTTAATTTACTTGCAACTAAAAAATTTTCCGAAAGTATCAGTTCTGAGGAAAAATTACAAGTAAAATACATTAGAGAAAAATACGGTTGGGAAAATAATGAGTTAAGTGAAGTCGCGTTAGCAAACCTCTTCACGCTTGTTTATTTAAGCGGAGCTGTTGTTCAAAATGGATTTCATTTTAATGCTAAGTTAGTTGAAAATAAAATATCTTTTTTACTTTGCCTTTTTATAAGTGATGCAAAAAGTGAGGTGTATTATAAATTATTGGAAATAGATAATTTATCTATAAAATCCACTTTAGAATTAAACTATCACTGGAATTTAATAAAAAAGGGGAAAAGGAAAGCTTCTTTCTATTTAAGACAAGGAATAATAGATATATTGACCATCAATAGAGTTATTTTTACATTGTTCATTTCGTTAATTATGATACAAATGATTATCATTGTTGCTTATTATGTTAATATTAATGAACTGTTTTACGGTGGTTGGTTGTATAATGATATACATATTCATTCAGTCATTCCCTTTAATTCCTTATATATCATTGCGTTTATTTTTATATTTTTAATTTGCGGATTATTTAATCAGATACTTAAAAAAGCAGAATACAACTTACTTACCATTGCCGCTTCCATTACGTTTTCGTTAGTAACGTTTTTGGTTTATAGCGTTTTCGTTAAAGATATAACTTTTAGAATACTAACTTTATTTTTCTTAGTAATAATTAGTTGTTTGGAAATCATAAAACACAAAAATAATTATCCTTCTTTCAAAGAGCCGCAATATAGCAGAATTTCGAATTTTTTAAATACTCCGTATCATTTCAACGACATAATTATAGGATAGATTAAATGCGTTTTTTATCTTATTCCAAGTGCTGGATGAATTTTATATTTAAATGAAGAGAATACAATTTTTTTCAAAGAAAATTGTATTCTCTTTCTTAATATTCTATTTATAGTATATTGATAGTCTAGAACAAATCGTTTTAAAATATGTTTTATCAATACTATAAAACACGGTTCTGCCTTTATTACGCGTTTTAACCATACCTGTTTTTATCATCAAGGATAGATGATAATAGGCATTGGTGCCGCTGAGTTTTAATTCCTGCTCAATATCCTTTATTGATATTTCTCCAAACTCATTCATCATATTTAAAATTTTTAGGCGGTTTGTTTCGGTTAAGGCATAACCAAAATCTTTCAAAGAAACATCATTTGATAATTCAAAGCTTTTTTTATACTCTTGACCAAGAAAAAGAATGGCGGTATCTTTTAAATTTACAGTTTTAATATATTCGCTATCTAACAAGCAAACGGCTAAAAATAGTTTCTTCGTATTTCTACCCAAAATCTTAAGTTTTTCTGAAATATTTACATCAGAAATTTCGTTTTGTATTCTTGAAATGGTTGATATATGATTTTGGTGCATTTGCGAAATTTGAGAATATAAGTCAAGGAAAGTTCTCATAAGCTCATGAATAACCTTTGTAGGTTCAATAAAAAATGAATATAATGAAGTTTTAACTTCGGCAGGGCAATCTAACATAGCAACATTCTTGCTAATTTTGCGTATAAATTCGTAATTATTTAAAGTGAAATTATCTAAAGCATCGTTAAAATAAAAGCATTTTACACTATTTACAGTGTTTTCACAATCCATTATTTTATCTTGAATTACTTGCAGGTTTTCGTTTTTCAAGAGTTCCTCCAAACTATTTCCCAAAAATCGTTCCATAAAAACAGAATTATTGTAATTATAAAAAAATAACCTTATAGTTTCTGAAACGTTATTTAGATCTATCCATTTTGTTTGAAGTGGGGAATTAAAATGTCTTGTGAGGATATAAATCATATCGTGGAATATGCCAATATTAGTATTTAACATTTGCTTACCGCCTTTCCGTATTTAGCAAAAAGTATACTTTTTGATAGTGTTTATTTTATGCCCAAATTTTTTAGTAATTGCTTATATTTGCTATCATTTTAGGAAATTATATCAAAAAAAGAATAAAAAATCAATGTTTTATATTTATAAATACAGTTTGGTAATATTTATCAAATTGTATACAATTTGATAGTGTTTATTTTTTCATCCTAATTTCGCGCAGCCTACGATAAAAGGTAGCTATGCTCATATTACAATTTTGGGCTATTTGTTCGGGTGTTATCTCTCCTTTTTTCCAATGTTTTACTAACACTTCAAAATCTTCCGGGGTCTTTTTTACAGGCCTGCCAAATTTAACTCCTTTAAGCATAGCGGCTTTTATTCCTTGTTCTTGCCTTTTGCGTATATTTTCTCTTTCGTTTTGTGCAATAAAAGAAAGAACCTGCAAAACCAAATCCGCAATAAAAGTACCTAACAAATCTTTTGCTGTTCTGGTATCGAGTAGGGGCATATCAATTACAACAACATCTGCTTCTTTTACCTTTGTTATTATACGCCACTGCTCTTGTACTTCTTTATAATTTCTACCTAGCCTATCTATTGATAAAATATATAGCAAATCACCTTTTTTAATTAGTTTTAACATTTCATTGTATTTGGGTCTATCGAAATCTTTACCGGATTGTTTGTCAATAAAAAGTTTATCGATATTAATTTCGCTCATTGCTAACATTTGTCTATCCTCATTTTGGTCGGTTGAAGATACACGGATATATCCATACGTTTTCAAATTTGTTTGCCTCCTTAAAATACGGTGGTGTAATAATAGCACAACAGACAAATTTTATCTCCCACTATTGTGATTGTTTTCTTTTATAGTATTTGAAAATTTCGAATGCATAACAGTTGAAAAAGGTCAACTGTTATGCGTTTTTTGAAAATAAAGTTAATCAAGGTTTAAGCTTTCCCATATAGATTTATTTTCATCAGATAGCAATTCATTAAGCTGCTTCTTTTGATCTGTGTTAAAACCAAACTGTGTTGCCATTTCATCAGCGGTCTTGTGGGTGACGGTAATATACAGATAGGTGCGTGTTACCGTCGTTTCGGTCTGTACGATATTTCCGTGTCCGTCATCGGTTTCAGTTATTACCGTTTCGGTCTTGGTTTCGGTTCGGGAGGATATGGCGTTCATCTGCCAAAATATATCCTTTAGGATTGCCTTTTTGGAGTCGTCCATCGTGGCAACCTCTTGGGCGTTATCGGGGTCAGTTGTGGTCTTTACCGCATACACCGACAACACCTCTGCCCATACCGCACGGGAGCCGGACATTTCTAACACATCATAGGCGATGTTATTCTTGGTGGTTTCGATCTGCGTTTGGTAGTCGGTGTTAATTTCTTGCACTACCGTCTGCATCGTCTGACCGCTACCCGTGTCCTCACTTGAAAAGAAGATACCGAAGCAAGAGCCAACGATAAGAGCAATCAAGCATATAACAATGATAACGACCACAGCAATCCAACCACCTGCAGCAATAGCGGCGGCTATTGCTTTAACTGCCGCTATTGCCAATTTCACGGCGGCAACGATGGCTTTTACTGCTATCTTAATGGCGGCAATGGTTGCCTTGACCGCCGCTTTCGCCGCTGCAGCCGTGGCTTGAGCAGTAGCCTTTGCGGTTTTTACGGTGGTCTGTGCGGTCTTAACAGCAACCTTGCCTGTAGTTTTGGCGGTCTTGACGGTATTCTGCGCCGTCTTGACCGTCCCTTTACCTGCAGCTTGTGCGGTTTTGACCGTGCCTTTGCCCGTAACCTTAACCGTCTTTGCTGTCTGCTGAGTGGTGTTCTTTGCCGCCTTTGCAGTTTTGCTTGCCGCTTTTTTCGGCTTAGTGGTCTTTTTTAGGTCTTTGAGCTTATTATAGTTTTCCTTAACCTTTTCGGCATTTTTCTTTGCATTGCGGAACCCGTTTTTGCCTTGCTTGTTGAATTGGTGAATACCCTCGGCGGTAGCAATTTCTACCGCCGATTCTACACGGTTGGCTCCGTATTCTTGGGTGCTGACCTCGTTGCCGTTTATGCTCTGCTCGGCGGCATCCTTGGTTCGGACGGTGGCAGACTTCATACGCTCGGTGGCAACGGCGGAACGGTCAAGAGTTTTGACCGTTCCTTTTACAACATCCCTTGTTTTAATGTCTGCCATAGGCGTTTACCTCCTTATAAATTCTCACCGGGCTTGGTGGTCATCAACCTGTATAGCTCGGTGTTCTTCGGAAATCTGTTTTTGAACGGAACGAGCGCACTACCGTAGCGGATCAGGCCACAGCCTGCTTCAGCGTTGGTGATATATCCCAACTGCTCCTCGGAGATATTGAGCTTGTCAGCCAATTTCTCACGGTCGCTTGCCGCTTGGTTGAGCATTACGATAAATTCGCTGTTGGAGAGCATTGTGCTCGCTTCAACGGAATCAAGCAAATATTCCACGTTCTGTGTGATGGCGGTCGGGTATGCGTTACGCTTACGGAAACGACGCCAAGCAGATGAGAAAAACTCTGCAGAATGTTCATTTTCAAACACCACATGAAACTCATCCACGATAACGTGGGTGCGTTTTCCTTTGCGCCAGTTCTCGGTAACACGGTTGAGCATTGCATCGGTGATAACAAGCAGACCCATTGTTTTAAGCTGACGGCCTAAATCGTTAATGTCGTAAACGACCATACGGTTTTGGGTGTCAACGTTGGTTTCGTGGGCAAAGGCATTGAGGCTGCCCGAAGTGAACAGTTCCAAGGAAAGTGCAAGGTGCTGTGCTTCTTCCTCCGGCTGAGCCAAGAGCTTTTTACGGAGAACACGGAGCGTAGGCACCGCACCGCCTTTTTTATATTCATGGTACACCGCATCCACACAACGGTCCATAATGGACTTTTCGTGAGGGTCAATACCCCTTGGGTCAAGCTGTTCAAAGAGCGACAATACAAACTCTGACTTGTCGATAACGGGATTACTGCCGTCGCCGTAACCCTCCACCATATCCATAGCGTTGATATGATGGGGACTGCCTGCGGAGATCTTAATGATTTCGGCTCCGAGAACCTTCATCAAGTTTTGGTATTCGCCCTCCGGGTCACAGACCAAAATATCATCATTGGTAGCAAGGGCAATAAAGACAATCAGTTCCTTAACCGAGAAGGATTTACCACTACCGGGAACGCCGAGGATAAATGCCGACTGATTGAGAAGATTGGATTTATTGCAAAGGATAAGGTTGCCGGAGATAGCATTGACACCGTAAAAGATACCGCCTGCATCCATAATCTCCTGCACACGGAACGGCATCAGCACCGACAAGCTCTCGGTGGTTAGGGTTCGCATAGCATCGATCTTGCGTACACCGATAGGCAAAGCCGTATTCAGACCGTCAAGCTGTTGGAATTTCAGCGTTGCCATTTGACACATACGCTGACGGGCGAAGGTCTGCACGTTTTCGGTATCACTATCAAGCTGCTCCTTGGTATCCGCCGTGTGAATATAGGTCAGATTGGCAAACATCATTCGCTGGTCACGGCTCGTAAGGTCGTCCAAAAACTCCTTGATTTCCGCACGTTGCTTTTCAAGATCATACGGAATGGTGCCGGAGAAATTGTTATTGTTCTGCTGCTTTCGCAGAAAATCAACCACGTTACGCTCCACACCTAAAAGGCGGCTTTCACCCTCACGCACCGCTTCATCGGTGGGAACGGGTATTACATCCACCGACATAATGATAGGACGTTCAATGCTACACAGCTCAGAGATAAAATCATCCTTGATAAAGGACGCATCAGCTCTCCGATATAACTCCACACCATAGATACCGCCGCAGCATTGGGGTCAACCGTTGGCGGTGATGCGGCAAACAGCGAAAAGATGATACACGCAAGCACAATAACCGCACCCTCCAAGCAAACGGCAGCATAGGACTTAATAAAGGACTTGCCGACCTGTTGGCTCGGCTCACCTGCAAAGGTGGACAGAGGTACGGGAGCAATCGCCGTGTAGATATACAACTTGAAGAAACGACCGTACACGGTCAGAATCATAATGAACGACAAAATCGTAATAAACAGACCGCCGATAAGCGTAACTGCCCATAGCGGGATACTCTCAAAGAATCCGCAATCTTCGATTGCCGTTACAATAGTGGACGGCAATACCGTCCGTGTAGCCGTTCCCATTCCTGCGGCGGTCATAATGCTTGAAATAAGACCCTGTACGATATTAAAGAGTGCTATCATCAGCTTCAGACCGTAGGTGACAACGCCTTTTGCAATGGCAAAGCGGATAAAAAGTTTTAGGGCAACCTCCGGCTTTTTCACTTCGGCAAAGCTGCCGCAGGTTTTCATTACACCAACAACAAAGAATAGCACAAGCAGTCCAAGACCGATTGCTTGTACTGCACCGTGTATATCTTTGACTACGTTCCATATCGTTCCACCCTTAAACTGTTCGGGCGATTGCGTGATAAGCGTCCATATTTCCGCTAATTTTTCGTTCCAAGTTTCGAGTGCATTTTCGAGGTTTTGTACGACCCAATTATCACTCATTTACGTTTTCCTCCTTTCTGCAGAAAGGACGGGACGGCAAATACCGCCCCGCCCAATATCCGCATCAAGCAATGATAAGGTCAAGGATTTCCTTTGCGAAGGTGATGATAACACCGCCCGCTAAGGTCAAAAAGCCGTTTGCTCTCTGCGAAGGGTCGTGGCTCTTGAGGGAAATACCGATCTGCACAATACCCCAACCGAGCAGGATAATACCTACGGCTCGGATAAGTCCGAAAATAAAGGTTGAGAGGTTGTCGATTACGGTCAGCGGGTCATTGGTGGCCGCAAATGCGGTCACGGACATGGTACTGACCATAAACACCATCAGCACAAGGCAGACATAGGCGGAAAATGCTCTGCGGGTCTTTTTGCCCATAGGCAGAGGACGGGTTTCATTGGTTTTTTTGATAGACTTTTTCATAAGACTACTCCTCCTGATTTGTCAAAAAGATTGCTTCCAATTCCTCGTTGGAAAGAAACTCATAATGGGTTACGGGTTCTGTCGCTTCATATTTCTGCGACACGATATTGTCCTTCTTTTTCACCACAATGCTTGTAATGCCGGCAACGGCGTGTTCGGTGGTGCCGTGAACGTACACCTTGCCGCCGCCATCGGGAGTAAGGTGTACGCCGGGATGCTTCAAAATATCGAATTTATCATCCATCACGGGGCGTTCTCCTCGGATAAACAGCAAGGCTTTGGAATTATCAAGCATACGCACCTCATCGGGGGTCAGCAGTTCTCGTCCCGTGTTCTGATAGTTAGTACTGTAATTACCGCTATGACCCGTGGACTTGCCGTAGGTGTTGGTATCAATGGTGGACTTGCCGAGCAATTCCGACACATACTTGTGGGTACTCTGCTCGTTACCGCCGAGATACAAAAACTCGTCACAGTTACCCAAGATAGACTCCCATTGTTTTTCAAACAGGGCTTTGAGCTGTGCGATGTTCTGCAAGATAATAGATACAAACACGTTACGGGAACGCATCGTTGAAAGGATGTTTTCAAAGTCATCGGGTAGCGACACGTTGGCAAACTCGTCCATCAAAAAATGCACGGGTACGGGGAGCGAACCGCCGTACTTGTTTTCCGCCGTATCAAACAGCATTTGAAAAAGCTGGGTGTAAAGAATGGATACAAGGAAGTTATAGGATTTGTCACGGTCGGAAATAAGGGCAAATAACGCTACCTTTTGGGCAAGCCGTATCCCGATTTCGTGTGCTGTTTTCGGATCGGCTTCTCCGGGGGCAAAGGATTGATACCCGTGGTATGCGATAACACCGTCCTCTTTTCCGAAGCGCTTTTTCACCGCTTGCATTTCATCACGGGCAGTTGCGGGCAAACAGTTGATACCCGTTACAAACTGCTGATGGGTTTCGATATTTTCATCGTGCATTACAGCATCGGTCTTGCTCGGATCGGCGGCATAATCGATAACATCAAAAAGGGTCTGTGCCTGTTTCTCGGTCAGTTCCGCCTTTTCATAGTATTGTGGATTGGTGGTCTTGTTGGGGTTCTCTACATAGATAACCAATTTACCAAGCCAACCCTTTACGCTCCAGATGGAGGTGGTTGCCATAGAATCACCACCTCTTTGCAGGAAGGATGACCGCCGCCGTTACATCACGGATGAGCTTTTCCAAACGGCGGCAGTTTTCGTCATAACGCTTCACGTCAATGACATTCAGCACGTGAGCTTTCTGCGCCACTTGGTTAAGGTTGTTTCCTACATTGTGGAGTTCACGGATAAAATCAAAATACTCCGGGGACGGTGCTTCTCTCGGAACCTCGCCCTTGATAAGATGACGAAGGTACACCTCTTGGGATAACCCCGTCTTTTTTACGGACTTCATAAATGCTTGATACTCGTCACGGTCAACTGTCGGGCATTTCTATCTTTTCAAACTCCAACATACCAATGTAGTCGTTACCCACCATACATTCCGTGTACCGTTCACGAACCATGACGATAAGGTTTTCCTTTTCGCAGAAGCCGCAAAAAAACGGGTTTTCGCTGTGTTCATCTACGCCGAAAACAACCTCACTTTGACCTATGCGGAAAGAGTTTTTTATCTCATAGTTTTCCGCCATTCGTTTTGTCTGTTCCATTGCTCACATCTCCTTTTACTGAATTGTCGGTATGTAAAAGGGACGGCTTTTCAGCCGCCCCCACGGGTCACTTTTTCCTTGCGTTGCGGATTCTGAAATAGATCAGCAATGCGCCTACCGCCAAAAACAACCCTAAACCGATCATTGTTTTTACATCCACGGCTTACAACTCCTCTCTGCGTCGTTTTCTGCTATAAAGGGCAATACCGATAAGAGAAGCACCGGACAGACCCATCAAGCCGAACCAAAGAGGTAAATTACTGTTATCGCCCGTCTGCGGAGAGTCGGGTACTTCGGGTTCAGGTTCGGGTTTGCGTTCGTTGTGCATCTCTACAATGGTAACGGAACCCTCGATTACTGCCGCCGTCTTATCTTCGGGGAGGATATAATCGGCGTTCTTATCGTCGGATACCTCGGATACAACGTACTCGCCGTCAATACGGAGGTTTTCAATGATGATTTCACCATTTGCATCGGTGGTGAACACTTCGTCATAACCGTTTGTGCCGGTGACACGGAAGGAGAAGCCTTCCACTACGCCGTCGGAGGAGGTCTTTACGATTTTAAGAGAGCCAACCTTGGCGGTGTTCACAAAGCCAATACCTGCTTCATTTTCAACAATGACGGTTTCGCCGTCTGCGGTGATCTCAAAATAATAATAGCCGTCATCCTTATTGAAAAATTCGGGTGCGGTCTTTTTGTAAAGGAAATAGCCGTTGTAACGCAGGTTATCCATACGGTAAACGCCCGTTTCTACTTCGGTCATTTCGCCTACGAGCTTGTCGATTTCCGCATTAAACTCGCCGTTGCCGTCCACGTCCACATAGATTTCAAACACGGCTCCCGTCAGCTTGTTTTCGGGATAATCCTTATCAACCTTGGTGGTCTGCACGGAGCCGACAATAAAGCGGTTCTCAATGACGATTTCCACCGTTTCACCGTCCTCGCTTACCGTCACGGCATAACTGTTTTCGTTCAGCACGAAAGCGGGAGCCGCTTTGATTTCACGCACCACGTATCTGCCGAAAGGTACGTTTTCAAAGAGGAACACACCGATTTCGTTGCTCTCGCAGGTCATCAATGCGGTGTCTGCGGTAAACTCGGTTTCGTTCTCACGGAACAAGCCGAACAGCGCACCGCAGATGGCAAAGCCGTCCTCGTCCAATTTCTTGCCGAGAATGTTGCCACGGATGATCTTGTTTTCAATGGCAGCACCGTCATTTACGCTGATCTTAACAGTTTCGATATTCTGTCCCGCATACTCAAAGACTACGGGATAAGCGGTATCGGAAAGAATATAGTGGGAATCGGTTGCAATTTCCTTAACGTAAATGCTTACTCCCACGGGAAGATCTGTCATAAAGGCAATCTTGCCGTTTTCATCACAGTAGGCAGTTTCAATAAGTCCGTCCTTGGGAATAACCTTGCCGTCCTCGGCGTTCATATCCTCAGCCGCATACAAGCCAAACTGCACCTTACTGATTTCACCGTTATTGCCGATGCCAAAAAGCTCGTCAATTTCAAGATTCTTTGCAAGGTCGATTTCCACCTTCTGTCGTTCATTGACAAAGGAGGCAGAGGTGCTTGTTACGGCAATTTCCTGTCCGGCATACACAAGCTCCACATCTACCTTTTCGCCGTTGAGCACCATTCCAAACGGCGCTGTGATTTCGGAAATTTGGTATTTTCCGAGATAGAGTTCACGGCTCACGGCTGTTCCGTCTGCCGCCGTGGTGATTGTATCGACAACCTCACCCTTGGTATAACGGGTCGTGCCGTCAAGGGTCACAATGTCCTCGGCTGCGGTGATTTCATATACCGCACCTGCAAGACCCTTAATTTCGTAAACGGGCTGATACATACCGTCCTGCTCGGTAACAGAGGAAAAGACCTCGCCCTGTTTGGTAACGGTAATCGTGCCTTTCTGTGCATAGTTCAGCTTTTCCACTACAACAAGGTCGCTTGTGCCGTCTACCTTGAAATTAACGGGAGTAGTATCAAGCACGTATTCACCCGTAGCGGAAATGGTTTCTTCTATAATCTGATAATTGCCGTAAGGGAGAGAGTGCGGAAGCATCAGCATACCCGTTTCATCAGTGTAGTACACCTCAATATCCACAGGGGTAGGATAATTGATACGCTGTACCACAAATTCGCCCGTGTCGGTATTCAGCACCTTAAAGCCAATGCCCGCCGCAGGGATAACCTTGCCTGTTTCGGCATCCTTTTTCACGATCTGAATGTCGGACTCAAATACGGCATTATTGATAATAAAGCGGTAGATTTTCTCGTCGGTGTCGATGCTGACCTCAAAGGCGGGTAACAGTTCTTTGCCCTCCCAACCTTTGATTTGCTTTACTACATACACGCCGTAGGGCAGTTCCACCTCGGCAACGCCCGTTTCGTCAATTACAAGGATTGCTTTTTCTTCGTCCTTGCCGTTTTCATAGCTGCCTGCGCTTTTCAAGTAAACCTCAAATTCCGCACCAACTTCGGGTGTTTCGATTTGGGTCTTGCCGTCGTCGGTGTGTTTTACAAGAGCAATCGTGCCTTTAATAATATCCTCATACACGTCGATATACTCGGTATTGAGTTCTACAGTGTAGTTACCGGGATATGCGTCCACGTAATACTCATAAGGGTCAAGCAAGTAACCCTCGGACGGTGAAATCTCTTGCAAATAATAGTAACTGCCGTCACAAGGATAATAGTCGGTCAAAAAGTATCCGTTCTTATCCGTGGTGTAGGTGTCAAGCAATACGCCGTCCTTATACACGCCGTACACCGCACCCTCAAGGGTTGCGTTGCCTTGGGTTTCTCCGTATGGCCAGCCGTATTCGGTGACGAGCATATCGGAGTTAACCGCAAGGGTCATAGGGACGGCTTCTTCAAAATCATCGTCACCGAAGTAAATATCCGCATCCACCTTGAATACGTCGGCTCTCCATTTTTTCAAGATGTTCTCAACGGTTGCGCCCGTGACCTCGTTCCACTTAACGTCAACATTCTGTGCTTCGGGGAGCACGTAACGCATAGCCACGTTTTCCTCGGTCAGCACATAACCCGTGCCGATCAAAACATCGTTAAACACCGCAACGCCTGTATGGTCGGTTTTGGCGGTAAGATTGATGGCTTCGCCCGAAAGAGAAGTACCCTTCAAGCGGAAAGTAACGCCCTCCACAAAGCCGTCCTCAGAGGACTTTGTAACCTTAATACTACCTCGTTTGAGTTCGTTATAAAAGGATTTCTCGGTCACTTTCTGCCATTCGATAACGGCGGTTTGTGTGTCGGGAACGATATATTTTTCCTCGACGTTTACTTCCTCCAAGGTATAGGCGGTGTGACCTGTAATAAGCACATCTTCAAAGACGGCAACACCGTTTTTATCGGTCACGGCAAACTGTTCCACCATATGCCCCGAAAGGGATGTGCCGGAGAGCTTAAACTGTACGCTCTCCACCATATTGTCCTCGCTGGTCTTTACCACTTTCAATTCGCCACGCTTCAAGGTGTTATTGAACGTGACGGTTGCGGTCTGCCCGCTGACAATGGTAACGGTGCGAACCTCCTGCGGCTCGTAGTAGTCGATATTTTCCTCCGTCACGGTGTAGCTGCCGGGTTTCAAGTCGGAAATCGTGACCTCACCGCCGTTTGCGGTGGTAACGGTCTTATTCACGCCGTTGCCCGAAAGGGTGAAGGAAATACCGTCCACCACACCGTCCTCGCTTGTCTTTACGATCTTGCAGTTGCCGGGGATAATCTCATTTACCGCATTGATGGTAATGGTAGCGTTTGGGGTATCTTTGTTGAGTGTTTTCGTCCAGGATGTCGTTCCGTAGGCTCGGTAGTTGGTCGGGAAAACACTCTCGACGATTTTATATTCGCCGTAAGGGATAGGCATTTCGGACTTCGCATAGCCCGTGCTGTCGGTCGGGCCGATGCGGTACTGCTGTCCCGTGGTGGTTTCGGTGGCAATGAACACCGCACCTGCAAGTGCCTTGCCGTCAGTATCCTTTTTGTAAACCTCGATACTGCCGTCATCCTCCCAATACTCTACGGGAAGATGATAGTAGGCGTTGGGATAGCTGGACTTGTCACCGGCTTGCCCCATCCAATCGACACGGGAGATTTCGGGGCCACGGTCGTTGCCCACGTGAATGATATAGTCCACACCTTTATAAGTGCCGGAGTAAACGGCAATATGGGTATGGGAGTTTTCTTCCGTACCGAAGATAATCAAGTCACCGGGGGTCAGCTTGATACGATCCACGTTGGATGCGCTTGTACCGATTTTCTCAATTTTGCCCTCGTCCACAAGACCGTTAAATGCTTTCTGCCAAGTAACAACAGCTTGGGAGTTCCAACCCGTTGCGGCTACGGCATCGCTGATAAGGCTTGTGTCAACGCCCTCAATATAAGGGAGGTAGTTGCAGACAAAGTAAGTCACGAAAGAAGCACAGCACAGACCCTTGCTCTCAAAGGTCGCAATGTCGGGTGCTCGACCCGATACGGTGCTACTGTCGGCAACGTTCTCTTTACCGAAGGTGCTTGTTCCGTAAGAAATATCCGAAAGAATGTTGCTCGGTGTTTGGGAACCGTAACTGTTCGATTGATACAGCGTTCCGTCGTTCTTCTGCGCCTGTACGTCGTATCCCGTGTATTCCAAAGCACGGAGAATGTGGCTGTCAGCCATATTGTCGGGCAGGTCGGATGCGACCGCCGCAAATGCACTCATCGGCATTGCCATAATCACCATTACAACGGCAAGCAGAGCCGACAAAAACTTTGACATTTTCTTATTTTTCATTAGACTTCAATCCTTTCTTGTATTGGAAATAAAAAAAGAACGCCCGATATAAAATCAAGCGTTCAGCGTGAATGGGTATTCGGTTTTAACCGCCGTAATTCTTACTGCTCATACAGATGCACACGTACCAAGAGGATGTTGCGGAGTCGTACACCGCACCCACCGCCATATAGCCGTATTCAGAGCTGCCTACATAGTTCCAATGCTTACTGCTGTTCTTAAAACCCGTAGCAATTCTCTGTGCGATTTCGTCAGCCGTGCCGCCCCAATTACCCTTGGCAATGGCTTCACGGTTATAGCCTTGATAGTAATTGGCACTTGCATCACAGCCGTATAGGGTCATATCCACAAATTCGCCGTATTGCAAGGCAGTACAGGCATCGGCACTATCGGTATGAGAAAAGTTTGTGATAAGCTGCTTTGCTCGGTATTCCGCAACGGCGGTGAGTCCGGGTAAAATGACCGTCTGCGTGTCGCCTTGTGCCAAGCGGTATTGATTGATATATTCAGCAGTCTTGGCTTCAATCTCACTTGCGCTCGGTCGCTTTACTTCGGGGATAATAACAGGTTCTTCCGTCGTGATGGGCGGTTCGGCGTCTTTAGGTTCGTTTTTCTGTGGCTCTGTAACGGTTACGGAGGGTTTTGTTTCGGTAGGCGTAGTAGATGTCGTTTCCTTTTTCTCCGTTTGGGTAGGCTGCTCGGTAGTCACGGTTGGCTTGGTTTCGCTTATCGTTTCTTCGGGTTCGGTCGTAACCGTTTCATTACTTGCCGAAAAAGAAGATGCCGCATCAGCATTATCAGTTGTCCCTTTCGGATCTTCGTTCTCGGTAGTAGGTGTCGTGACCGTTTCCGTAATCACAATAGCGGGTGTGCTCTCTGTAGGCGTATCCGATAATTCCGTCGAATTGTTACAGCCTGTTAAGAGAATGAGGATAGCTGCCAAAATCAAAAATATGCGTTTCATCGTAAAACCTCCTTTTGCCTTTCAGTTTACGGAGATTTCGACAATTTGCAAGTCTGCGATATATCTCTTTTTTCGGCAGGTACAGCAGGTTTTTGAGGGGGTGAGGTGTGGAGAGGGGGAGCAAACGACCGCCGCCGTTCCCCTTGATAGAAAAGGGTACACTAACCCCTTGGTAGTCACATCAACGTTCCATATCACGCTGTCGTCTGCGATACAGCTCCAGCGCCTTGATAATGGTGTCCTCGATCTTTTCCGCAGGCGTCCCCGCAGGAAAATACTTGCTGATTTTTTCTCTTGGCATTCTAAACTGCTCCTTTTGGTTGGGTTTTTCCTCCTGCATAATGGAAGAAATAACCTCGGCGGTTAATTGACCTTGCTCGGCAAACTTACGCATCTTGATTGCCTGTGCGTGGGACGGGGTGCAATCGGAGTACCCGATTTCCTCATACAGTAGCCGTTGTTCTTTTTCGGCAAGATAGGAAAGCTCTACGGCGGGTCTTAATGCGATTTTGTTCTCGTCCACCATATCAAGCAATTCGGGGATAAGTTCGGTAAGACGGATAAACTTGCGGATTTGTTCGTGACTTTCGCCCGTCTGTTCTGCAAGAATCTCTCGACTTTTCTTTCCGTCCGACTTGTGCAACGGTGTTGCACAAGTTAAATCCGTCCTTTGTCCTTGCCGTTTCATAGCGTCCAACTTCATTTTATAAGCAAACGCCTTTTCGCTCGGCAAGATAACCTCTCTTTGCAGGTTGGAGTCCACCATTATAATAATGGATTCATCGTCGGTCAGATCACGGACGATACAGTTAAGTGTCGGTCGCTGTGCAAGCTCGCTTGCCTTTTTACGCCTATGTCCGGCAATCATTTCATAACCGCCGCCTTGCTTCGGTCGTACAATGGCAGGGACTAACACCCCGTACCGCTTTACGCTGTCTGCCATTTCAAGCATCTTTTCATCCACCGTTACCTTAAACGGGTGGTTAGGAAAATCGCTGATTTCCGCTAATGGAATATCCATCACGGTTTCTCGCTTAGCTATGTCCCGTTCCTCTTGGGTTGTGAAAAGCTCATCTACTGAGGTCAGAAGGCTGGATACGCTGTCTTTCGCCAATTCCTTGCACCTCCTTTACCAAGTTCGCATACGCTTTTGCGGCTTTGCCGTTGGGGTCGTGCTTGAATATGCTCTTGTCCTTGGTGCTGATTTCTCCGAGCCTCACGGTAGCGGGGATAACCGTATCAAATACGGGAAAATGCCGTTTGTAGTTCTCCTTGATAGCCTTTACCACGTCTTTTCGGAAATTGGTGTCATTCGCCATCGTCAAGAATATTCCGCCTACCTCTAACTTGGGATTGATCTGCCGCTTTACCTGCCGTACCGTGCCGAGTAGTTCGGTCATATCTTCCGCCGCAAAATACTCCGCTTGTACGGGGACGAGCACGTAATCGGATGCAGACAAGGCATTGATAACCAACATACCGAGGGACGGGCGGCAATCAAGCAACACATAGTCGTAACCGTCTTTTACGCTATCAATATACTGTCGCAGTACGGTTTCACGGCTGAACGCATTGACAAGTCCCGTTTCCACCGCAGACAAGGTGCGGTTGCCGGGTACAAAGTCAAATCCTTCATAATGATGCAGGATTTCCGGATGCTCCGTGACCTCGTTTCCTGCAACAATATCGTTCATACAGTTTCCGAGAGTCAACGGCATATCGTGGGGTTTGCGCTGTCCTAACATCTTGGTTAAATCGCCCTGTGGGTCAACATCCACAAGCAAGACCTTTTTGCCGTGCATCGCAAGACCGGCTCCGAGATTATACACGGTTGTGGTTTTACCCACGCCGCCCTTTTGGTTTGCTACGGCAATAACCTTTGTTTTCGCCATTTGCGTGTCCTCCTTTACACAGATTTAGCCGACCACGGCGAATGATCGGCTATGTAGGGAAATAGAAAAAGCCGCCTATTCTTTTGGAATAAGCGGCTATGCGGTTATGTAGGTCATACTCTTAACTTTTTTACGGGAGCATTCATCACTTTAAGGATTACCTCGTCCACTATATCAGCGGTTCTGCCTTGGTGTACAAGTTCATTCTTAAACTCCACAAGGCAGCGGAGCAAGGTGTTGTGTTGTACGCTTTTTAAATACAAATATCGTTTCTTTTTCATATCAAATCCTTCTTACATATTTTTTATACAAACATTATATGAATTATCAAACATAAAAGCAAATTTATACCCTATTCATAGATATTAGAATGTACAGAATATAACCTAACACGCACTTTCTCATTATTGCTTCTTTTTGTTTTTTTCTTTTCTTCTAATATAACGTTGTTTTTCTCAAAAGTTTTCGAAAAAGACACCAACCCATAACAATATATAATTAACGCAAAAACAACAAGCAACATACGATTCTCCTCCGTTAATAAAAGTATTGCCAAAAATAAAAGGAAGTATCAACGATACTTCCTTAAATTTTATTAAATTTTTCTCGATTATATTCTTCTAATTGGTACAATAGTGCCGAGTAAAGCAAGTAGTCAAATGAACGATTATTTATATCCCGTTTTGCAAAATCATATATTATACTATTCGGGAACGATTCGTGTAATTCATTTTTGGGATAAAGATATAATCCACCTTGCATTTCTATCTTTTTATATAGTTTTTGCGACTCTTGGTTATTATTTCCTTCTGCATCAAACAACATTTTATAATACATCAATGCAACACCCACATAAAAAGCTAATTTATAATTAATCAAAAGGTTGTCAATTTTCCACTCTGTTGAACAATCTTTTGAATCTATATATTTTTTAGCTTTGATTTCATCAAACCAAAACAACTTGTTTCGAATTAGCGTTGCTGTAATTATGGATGCGATTTTATGCAAATCCAAACAATAATCATCATAGTTAACTGATTTTTCATTCAAAAAAACTTCACCATAGAAGAAATTCTTTAGTGACTCGCGTTTTTTTCTATAAAACTTATGACTAATTTCATACACTTTCTCTGCATTCAATTTTTCAAAGTCACATATTATTTTAAACTCTGGGTCTACTTCAGCTTCAATTTCTTCTGATATGGGCAATATAATTTCATGAAAAATAAAATCGTAACTGTGCAAAGCCGCGGCATCTAACCCAATACGCTCTTGATTATTCATACTTGTTTCCTTTTAACGAATATTGCTTAGGTTTATTTGTATTCATAAATTCCACAAAACTATGTAACTTCTTGGAACTATTTGATGGACAAATTGTGTTAATAATCATTTTCCCAAAAGAAATTACACTTTTTTTATTTTTGGTGTTCCATGATGAATACTTATATACAACGACAAAAGAAACAAAAAATAATACAATAACAAACGCTATTAAAAGAACAACTAAATTATCCATTTTTTTCACCTACAAGGGAAGATTTTCCTACAGAAAATGCTTCGGCAAACGATACAATAGATATGCCGATGGCAAATAAGGTAAGCACAATAATCAAAACTGTAGCCAATAATCCACCTTTCATCAAATATATAAAATAAAGAATGGTGTAAATTATTGAATATCCGAGATTGACAAATTGCCACCCAAAATCAGGTTCGCTTCCTTTTGCCTTCATAGAAATAATCTGTATAAAGTTTTGCGAAAGTGTTGTCAAACAAAAAGTTATAACCGTAGAAAAAGACGAAATAATATACGGTTTAGCTATTTCAACAAAATTAAAAACGCTTTCGGTGGATTGTTGGTCTTCTGCGGCATATGTAGTTAATAAACATACACACAGAGAAACGGCAAGCGAAAAAGAAAAACTCCCACAAGTTTTTTTGTCTATGCTATTAATATTTGATATTATACTTTTAATCTTCATATTGCTTAAAATACTTTCTCATATATTCTCAGTCTTAGTGTAGGTGCGCAAGGTTACTTGTGCACCTACACTCTATACAAAAATATTTTGAAAGTTGTTGCGCGGTCAATTAAGATCAATCTCTACCGTTATGGTAGTATTTATCCATTGGTTTTTCCTCACATACTTTCCGTTAGCCTTTCGATAGGCTTCTGCTTCCTTGAAACCAAGCGGTAATTCAAAGGAAAGAGAACTCCTACCTACTTTTGATAGCTGCCTGAGCAGCGGCAAGGCGTGCTATCGGAACGCGGAAGGGTGAGCAAGATACATAGTCGAGGCCAATCTTATGGCAGAATTCTACTGATACGGGGTCACCGCCGTGTTCACCGCAGATACCGCAGTGGATTTCGGGACGGGTCTTTTTACCCATAGCAACAGCCATATCCATAAGTTTACCAACGCCGGTCTGGTCGAGCTTAGCGAAGGGGTCGTTTTCGTAAATCTTTGTATCGTAGTATGCACCAAGGAACTTACCAGCGTCGTCACGGCTGAAACCGAAGGTCATCTGAGTCAAGTCATTAGTACCGAAGCAGAAGAATTCAGCTTCTTTTGCGATATCGTCAGCAGTGAGACAAGCTCTTGGGATTTCCATCATAGTACCAACTTCGTACTTGAGGTCTGTGTCTGCAGCAGCGATTTCTGCGTCAGCAGTAGCAACTACTACATCCTTAACATATTTAAGTTCCTTAACTTCGCCGGTCAAAGGAATCATAATTTCGGGAACGATGTTCCAGTCGGGATGAGCCTTCTTAACATTGATAGCTGCACGGATAACAGCAGCGGTCTGCATCTTTGCAATTTCAGGATAGGTAACTGCAAGACGGCAACCACGGTGACCCATCATGGGGTTAAATTCGTGGAGTGAAGAAATGATGTTCTTGATGTCTTCTACAGTTTTGCCCTGTGCATCAGCCAAAGCCTTGATGTCTGCTTCTTCGGTAGGAACGAATTCATGGAGAGGCGGGACAAGGAAACGGATACATACGGGATAGCCTTCAAGTGCTTCATAAAGTTTTTCAAAGTCGCCCTGTTGATAGGGGAGAATCTTTTCAAGAGCAGCTTCACGTTCTTCAGCTGTATCTGAACAAATCATTTCACGGAAAGCAGCGATTCTGTCAGCTTCGAAGAACATATGCTCGGTACGGCAAAGACCGATACCTTCTGCACCGAGTTCACGAGCTTTTTTAGCATCAGCAGGTGTGTCAGCATTTGTACGAACTTTAAGGGTTCTGAATTCATCAGCCCAAGCCATGATTCTGCCGAATTCACCAGCGATTTCAGCGTCAACGGTGGGGATGATACCGTCATAGATGTTACCTGTAGAACCGTCGATAGAAATGTAGTCGCCTTCGTTATAGGTTTTACCTGCGAGTGTGAATTTCTTGTTTTCTTCGTCCATAATAATGTCGCCGCAACCGGATACACAGCAAGTACCCATACCACGAGCAACAACGGCAGCGTGTGAAGTCATACCGCCACGAACGGTGAGGATACCCTGAGAAGCCTTCATACCTGTGATATCTTCGGGAGAGGTTTCCAAACGAACGAGGATAACCTTTTCGCCACGAGCGTTCCAAGCATCTGCATCTTCAGCAGTAAATACAACCTTACCGCAAGCAGCACCTGGGGAAGCGCCTAAGCCCTTACCTGCAGGAGTAGCAGCTTTAAGAGCTTTTACGTCGAACTGGGGATGGAGAAGAGTGTCAAGGTTACGGGGGTCAATCATAGCAACAGCCTGCTTCTTATCAATCATGCCTTCGTCAACGAGGTCACAAGCGATTTTAAGAGCAGCCTTAGCGGTACGCTTACCGTTACGGGTCTGGAGCATATAGAGTTTGCCGTCTTCAACGGTGAATTCCATATCCTGCATATCACGGTAGTGGTCTTCAAGGATAGCGCAAACTTTGTTGAATTCAGCAAAAGCTTCGGGGAACTTTTCAGCCATTTCAGCAATCGGCATAGGAGTACGAACACCTGCAACAACGTCTTCACCTTGAGCGTTGGTAAGGAATTCACCCATAAGGCCGGGTTCACCGGTAGCAGGGTCACGTGTAAATGCAACACCGGTACCGCAGTTATCACCCATATTACCGAAAGCCATCATCTGTACGTTAACAGCGGTACCCCAAGAATAAGGAATATCGTTGTCACGACGGTATACGTTTGCACGGGGGTTGTCCCATGAACGGAAAACAGCTTCGATAGCGCCCATCAACTGTTCTTTGGGGTCAGAGGGGAAGTCGCAACCGATTTTTGCTTTATATTCTGCCTTAAACTGATTAGCAAGTTCTTTAAGGTCTTCAGCAGTAAGCTCAACGTCCTGAGTTACGCCTTTTTCTTCTTTCATTTTGTCGATAAGTTCTTCGAAATACTTCTTACCAACTTCCATAACTACGTCAGAATACATTTGGATGAAACGACGGTAGCAGTCATAAGCCCAACGAGCGTTGCCGGACTTTGCAGCCATGGTTTCAACAACTTCTTCGTTAAGACCAAGGTTCAAGATGGTATCCATCATACCGGGCATAGAAGCGCGTGCGCCTGAACGAACAGAAACGAGAAGGGGATTTTCTTTATCGCCAAACTTCTTACCAACAACTTCTTCCATCTTAACGATGTATTCCATGATTTGTGCCTGGATATCGTCGTTGATTTTTCTGCCGTCTTCGTAATACTGTGTACAAGCTTCGGTAGAAACGGTGAAACCTTGGGGAACGGGAAGACCGATTTTGGTCATTTCTGCAAGGTTAGCACCCTTACCGCCGAGAAGCTCACGCATAGAAGCGTCGCCTTCAGAGAAAAGGTAAACATACTTGTGACTCATTATGAATCAACCTCCTAAATTTTTATGGGCTAAGCCCAACTTTAACATATTTATTCGATACGTTTTCAGTATCCAAATAATTATAACAAAAAACCGCAAAAAAATAAAGCACTTTTTTACATTTTTTATTTTTTCGGCAAAAAAACAGTATTTTATGTGTTTTTTATATGAATTTTTGCTTTTTTGTATAATTTTTAATATATATTCTTGCGCAAAAGGGTATACTGTGTTAAAATTTAAGGGTAAATATTTTATGAAAAGAGTGAAAAATAAATGGAATTCAGCGTTAATCATCCCGTCATATTTGCTATGGTTGCCGTAATTATTGCGGCAGTACTTGCACAGTCGGTATATTTTCTTGTTCGTGCATATCGCAGAGCACTTGCTATCGGTATGGAAAAGAAAAAACTAAAAAAGGTTATAATATCGGCTTCGCTTTTTACAATAGCACCTGCGGTTTCAATTCTTGTTGGCATTGTAGCGATTTCTAAGTTTTTAGGGTTGCCGCTTCCGTGGCTTAGACTTTCGGTAATCGGCTCACTTTCTTACGAGACAATCGCTTCTACAAGTACTATAAATGAACTCGGCGGTTCTACAAGTGAAACTATAACGTCTGCCTCTGCTTTTGTAACGGTTGCTTGGGTTATGACGCTTGGTATACTCATCGGCTTAATACTTACACCGCTTCTGACCAAGAGAATTCAAAAGGGTATGAAGAAGATTGAGCAAATGGATAAAAAGTGGAGCGAGATATTCTCAAACGCTATGTTTATTGGTATGATTTCTGCTTTCTTAGGCTATGTTTTCTGGGATTTCAGCAGTGTTTTTTCGGGCAATTCATCAGCACTTATTCCTGTGCTTGTGATGGCATCTTCGGCTGTGATAATGCTTATATGCGGTTTGCTTACAAAGGTGCTTAAAGCCAGATGGATTACTGACTATGCATTACCTATCAGTCTTGTGGGCGGTATGGCTATGGCTATTCCGATTACAGACTGGTTATCTTAAAAGGAGGTGGCGTTATGAAAAAAGAAATGACTTATCTTGAAAGTGTACACCGTGACGGTCGTATCTGGGGTTATTTCATATTGGCGCTTATACTTGCCTTTCCGTTAGCGCTTTGTATTATTTTTAACGCTGTTCCCGAATGGGAAGCTATGGGCAGGGCGCTTTTAGCAGTTTTGCCTATGTATTGGGCAGTAGGTATTATAGAAGTTTTTACCTATGTTCCAATGCTTGGCGCAGGTGGTTCATATCTTTCGTTTGTTACGGGTAATATTTCTAATTTGAAACTTCCGTGCGCACTTGATGCTATGGAAAAAGCAGATGTAAAAGCAAACTCCGAAGAGGGAGAGATTGTTTCTACCATTGCTATTGCAGTTTCAAGTATTGTTACTACATTTATTATCATTATCGGCGTTGTACTTATGTTGGTTTCGAATTTGGATGTTGTGCTTGAATCAGAGGTTTTAAAACCTGCATTTGACCAACTTTTACCTGCACTTTTCGGTGGTTTGGCAGTTGTGTTTGTTTCTAAAAACTTTAAAATAGCCATAGCACCAATGCTTTTAATGCTTATAGCATTTATTTTCACTCCATTAACATCGGGTGAAGTTGGAATTATGGCGCCTGTCGGTGTAATTTTCACACTCATAGTGGCAAGAATAATGTATAAAAAGGGTATAATTTAATGTGGTATATAATTTTAGGTGTAATTTTTGCTTTTGTTGCTTTTCTTCTTATCAGAACTTTTGGGTTCCAACCAAAACCGAATGCTGAAATTTCGGAATGTAACGTAGAATTTGATAAGGATAAATCGGTTGAAAATTTGCGTCAACTAGTGCGTTTCAAAACCGTTTCTTATAAGGAAAGCGAACTAGAAGACGAAAGAGAATTCAAAAAACTTATTAAAGCGCTTCCCAAACTTTATCCTGCCGTTTTTAAAAACGGCACTTTAAAGTTATCTGAGGAGAGAGGCCTGCTCTTTTTGTGGGAAGGCAAAAAGCACGATGCTCCGTCGGTTATGATGGCGCATTATGACGTTGTACCTGCCGATGGAAAAGGTTGGGACAAGCCACCGTTTTCGGCAGAACTCGTTGACGGTATTGTATGGGGTAGGGGAACACTTGATACCAAGGTTACGATGAACGGCATTTTGTCTGCTGCCGAAGCGCTTATAAAAAGCGGTTTTGTACCCGAAAACGATATTTATTTTGCTTTTTCGGGTAATGAAGAAATAAACGGTACGGGCGCTGTAAAAATTGTAGATTATTTTGAAAAGAATAATATCGAATTGGTGCTTGTTGTAGATGAGGGCGGTGCAGTTGTCGAAGGTGTTTTCCCGGGGGTCAAAACTCCTTGCGGTCTTATAGGTATTGCCGAAAAGGGTATGCTTAACGTAGAATATAAGGCGATTTCACAAGGTGGGCATGCTTCGGCTCCAAAGCCTAATTCTCCTATACCGTCATTAGCAGAAGCGTGTTGCAAGATAGAAGAAAATCCATTTAAAATGCACATCACAAAGCCTGTTAAAGAGATGTTTGATACTTTGGGCAGACATTCCAACTTTTTATACCGTATGATTTTTGCAAATTTGTGGCTTTTTTCACCTGTACTTAATTTGCTCGGTAAAATGCAGGGCGGTGAAATGAATGCGCTTTTGCGTACAACGGTGGCGTTTACAAAGGCTCAGGGCAGTGATGCTTTTAACGTGATTCCTACCGAGGCTACGTTGGTCTCAAACTTGCGACTTAATCCTATGGATACTATGGATAGTGCCATTGAATTTTTGAAAAAAACCGTGGATGACGAAAAGATAGAAATTACCGCTGTTTCGGGTATGAATCCCAGCCGTATATCCCAGACGAATTGTGAGGCGTGGGACAAGGTGGCAACTGCCGTAGCATCTACTTGGGAGGGTGCTCTTGTTTCTCCGTATCTTATGGTACAATGTTCCGACAGCCGTCATTACGGCAGAATATCCGACAAGGTTTACAGGTTTTCTGCAATGGCACTTACAAGTGAAGAAAGAGCCACAATTCACGGTAATAATGAACGCATTTCGGTTGATACCATTCACAAATCGGTAGAGTTTTATATTAGACTTATGAGTCAATGTTAATTTTAGGTTGACAATACGGGTTTGCTTTGTTATAATATTATACAGAGATTTAGAGAATAGCAAAAGAATGGGTAGAAGGCCTTTCTTTTGCTATTTTTGTTTTAAGTGGGTGAAAATTTTGAAAAACAAACTGCTTCAAAGTTTAGAAACCGCGCCTGTAATAGCGGCGGTTAGGGAACGTTTTTTCTCGGATGCGCTTGAATCTCCGTCAGAGGTCATTTTTCTTTTAGGATGTGACGTTTTGACCGTAGCCGACAAGATAAACCGTATACACGAAAGTGGCAAATATATATTTGTGCATATCGATTTGTGTGACGGTATCGGTAAAGATAAGAGCGGTATCAGGTTTCTTTCCAATCTCGGTGTTGACGGTATAATCAGCACAAAAAGCAATCTTATCAAATACGCTAAGGAGCAAGGGCTTTTAACTGTTCAGCGCTTTTTTGCGTATGATTCACACGGCATTGATGGTATAGGTGAGGTATCGATTAGTAACGAGCCTGATTTTATCGAAATTATGCCCGGTGTTATAGGTAAGATTATAAAACGTTTTTCAAAAATCGGCATTCCGCTTATTTCGGGAGGTCCCATCGAAACTAAAACCGAGGTTACCGACGCTTTGAAGAATGGCGCTTTTGCCGTTTCTACAGGTAAACGTGAACTTTGGTATATTTGAAAGGACGAATATTATGAACAAAACACAAATAGTAGATTGGAAGACCATAACAAACTTTGTTATAGACTCTTTTGTAGGCTATGGCATACCCCGTGCAGATGCTGAAATTTGCGCAGACGTATTATTGGAATCGGACAAACGCGGTATTGAATCACACGGCGTAAACCGTTTTAAACCCGTTTATCTTGACAGAATTAAAGCAGGTATCCAACAACCCGTTACTAATTTTGAAATCATAAAAGAAACACCTACCACCGCTGTTATAGACGGTCATCACGGTATGGGTCAGGTTATCGGTTATAAGGCTATGAGTATGGCCATCGAAAAGGCTAAGACTTACGGTATGGGTATGGTTGTTGTTCGTAATTCCTGCCACTACGGTATCGCAGGTTATTACAGCACAATGGCTACAAAGGCAGGTTGTATCGGTATGACGGGTACAAATGCTCGTCCTTCTGTTGCGCCGACTCACGGTGTTGAGGGTATGTTTGGTACTAACCCATTTACTATTGGCGTTCCTACTGATGAAGCATTTGATTTTAATTTTGACTGTGCAACCTCAATTACTCAAAACGGTAAGGTTGAATATTATGAAAGAATAGGCGAAGACGTACATCCCGGTACTATTATTGATACCGACGGTAACGCTGTTGAAGGTGATGCAGGCGTAGCACTTAAAAAAATCCGCGGCGGTACAGCAGCGCTTACAACACTTGGCGGTATCGGTGAAGCTCTCGGCGGTTATAAAGGTTACGGTTTTGCTTTGGCTGTTGAATTTTTCTCATCTATTCTTCAGGACGGTGCTTACGGTAAGGCGCTTGACGGTAAGGATGAAAACGGCAACATCCGTCCTTATCAGTTGGGACATTGGTTTATCGCTATTGATACCGACCACTTTATGGGTGAAGACGTTGCCCGTAAAAAAGCAGGTGATATCTGCCGTAGTATGAGGGCTTCTAAGAAAGCACCTGATGCTGAGCGTATCTACACCGCAGGTGAAAAAGAATATGAAATCGGTATTGCTAGGGAAAGCGGTGTGCCGATAAACGAGTCTGTACAAAAGGAAATCATAGAGATTCGTGACGAATTAGGTCTTACACAATATAAGTTTCCTTGGGAGGATTAAAAATGGATATCAGACAGGAATCACTTAAAAAGCATTATGAATGGAAGGGTAAAATTGAGGTTATCTCCCGTTCTAAAATAGATACACGTGAGGATTTATCCTTGGCATACACCCCTGGTGTTGCTGAGCCCTGCCTTGAAATCAATAAGGATATAAATAAATCTTATGAACTTACGCGCCGTTCCAATTTGGTTGCAGTTGTAACCGACGGTACTGCCGTTTTGGGTCTTGGTGATATCGGCCCCGAGGCAGGTATGCCCGTTATGGAAGGCAAATGTGCTTTGTTTAAAGAGTTTGCCGACGTAGACGCTTTTCCGCTTTGCATTAAGTCAAAGGACGTTGACGAAATCGTTCGTACAGTATATCTTCTTTCGGGCAGTTTCGGTGGTGTAAACCTTGAAGATATTTCTGCACCCCGTTGCTTTGAAATTGAAAGAAAATTAAAAGAAATTTGCGATATTCCGATTTTCCACGATGACCAACACGGTACTGCAATAGTTGTTGCGGCAGCTTTAATCAATGCTTTGAAACTTGTTAAAAAGCAAATCGGCGAAGTTAAGGTAATAATTAACGGCGCAGGTTCAGCAGGTATTGCTATTGGTAAGCATCTTATGAATATGGATGTTAAAAATCTTACATTCTGTGACCGTTTCGGTATTATTTGTGAAGGTGACGAAAATAATAACCCTGCACAAGAAGAAATCGCAAAGGTTACTAACCTTGAACATAAGAAAGGTACTCTTGCCGATGCATTGGTAGGCGCCGACGTATTTATCGGTGTTTCCGCACCTAACCTTGTTAATGAAGATATGGTTAAGTCTATGGCAGACAATGCTATTTTATTCCCGATGGCAAACCCCACTCCCGAAATTATGCCCGACGTTGCAAAGAAAGCAGGTGCCCGTGTAGTAGGTACAGGCCGTTCGGATTTTCCGAACCAAATAAACAACGTTTTGGCATTCCCGGGTATTTTCCGAGGCGCGCTTGATTGCCGTGCTACCTGCATCAATGAAGAAATGAAAGTTGCTACTTCTTATGCATTGGCTTCCCTTATTCCTGATGATGAAATAAGTGAGGAGAACATTATCGCAACCGCACTTGATAAGCGTGTTGCGGAAGTTGTTGCAAAGGCAGTTATCAAGACTGCAAAAGAAACAGGAGTTGCAAGAATTTAATGTTTAAAGATATAAATTTATTTCTGTTCGATATGGACGGAACCCTTTATCTTGGCGACCGACTTTTTGAATTTACCAAAGAACTTTTGACGCAAATTAAGGCAAAAGGCAAACGTTATATGTTTATGACCAATAACTCTTCAAAGAGTGTTTCGGCATACATAGAAAAACTTGGAAAATTGGGTATTGAAGCCACAAAAGAGGATTTTATCACATCTTCTCAGGCTACGGCTTATTATCTTAAAAAACATTATCCCAATGCCCGTCTTTATGTTTGCGGTACAAAGTCTTTAAAGCAAGAACTTACGGAAAACGGCTTTGCGGTTACTGAAAATACCGACAATACAGACTTGATTGTTATGGGCTACGATACCGAGCTCGATTATAAAAAGCTTTGGGACGTGTCTTTTATGCTCACAACCCGTGAGTTGCCCTATATCGCTACCAACCCCGATTACGTTTGCCCGACAGAGTGGGGAAGCGTGCCCGACTGCGGCAGCGTTTGTGATATGATTTTCAACGCAACAGGAAAAAGACCGTTGTTTATAGGTAAACCTGAACCGTTAATGCCTCAACTTGCTATGGAGCAGTACGGTTATAAACCGCAGGAAACCGCAGTTATTGGCGACCGTATTTATACCGACGTTAAAATCGGTGTAAATGCAGGCGCACTCGCATTTCTTGTTATGAGCGGTGAAACCACAAATGAAATTTTAGAAGCGTCAGACATAAAACCTGATTTGGTGTTTAAAGATGCAAGTGAAATAATGAAGACTGTATAAGAAAAACCGCCCAATTGGGCGGTTTTTAGTTTGTGTGTGAATTTGTATTGGTTTTTGTTGACATCGGTTTTTATTAGTGGTAAAATTGTTAAAAATAGGGTGGTTTTGTATTATTTTGCAAAGCGGTGATACTTTTGACTGCACAAAAGGGAATAAAACTCTCTCTGGTTGTTTGGGTTTTAAGTACCAGATAATCTTGCCCTGTTTCTTTTAGAATACCGCTTCGGCTATCGGTACGGTAGGGTGAAAATAAATCAATTTTTACTAATGCACCTATGTAATGGCTTAGTTTGTTTAAAAGCGTGTTTTCGCTTTGTGGCGATGCGAATTCTTTTTCTAAATATTTTTGGTAACTTACAAGGTCGACTTCGTTGGTTATTGGTGTTGGGAATTCGTCGTACAAAATAATCACTCCGTAATCTTTTAATATATGTTACGGCGATTTATAAAATTTGTTAAAACTTTTTTGGTTAGGAGTATCTGTTTTGGAAAAGGTAAGTGAATTTTTTGGCATAAACGTTTTTAATGACGCTGTAATGAAAGAACGTTTGCCAAAAGAAACCTATGAAATTTTGAAAAGTACAATTAAAGAGGGTAAGAGTCTTGACAGCAGTATTGCGGATATTGTTGCCGACGCTATGAAAGAGTGGGCTATTGAGAAGGGTGCTACTCATTATACCCATTGGTTTCAACCGCTTACAGGTATTACCGCTGAAAAACATGATAGTTTTATAAATCCTACTGACGACGGCCATATTGTTATGGAATTTTCGGGCAAGGAACTTATAAAGGGTGAGCCTGATGCTTCTTCATTCCCGTCGGGTGGTTTGCGTGCTACTTTTGAAGCACGCGGTTACACTGCTTGGGACCCCAGTTCTTATGCTTTTATAAAGGATAAAACTCTTTGCATACCTACGGCTTTCTGTTCTTTCTCGGGTGAGGCACTTGACCAAAAGACTCCTTTGCTTCGCAGTATGGAAGCCATAAACAAACAGGCACTTCGTATTGTTAAGGCTTTGGGTTACACGGACGTTAAGCGTACCAATACAACCGTAGGTCCCGAACAGGAATATTTTCTTATCGATAAAGAACTGTACGATAAGCGACCTGACCTTATGTATTGCGGCAGAACGCTTATAGGTTGTATGCCACCTAAGGGTCAGGAAATGGATGACCATTATTTTGGTGTTTTAAAGCCACGTGTGGCAGAGTTTATGCGTGAACTTGATAACGAACTTTGGAAATTGGGCGTACTTGCCAAGACAGAGCATAACGAAGCCGCACCTGCACAGCACGAATTAGCGCCTGTATTTACCACTACAAATATCGCCGCTGACCACAATCAACTTACTATGGAGTTTATGAAAAAAGTGGCGCTTTCAAAGGGACTTGTATGTCTTTTGCACGAAAAACCTTATGATGGTGTAAACGGGAGCGGTAAGCATAATAACTGGTCGGTTTCTACCGATACGGGTGTCAATTTCTTAAAAGCAGGTAAAAATCCATCTGAAAATAAGTTGTTCCTTATTACTCTTGCCGCTGTTATTGAAGCGGTGGATAAACATCAGGATTTATTGCGCATAGCGGTTGCAACCGCAGGTAACGACCACCGTTTAGGCGGTAATGAAGCCCCTCCTGCGATTATTTCTATCTTCTTGGGTGAAGATTTGACCGATATGCTTGAAGCAATATCAAAGGGTATACACTATGATGATATGAAGCGTCAGAAGATGAAAATAGGCGCTGACGTTATCCCTGAATTCAAAAAAGATAATACCGACCGTAACCGTACATCACCCTTTGCTTTTACGGGTAATAAGTTTGAATTCCGTATGTTAGGTTCCGCTTCTTCGATATCGGATACCAACGTAATGCTTAACACAATGGTTGCTGACGTTTTCAGCAATTATGCGTTAAGACTAGAAAAGGCAGAAGATGCTGGGGCAGAAGTCAACGCTATCGTTAAGGAATGTGTACAAAATCATAAGCGCATTATATTTAACGGTGACGGATATTCAAAAGAATGGGAAATCGAAGCCGAAAAACGAGGGCTTCTTAATTTACCAAGCACGGTAGATGCTTTACCGCTTCTTAAAACACCCGAAAACGTAGCACTTTTTGAGCGTCACGGTGTATTTAACCGCGCTGAAATTGATTCACGTGTGGATATCATACTTGAAAATTATGCGAAGGTTATACATATAGAAGCGCTCACTCTTATTGATATGATGAACCGTGATGTTATCCCGGCTATTACTGCTTATACAAGCAGTATGTGTGAAGCGGCAAATAACAAGAAAATAATTGGCGTTGATAATAGCGTAGAGATGGAACTCGTAGCTCGTCTTGCTGCCGCAAATGGGGAGATTTTCTCGCTTACATCTGCGCTTAAAGGTGCGGTGGCTTCGGCAGAACGTTCTAAGGATACTTTTGAAAAGGCAAGTGAATACCGTAATAACATTTTAACACTTATGGCGGATATCAGAAAATATGCTGACAGCGCGGAGAGTGTAATGCCTAAGACTTATTGGCCGTATCCTTCTTATGGTGATTTATTGTTTAAGATTTAAGATAAATCGGTTTTGTTTTTGCGGAGCAGGCAGTCATGATTGATGTCTTTAGATGCAGAAAATGACCCTCCAGTTTTGGACTGCACCAATTTGTGCGGACAGTATAAAAAGAACCCCTATGGTAGATGAAATTGAATTTTAAGCAATGAACTGACTTATCTTTTCAAGGTGAGTCAGTTTTGTTTGGTGCCTTTAGGTGTGGAAATAAACCCCGGGTTCTACCGGGGGAAGAAAAACGAGCGAAGCTACAATAAATGGGGCGAGGCGTAGCTAAGCCCAAAAAAGTCGATAGATAAAAGAAGAACCTCGTGTATAATAGTAGTGGTTTGGCAGCCGCATTACTAAAATACAGGAGGTTTTTCAAATGAAAGAAAATAATAATGAAATAAGAAGTAGTTCGCACTCAAAGTATAGATGTCAGTATCATATAGTTTTTGCGCCAAAATACAGGAGAAAAGAAATATACGGACAAATAAAAAGAGATATAGGAGAAATACTTAGAAAATTATGTGAACAAAAGGATGTAGTAATAATAGAAGCTGAGGCGTGCCCAGACCACATACACATGCTGGTAAGTATTCCACCGCACATAAGTATAGCACAGTTTATGGGATTTTTCAAGGGAAAAAGTACACTGATGATTTTCGACCGACACGCACATCTAAAATATAAATATGGTTCAAGAAGTTTTTGGTGTAGAGGATATTATGTAGATACAGTCGGTCGAAATAAAAAAGCTATTGCGGAATACATCAGAAAACAACTAGAAGATGACTATATGGCAGAGCAGATAAGTATAAAAGAGTACATAGACACGTTTACGGGTAGCAAGAAACAGTAGGCAAAAAAGATATCCGCACGTGAGCGGCTGCCCGAAAAAGTAATGCGATGCTAAACATCAGAGGCCCCTTTCAGGGGATTTGCCAGTAATTACCCCTTCTAGGGGTGGTGAAAACCACTAGTTGAATGCAATAGTAAAATAAAGGTAGACACATGGAAAACCACCATGTATCTACCTTTTTCTTATGCCAAAATATAACGGGAGGTATCAAAATGAAAAATTAATTCGTAGCGAAACCGGTTGGGTTTTCACGGATAACTTGGCACACAAATGTTGTAAATTAGCAGGTATACGTTGTAAAACCAAGCGTGGCAGAAAAATTGCAGGTAGAGAAAATGTTAAATTTCCTAATATCATTAAAGGTGATTGGAATGCAACTA
>JAZSNT010000076.1:0-12290 GCA_045536525.1 Acutalibacteraceae bacterium
CAATGTATTCGATTAACTCTTTCTCAAAATCTTTGATATATGTATATTTCCTTTGCATAACAAAACCTCCTATGGTAGTGTTTTTATTCTACCATAGGAGGCTGTTTTTTTCTATTGTCCGTTTTTACTGGACTTGTGCAGATTTAACTCCTGCCGTTTTTATATCAAAGCTTCCATAACATCTTTTTCAAGCTGTTTGACTGTCGCCTCTTGCAACGTGCCAACGGCTGTTTTTCGTATAAATAGCGGTGATTAGGTTTTCGGGGTCAATAAAGAAAAGTGTACCGTAGGTGCCGTTCAAACCAAATGTGCCGTCGGTAAAACAAAAATTTATGCTATATATTTTTAAAATCAAAGTATCCCTTATAAGTTATTTTCAGGTCGCTTTCGGGGAAAAGGTGTGCGTATAGGTCAACGAAATAGTCATCGGTCATACTTGCAATATAATCAACTACAATCTGATTGGGTTCGGTTTGTTGGTAAGGAATATCACGTTTATAATGAACTTTGTTTATGTAGTCTATATGGTGCGTAAAAATGGGAGATACGGTATTTTCTTTTAGTAAGTCATCGAGTAATTTTTCATATATTTCACGCATCATAGGTTTGACGGTACTTTCCATTTCGGCTTTGACAGTATCGTTTTTGTAAATCAGTTCATAGTTATCGGCTTTTGCTTTTTTAAGCGCTTCAAAATGTTCGGTATCCATTTTGATATAAGTTTTTCCATAACTGTTTTCCACAATATTTACAATAAGGTTATTTGTAATTTCAGCATTATACGTCCCGATAGCACAATCTTCATACGCATCGGTTTTAAGTATGTTTGCTTTATCGGCATCTTGTCTGTCTTTGCCTAAATATGCAATAATATCTGAAATACGCATAACACAGCCTTCAAGTGTTGCAGGAACTAATTTTCGCACGTTTTTCTTATCTACATAACACGCCTCGATTTGTTTATCAAAATCCTCAAAATTTTCGAGCGGTTTCGGATAGTATTCGCACAGTTCCATTTCGCCGTCGTGAGCAGCTATTCCGTTAAGTGTTTGAAGAGAAATATTGTAAGGGAATATTTTATCAAGCACACGAACCGAGTGTATATTATGACTGAAATGCAGGTCTGTGTGCGAATGAAAAAGTTCATCCAAAAACTCTTCACCTGCGTGGCCGAACGGGGTATGGCCTATATCGTGACCGAGTGCTATCGCTTCTATTAAATCAAGGTTAAGCCCCAATGCTTTGCCAATAGTACGGGCTATTCGTGAAACTAACTGAACGTGAAGACCGCGACGGGTTATATCGTCGTTTTTATAAAAGGAAAACACCTGCGTTTTATCGGCATAACGGTTATAAAACGGGCAGTGAATTATTTTATCTATATCTCTTATAAAAGCCGTGCGGATAACGCTTGCCTTATCTCTTTCATTATCGCGGCGGATAATTTTGTTCTCATCAAAAGCATTACTCGGCAGAGAGGAGGTTTCTCTGTCGGCTTTTATTTTATCGGAAAGCGGTTTAGATAATCTTTTGTAACTTAGCACCATATCACCTCGTTGATTTTATTATATCATAGATTTTTTACATTCTCAATTATAAATATGAAATAATTGGTTGTGTAATTTTTGAAAATTTTTGGTTTATCAATTTCTTTTTTGAATTAAATTTGTTGACATTTCAATAAGTTTTAAGGAGGTGATTTTATGGGACTTAAGAACATGCTCGGCACGTTTGCTGTGCTAATCAACAGAATCAGTCGTAATATTCGAAAGATTAAAAATCAGGAAATGGCAGAGTATAAGCTAAGAAGAGCTTACGTATCCTGTCTTTATCATCTTTACATGCATAAAGGAGCAACGGCAACCGACCTTTGTGAGCGTTGCGAAGAGGATAAGGCAACTATTTCCCGTGTGCTTTATTATCTCGAAACAAATACTAAAATACATAGTTTATGACGGAATTTTGACAAAGAACAGCATAAGCGCTGCCGCTGTTTTATAAAGCGGATATAAAGAAGTATAATAGAAGAAATGAGATATTTCAAATTTATTGAACCCGATAACCCCAGTATGTTTTTCGGTAATAATAATCTTGAAATTGCGTATAAGAATTGAATTCTTTGAGTTTGTAGCCTTCAATATAACTGAAAGATAAAATTTTTTCTTTTTCATTTATCCAACATCGGTAAACCTTTTTGTTCGATAATTTATTTGATTTCGACATACATATTTTCTTCCTTATATAAAAACTGAATATTGTTAAAATGTAGCATCTTTTTTGATGCTGCATTTTTTATTTTTTTTTAATAGGTTCGCAGGTTTGAAGCTTTTTGTTGCAATAAATGTTTGATGTGTTGTTAAAGAGATTTTATGACGGAAAATTTAAGTGGAGTAAAAAATCCGAAAGTTTTTACACGTATTTTTAACTCCGTTTAAGTATTGGATGGGAAAATTGGTGCATTAGTCGAAAGGATGGGTGATGAATGAACACAGAAAATCTTATGAAATTCGGGAAAGGCGGTTTATGTAATTGGACTACGATTTATATTACAAGTTGAAACGTGGGAATTATAAAGCTTTTCGAAGTTTGTATGAACTGGAACTGAAAAGGTTATGGTTTATTTGTTATCATATTACTCAGGATACAACTACTGCCGCGCCTCTTCTGATTCAAAGTTGGAATGAATCGGTCAAATTTGTTACGGAACAGGAAAATCAGCCTTTTGAAAATTTCAGCCAACTTGTTTCATCGGAAATTTTTAAAAGGATAAAAGAAGGATTAAGGTCGGATGAATCATTTGAAGGATTATCTGCTCCAAAACTCGATGAGCGGTTTGATGCATTTGTCAATACTATTAAGAATCTGTCTTTTGATGAAAAATCCGTTTACCTTTTATCGACTTTTGGCGGAATAAGTATTTCATTTCTGGCTAAAAATTGGGATATATCCGCATCACAAGCAAGAGAGAGATTGGCAATTATATCCTCTAAGGCACAGGATAGCAGGGAAATTAAAAATCTGGGGTTTGCTTTATCTGTGCGATTGTCCGCAGAATTTAAAAATCCAAGCGGAAGTCCGTTTTTAAATATAGATGTACCTGAATTTATAATTACTACATTAGAACACGATTTTCAAAATTTAATAACCAATATCGGCAAAGGTATAAGTAAAGCACCAAAAATAAGAAAGGAATCTGATAAAATGAAACCTAATACAAAAAATAATACCGAGCAGGTAGCTAAAAAACCTGCACGTAAAACAAGCTCTAAATATACAAAACCAATTGTTATAACAACTATATGTTTGGTTGTTGTTATTGCGGCGGCAATTATTCTTCCTAAAGTGCTTGGCGCAAATATTGCTGCTACCCGTATCATTACTTATAACGTAGAAGCTGTTACACAGGGTAACGTAACTCAGACCATCAGCGGTAGCGGCACACTTACTCCTATTAAAAGTGAGACGCTGACTTCTTCAAGCGGCGGTGAGGTTGAAAAAGTTAATTACAGCGTTGGTGATGCAGTAGAAGAGGATGCAGTTATTGCCGTTATAGATGATGACGAAATCACCGCTCCTTTTGACGGTATTCTCATAGAACTCCCTCTTGCAAAAGGCGATGAAGTTGCTAAGGGTGGCTCTGTTGCGATGATAATGAGTAAAGATGGCTTTACAATGGGAATAGCGGTTGATGAAACAGAAATTTCAGATATAAAGTTGAAACAGGACGTAACTTTTACAATTGATGCTATGAATGAGGATTACGAAGGACAGGTAACCGCTATTTCTTACAACGGCTCTTCTTCCGGCGGTTCGGTGGCTTATCAGATTACGGCAAAGGTTGAATATATTGAAGGGGTTTATCCCGGTATGAGTGCTTCCGCTCAAATTGTTATTGAAGACAGCGGGGAAGGTTTACTCGTTCCTGTTGACGCTGTTTCAACTTCCGGTGATGAAAACTATGTATATCTTGCTCCTTCCGGCAGTGAAGAAGGTACCGTTTACGAAGAGGATGAAATTGATGCAAGTAATCTTACGAAAGTTTCGGTTCAAACAGGTATGTCTGACGGCACCTATATGATTATTGAAAGTGAAGAAATTTCCGAAGGCGACCTTATCGTTATCACTAAAACCACTTCTACTCTTACCGGTTCTGAAAGTGAAGGTGAAGAAGAAGGCGGAAGAGGCGGAATGGGAGGATTCCCCGGAGGCGGAGGAATGGATTTCGGAGACTTTGATTTTGAAAACTTTGACACCAGCCAGATGCCCGGTGGTGGCGGCGGTATGGGTGGATTTGGCGGTTAAGGAGGTTGTCCCATGATAAGACTAAAGCACATATACAAATCCTATTCTATGGGAGAGGTTGATGTGCCGGTCCTGAGGGATGTCAACCTCCACGTGAAGCCCCACGAATTTGTTTCTATTCTCGGTCCTTCGGGTAGCGGTAAATCTACCTTGATGAATATCATCGGCTGTTTGGATATTCCTGATAGCGGCGATTATATTCTTGACGGTGAGTATGTGGATAGCTGTACCGAAGACGAGCTCAGTGAGATTCGCGGTGTAAAAATCGGTTTTATTTTCCAACAGTTTAATCTCTTGCCCGACCTTACGGCGTATGAGAATGTGGAAATGCCTCTTTTATACCATAAGATTTCTCCGGCAGAGCGTCGCGAACGCGTAATAAAAACACTTAAACAGGTTGGTCTTGAAGACCGTATGTATCATAAACCCTCTCAACTTTCGGGCGGTCAGCAACAGCGTGTTGCCATTGCCAGAGTTTTGGCAAGTGAACCGTCTATTATCCTTGCCGATGAGCCAACCGGTAATCTTGATTCTGAATCAGGCGCGGAAATTATGGATATTATTAAAGGTTTGTGGCAGGACGGACATACAATTGTTCTTATTACCCACGATATTAACATTGCTAATCAGGCTGGGCGTAAGGTGTATGTTTACGACGGAATTTTAAGTGATAAGGAGGGTAAATAAATGACCTCGAAAATTATAAAACTCTCCTTAAAGGCTATTTATAATAACAAAATGCGTTCCTTCCTTACGATGCTTGGTATTATTATCGGTGTTATGGCGGTGGTTATCCTTGTATCCATTACGCAGGGCGCTACAAGCGGTATTACAGACAGTATTTCGGCTATGGGTTCTCAGCAGATTTCTGCAACTATCACAGATGAGGAAGTATCGGTCTCTGCTGATTCGGTAGAAACTTTATCTGAGTATCCCACAATTGACAGCGTGGCACCTATTATCTCTACGAATAAAACCGTAAAGAAGAACAGCAATAAGGGTAACTATTCGATTGTAGGTGTTACACCCGACTACTTTGACGTTCAGGATATTGAAATTCAGAGAGGAAGAATAATTGCGGAATCTGATACTGAGTGGAACACAAAAGTTTGTGTAATAGGTACCGAAGTTGCTACCGATTTATTCGGTACATGGGATGCTGTAAACGGCACGATTATTGCCGGTGAAAGTATCTATAAGGTTGTCGGCGTTTTGGAAGAACAGGGTTCCAGTCTTGCCGGTAGTGATGATAATAAGATTCTGATTCCGTATTCAACGGCTTCGAAAATGACAGGACAAACGGGCGTCAGCAGTTTTTATATTAAAGCCACAAGCGAAAATACGGTAAATGCGGCAATCAGCAGTGTTGAAATGTTTTTGTTACAGGCTACCCGTGATGAAGAAGCCTATGATGTAAGCAACCAGTCCGACGTTCTTGATACTATGGATGACGTCAGCAACACAATGTCCTTGCTTCTGGCAGGTATTGCGGCTATATCGCTGCTTGTCGGCGGTATCGGTATTATGAACATTATGCTTGTATCCGTCACTGAACGTACCCGTGAAATCGGTATCCGTAAGGCAGTAGGAGCAAAGAGAAAACACATTATGCTTCAGTTCCTTTGCGAAGCCTGTATTCTTTCGGTACTGGGCGGTTTAATCGGTTTGGGACTTTCGGTTGCATTTATAGAGTTCTATAATTTAATCGCCGCAACGACCGTTGCAATGAACTGGTGGGTTGCTCTTGCCGCTATTGCTTTTTGCGCTGTTATCGGCGTTTTGTTCGGTGGTTATCCCGCAGCGAAGGCATCCAGACTTCAACCTATCGATGCGCTTCATATTTCTTAAAAACTTTTGAAAAACCGACGGTGGACGAATTCCACTGTCGGTTTTATCTTATTTATAGCCTTAATATATTTTGGAATGATGTATTGTATGGCTTATATAAAAAATTCACCCTTGTATTTTACAAGGGTGATAAACGAATTATATAGGAAAAGCAGCAGATATATGAAATGAATATCCGTCCTGAGTCCATGCCTGGATTTTTCCGTCGTGAGCATTTACAATTGCCTGAGCAATAGAAAGACCTATTCCTGAACCTCCCATTTCGGAGTTTCTCGAAGCATCTGAACGGTAAAACCGTTCAAAAACCTGTTCGGTTTGTTGCTTCTCTATCGGAGTGTCAGTAGTGTTAAACGTATGAATATATATGGTTTTGTTTTGCTTCGTCAGATTAAACGTGACCGTTCCGCCGACGGGAGAATATTTGAGTGCGTTATCCATAAGAATACCTACAAGCTGAATAATTGCTTTATCATTACCTTTCAGGGTGAGCATTGGCTGAATGTTGCAAACAAATTTTTTGCCCTGACCCAATGCCACGTTTTTAAAGGGAGCGACTGCTTCTGTTACTACCTCGGAAATCGGGAATTCGATTTTAGGCATTGTTTCTTCGGATTCTTCCATACGGGATAACATAACCAAGTCGTTTGTAAGAGTCCGTAACCGTTCGGTTTGGGAGGCGATATCAGAAAGACTTTCATTTTCGCCCAGTTCGGTTTCCAACAAATCCAAATTAGCATTTATAATGGTTAAAGGAGTTTTGATTTCGTGACCTGCGTCTGTGATAAATCTTTTTTGTTTGTCATAACTTTCTGCTATGGGTTTTATGATTCTTCCTGCAAAGAAGAATATAAAGAAGAATGCAATAAGTAAACCGCCCAAAGCCATTAAAATACTGATGTAAAGGAAACTGTTATAGGAATCTAACTTTCGGCCGCAATCCAAAAACACGATATGGTAACCGTTATATTCAAATGTTATTGCATATCGGTAATCACCAATAAAGCCGTTTTGCTTTTCTCTATCCACTACTTTTTTTGCCAGTTTACTGGCTTCGTTGTTATCAATCGAGTAAATCCTACTGGTATCGGTTTTGATAACGGAAAAATCGCTGTCCAGTGATACAGAGAAGTATCTTGATTCAAACGGAATTTCAGGTGACATATTCGGGGGCAAAAATTGTTCTTTGTTTCCTGCAAAATCAGGGAAAGCACCTTTATTTTGCGTAAGTATTGATAAAATACCATCCGCTTCGTTTACAACGTCGTTGTAATTGGCAAAGTTCATCGCGGCGACAACAATTACGAGCAATATTAAAATTGCTGTCATAGCCAATACCGTGAACTTGATTTTCAATTTCCGAATCATGTAATTTCCTCCAAAGAATATCCGGCATTACGGTATGATTTAATGGAAACGTTCGCATTGAGTACAGAGAGTTTTTTGCGCAGGTATGAAACGTATACCCAAACCACATTGATTTCAGCATCATTATCGAAGCCCCAAATTTTTTCAAAGAACCGTTCGGCAGATATAATATGATGCGGATTAGACATAAAAATCTCCATCATCTGAAATTCTTTGTTCGCTAAACGGAAATTACCGTGAGGCGAAGAAAGTTCAAAGGTAGAACGGTCAAGTGTTACGTTGCCTAGTGATAATTTTGTATTAACTTCTGCCTGTGTTCTTGTAATTGCACGGATGGTTGCGAGAAGTTCCTTGGTGTTAAACGGTTTTGTTAAGTAATAATTGGCACCGCTGTCAAGTCCCAATACTTTGTCGTCAATTTCAGATTTTGCTGTTAGCATAAGAACAGGAATTTGGTTGCCTGAGGCACGTATTTTTTTGAGAGCGGTGATACCATCCATCTTTGGCATCATAATATCAAGTACAACTACGTCATAATTTCCGCCTTCAAGATACATAAGGGCATCCTCGCCGTTGTGTACTGCGTCGGCGGAATAATTATTTTTTTCAAAAATTTTAACGATGGCTCTGGCAAGAGCTCGTTCGTCTTCTGCTAAAAGAATTCTCATATTGCATCTTCCTTTTTGTCTGAAAATATTGTAACATATAATGGTTGAAAAATCATCAATAAAGTTATGTTTTTTGATTTTTAATTTAATTTTAGTGTATAAACCTTAATTGGAATAAAAAATGAATATTTTTTTACTCGGCTTAAGGTTGGGTTATTACAATAATATGAAATATGTAACAGGCAAATAAAAGTAAAGGGAGTGATAAGATGAAATACCGACACGAATGGAAGCATGAAATCAGCTACGGTGATATGCTTGTTCTTCGCAGGCGTTTGTCTGCTGTTATGAAAAAGGATAAACACGCTATCGATGGTAAGTATCTGGTTCGCAGTTTATATTTTGATAACGCATCTGATAAAGCATTGCGTGAAAAAATTGATGGTGTGAATATACGTGAAAAATTCCGTATCCGTTATTATAATAATGATATGTCTTTAATACATTTGGAAAAGAAAAACAAGGTGAACGGTTTATGCCTGAAGAGTAGTGCGCAACTGTCTTTTGAACAGGTAAAGGCAATTATAAACGGAGATTATGGTTGGATGGTAGATAGTGGCGTGCCGTTAATACAGGAGTTATACAGTAAGATGATGAGTCAAGGACTCAGACCGAAAACCATTGTGGATTATTTGCGAGAACCATTTGTATTTTCTCCCGGCAATGTCAGAGTAACACTCGACTATAACATCCGCACAGGAATGAACTGTATGGAATTTTTAAATTCTGAATGTGTTACGGTTCCTGTTGGTGAAGAACCTATTATCCTTGAAGTGAAATGGGATGAATATCTTCCAGATATTATCCGTGATGCTGTTCAGCTTACGGGTTGTAGAGTTGGTGCATTTTCTAAGTATGCTTTATGCAGAATTTACGGTTAAATTAAAAATAAGAATAATAAGGAGTAAATATTATGACTTTTAATGACATTTTTAAATCGAGTTTTTTGGAAAATATTGCAAGTGTGAGTATTCTTGATATGGTAATTGCCTTGGTGTTAGCTTTTGGTATAGGCATGTTTATTTTTTTGGTTTATAAAAAGACATATCAGGGTGTTATGTATTCTTCAAGTTTCGGAACAACCCTTGTTGCTCTCACAATGATTACCACTGTTGTTATCTTGGCAGTAACTTCAAACGTAGTTCTTTCACTCGGTATGGTCGGTGCACTTTCAATCGTTCGTTTCCGCACCGCTATTAAAGAACCTCTTGATATCGCTTTTCCTTTTTTGGGCAATCGCAGTAGGTATCGTTCTGGCAGCGGGATTTATTCCTCTTGCAGTTATCGGAAGTATTATTATCGGTGTAATTCTGCTTGTGTTTGTAAATAAAAAGTCTCATTGTAATCCTTATATTGTGGTTTTGTCTTGTGCAGATGCCGTTACTGAACAGGCAGCAATGGATTTTCTCAGAGCAAACGTGCAAAAATGTGTTGTCAAAAGCAAAACGGTGACCAAAGGGTTGATTGAACTTAATCTTGAAATCCGTATGATAAATGATAGTACAGGTTTTATCAATGCGCTGAGTGATATGGTGGGTGTTAATAGTGCCGTTCTGGTAAGTTATAACGGCGAGTATATGGGGTAATATGCTATGTCAACACACAAGCATTTTGATATAATTTGTTGTGTTGTTCTTGCCTTCATACTGATTTTAACGGCAGTTTTTATAAACGCTGAAAATTTTGGAGTTCAAAAGGCATCTACGGTAATGGGATACGAGAAGACGTTGTTTGATACTTCAAAGGTTCACACCATTGATATTGTTATGGACGATTGGGAAGACTTTTCTGCTAATTGTAAGAGTGAAGAATATTACAATTGTACTGTTGTGGTCGATAATGAATCATATAAAAACGTTGCCATTAGAGGCAAAGGTAACACCTCGCTCAGTATGGTGAGTAATGACCGATACAGTTATAAAATTGAGTTCGACCATTACGACAGCACAAATACCTACTATGGACTTGATAAACTTTGCTTGAATAATATTATTCAGGATAACACTTATATGAAGGATTATTTGACTTATCAGATGATGAGTGATATGGGTGTTGCAGCTCCGCTTTGCAGTTACGTATATATTACGGTGAACGGTGAAGATTGGGGACTTTACCTCGCGGTAGAAGGAGTGGAAGAATCTTTTTTACAGCGTAATTACGGTAAGGGTTACGGTGAACTGTATAAGCCTGACAGTATGAATATGGGTGGTGGACGCGGTAACGGAAAAAAGTTCGATATGGATGATTTTATGAAGGATTCCGAATTGGATAGTAACGTAGCCGACCGCTCAGAACAAAATAAAAGTTTTAGCAATTTTTCTCAAATGGCGAATAGAAATCAAGGCGATTTTAGCGGCGCTCGTATGCCCGGTGGTAATCAAAACGGCTTTGATGGATTTGAAATGCCCGACGGATTTGAGATGCCTGACGGATTTGAAATGCCTGACGGATTTGAAATGCCTGATGGATTTGAAATGCCTGATGGATTTGAAACGCCTGACGGAATGACACCTTCGGATGACAATGATACTGACGAAAATACGCAAAACAGCAAACCTGACGGTATAGGTGGTGGTTTTGGCGGTACGAGGAATGGAAATGATGACGTTCTTCTGAAATATATCGATGATAACTTCGAAAGTTATTCGAATATTTTTGATAGTGCCAAGACAGATGTTTCCGATGCAGATAAAACACGTTTAATCAAGTCGTTGAAAAAACTTTCTAACGGTGAGAATTTGGAATATGCGGTCGATGTCGATGCGGTAATTCGTTATTTTGTAGTTCATAATTTTGTATTAAATTTTGATAGTTATACCGGTTCTATGGTTCACAATTATTATCTTTATGAGAGTAACGGGCAGATGCAGATGATTCCATGGGATTATAACCTTGCTTTTGGCGGATTTCAGTCAATGGGAGGAGCAACAAGTCTTGTAAACTATCCGATTGATTCCCCGGTATCCACAGGTAATATTTCTGACAGGCCGATGATTGCTTGGATATTTGAAAGTGAAGAATATAGCGAACTGTATCACCGATATTTTGAAAAGTTTATCACGAATTATTTCGATAACGGATATTTTTCAGAAATGATTGATGAAGTTAATGCTATGATTTCACCGTATGTAAAAAAAGACCCAACCAAGTTCTGTACCTATGAAGAATTTCAAACGGGTGTTTCCACTCTGAAAGAGTTTTGTTTGCTTCGTGCCGAGAGTATCAGTTGTCAACTTGACGGTACAATTGCCGCGACTTCTGATGAGCAAAACAGCTTAACCCTGATTGAAGCCGGACATTTGCAGATTGATGATATGGGTTCTATGGGAAATATGATGGGCGGTAATATGCAAAGAACGGAAAATGATGGGGATTTTTCGAAAGATTCGTCAAACTCCGATGATTCCTCGGATAATGACGGTAAACCGCAGACGTCCGAAAAATTTGACGGCGAACGAAATCAACGGCAGGATAATAGCAGTCAATATTGGTCACAGGAACTGGGCGATAGTTCTGCAACTGAGTGGTTTAGTATTGGCGTGAGTATATTTACTCTTGCTTTTGGTCTTGTATTTGCTTTTGTATATAAGCGACGCAGTTAATTCTATATTAAAGTGTAAGAAAACGTATTATTTAACATCCTTCAAGAAAACAGTAAACCCGAACGTTTCACCGATTGGTAAAAGGTTCGGGTTTGAATGCTTTGGTGCAGGGGACGGGACAAAGCTTTGCGTTGCAAATCTTTCGTGCTTGACGACCCAATGCTATGCATTCGGTACCCGTCGGCGCACCTGCTCATTAAAAAACAGTTCCCCGAACTGTTTTTCTTAACATTCGCAGCCCTCTTAGGCTTCAAGTCCCGTCCCTAATTAAAAAAGAAAATCCCAAACCGAACCCAACGGTTCAATTCGGGATTTTGGTGCACCTGAGCATTCTATAATCGAACCGTTTACCTCTTTTAGAGTGACGGTTTTGCTTGCTTCCTTATAATTAAATGTTATGACCAATTTGTCGTCGTAAAGATATACGGCGTTTACAAAAATGTCAATCAGTCTTTGTTTGTGTTCCTTCGTTTCCAAGCTCATGCTCTGAATATGCCTGAGCCAT
>JAZSNT010000027.1:0-37043 GCA_045536525.1 Acutalibacteraceae bacterium
AAAGATTCCGAAACCGTATTTTACATATATTTTCTTCTCATCATCAATTCAACAAAGAACAAGCAGCCGCTTAATTGCGACTGCTTGTGTAAAACATTTTCATTTTAACTCTTTACCCCAACTATTCACAAAGAGCCTTTTTTAATATTTAGTAACTCTTAAATTTTAAGAATTATTCGTTGATTGCAGTAACAACGCCTGAACCAACAGTACGGCCACCTTCACGGATAGCGAAACGGAGACCTTCTTCGATAGCGATAGGAGTGATAAGTTCAACGTCCATATCTACGTTATCGCCAGGCATACACATTTCGGTACCAGCAGGAAGAGTGATAACGCCGGTAACGTCAGTAGTTCTGAAATAGAACTGAGGACGATAGTTGTTCATGAAAGGAGTATGACGACCGCCTTCTTCTTTGCTAAGAACGTAAACTTGACCATGGAACTTTGTATGGGGGTTGATAGAACCGGGTTTACAAAGAACTTGACCACGTTCGATTTCGTCACGGCCAACACCACGGAGAAGTGCACCTACGTTGTCACCGGCTTCACAGTATGTGAGGGTCTTACGGAACATTTCCATAGAAGTAACAACAGTCTTAGCTCTTTCTTCGGTAAGACCGATGATTTCAACTTCATCACCAGCGTTTAACTGACCACGTTCAACACGGCCGGTAACAACAGTACCACGACCGGAAATTGTCATAACGTCTTCGATAGGCATAAGGAATGGGAGGTCTGCCTTACGGTCAGGAGTGGGGATGTAGCTGTCAACAGCATCCATGAGTTCCTGAATAGGAGCATAGATGGGGTCAGCAGGGTCTTTAGAAGCGCTGTCGAGAGCCTGGAATGCAGAACCCTTGATGATAGGTGTATCATCGCCGGGGAATTCATACTTGTCGAGAGTTTCACGAATTTCCATTTCAACGAGTTCGAGAAGTTCTTCGTCGTCTACGAGGTCAGTCTTGTTCATGAATACTACGATGTAAGGAACGCCTACCTGACGAGCAAGGAGAAGGTGTTCTTTGGTCTGAGCCATAGGACCATCAGTAGAAGCGATAACAAGGATAGCACCGTCCATCTGAGCAGCACCGGTAATCATGTTCTTAACATAGTCGGCGTGGCCAGGGCAGTCAACGTGAGCGTAGTGACGGTTGTCAGTTTCATACTCAACATGAGCGGTATTGATTGTGATACCACGTTCTCTTTCTTCAGGAGCCTTATCGATGTTTGCATAATCTTCGAATGCTGCCTGACCTTTAAGAGAAAGGAACTTTGTGATTGCTGCGGTTAATGTGGTTTTACCGTGGTCAACGTGACCAATGGTACCAATGTTTACGTGGGGCTTATTTCTTTCAAATGCCTGTTTTGCCATTGTAAATTTCCTCCTTAGAAATTTAAAATAATAATTTTATAAATATAGTTTACCAAATAAATACTTAAATTTCAAGTATTAAATTAGTCTTTTTTAGCACGAGAAGTGATAATCTTCTCAGCAATGCTCTTCGGAACTTCCTTGTAACCGTCGGGTTCCATTACATATTGGCCACGACCCTGTGTTTTAGAACGAAGGTCGGTAGCGTAACCGAACATATCACCGAGCGGTACACGCGCATTGATTTGTTTAACACCTGCGCGGTCCTCGAAACCTTGGATTTCGCCACGACGAGAGTTAAGGTCGCCGATAACGGCGCCCATGTATTCTTCCGGAACGATTACTGTAACCTTCATAATGGGTTCAAGCAATACGGGTTCAGCCTTGCGGCAAGCTTCCTTGAAAGCCATAGAACCGGCAATTTTAAATGCCATTTCAGAAGAGTCAACTTCGTGGTAAGAACCGTCGTAAAGTGTAACTTTAACGTCAACAACAGGATAACCTGCTAAAACACCGGCTTGGAGAGAGCCTTTAATACCGGTATCAACAGCGGGGATGTATTCCTTCGGAATGCTACCGCCGGTAACGGCATTGATAAACTCATAACCTTTGCCTGTTTCGTTGGGTTCAAGCTTAATCTTAACGTGACCGTATTGACCTGAACCACCGGACTGACGTTTATACTTAGTTTCGTGGTCAACGAACTGTTTAATACTTTCTTTGTAAGCAACCTGAGGAGCGCCTACATTAGCTTCTACCTTAAATTCGCGGAGAAGACGGTCAACGATGATTTCAAGGTGAAGCTCACCCATACCAGCGATGATGGTCTGACCGGTTTCTTCATCGGTGTAAGCCTTAAAGGTCGGGTCTTCTTCTGCAAGTTTTGCAAGAGCAAGGCTCATCTTTTCCTGATCTGCCTTGGTCTTCGGTTCAATAGCAACACGAATAACAGGTTCCGGGAAGTTCATAGATTCAAGGATAACGGGATGTTTCTCATCGCAAAGAGTATCACCGGTGGTGGTATTTTTAAGACCAACAGCGGCAGCGATATCACCTGCGTAACAGGTTTCAATATCTTCTCTGTGGTTTGCGTGCATTTGGAGAATACGTCCGAGACGTTCCCTGTTTTGTTTAACTGAGTTGTAAACACCGCTACCCGCATCTACTGAACCGGAATATACGCGGAAGAAACAGATTTTACCAACGAACGGGTCGGTAGCAATCTTAAATGCGAGAGCAGAGAAAGGTTCGTCGTCAGAAGAATGTCTAACTTCGGGTTCATCGGTATCAGGGTTAACACCCTTGATAGCTTCGATATCGGTCGGAGCGGGCATAAAGTCTACAACAGCGTCGAGCAAGGGTTGTACACCTTTGTTTCTGTAAGAAGTACCGCAACAAATCGGAACCATTTCGTTAGCGATGGTAGCCTTACGGATGATAGCTTTCATCTGTTCAACAGTAGGTTCTTCACCTTCGAAGTATTTTTCCATAAGTTCTTCATCTTGTTCAACGATGTTTTCAACAAGTTCCATACGATACTTTTCAGCTAATTCCTTCATATCTTCAGGGATTTCTTCTTCTCTAACGTCTTTACCAAGGTCATCATAATACATAATAGCCTTCATATTAACGAGGTCAACGATACCCTTAAATGTGTCTTCAGCACCGATAGGTAACTGAATCGGAACAGCATTACAATTAAAACGTTCTTTAATCATACCGAGAACACGGTAGAAATCGGCACCCATAATGTCCATCTTATTAACGTAAATCATACGGGGTACACGATATTCGTCAGCCTGACGCCATACGGTTTCAGACTGGGGTTCAACACCGCCCTTTGCGCACAAAACGGTTACGGAACCGTCGAGTACACGGAGTGAACGCTGAACTTCAACAGTAAAGTCAACGTGGCCGGGAGTGTCGATAATATTGATACGATGGTCATTCCAGAAACAGGTGGTAGCAGCAGAGGTGATAGTAATACCACGTTCTTGCTCTTGCTCCATCCAGTCCATGGTTGCGCCGCCATCATGAGTTTCACCCATCTTGCGGTTAATACCGGTGTAGAAAAGGATACGCTCAGTGGTGGTGGTTTTACCGGCGTCGATGTGAGCCATGATACCAATATTTCTTGTCATTTCAAGAGATACCTTTCTTGGCATATAAACCTCCATACCGCTTAAGCGGTTAATCTAATCTTAGTTTTTAAACTACCATCTGTAATGTGCAAACGCTCTGTTTGCTTCGGCCATCTTATGGGTATCTTCACGCTTCTTAGCAGCGCCGCCCATACCGTTAACAGCATCCAAAATTTCACCTGCGAGACGTTCTTTCATAGTTCTTTCAGAACGTGTGCGGCTGTATGTTGTTAACCAACGAAGACCGAGAGTTTGCTTTCTTTCGGGACGAATTTCAAACGGAACCTGATAGGTTGCACCGCCCTTACGTACTGCCTTAACTTCGAGTTGGGGCATTACGTTTTCCATAGCAGCGTCGAACACTTCAAGCGGGTCCTTCCCTGTTTTTTCGGTAATGATGTCGAATGCTCCGTAAACAATCTTCTGAGCTACACCTTTTTTACCATCAAGCATAACATTGTTGATAAGACGGGTGACTACCTTTGAATTGTAAAGCGGATCCGGTAATACATCACGTTTAGCAATAAAGCCTCTTCTTGGCACTTTGCTTCCCTCCTTCATAGTAATGATATCATAGGTACTCGAGTTGACTTCCCCGTGGCACCAAGCGGTAGGCTTTCATATATATAAGCCACTGCTTGATTTTGCAGCAGAGATTAAGTCTACTAATTATTATTTCGCACCTGCTTTTGGACGTTTTGCGCCGTATTTTGAACGGCTCTGCATTCTGTTTGCTACACCCTGTGTATCAAGGCTGCCACGTACGATATGATAACGTACACCAGGTAAGTCTTTAACACGACCGCCACGAATGAGAACAACGCTGTGTTCTTGCAAGTTGTGACCGATACCGGGAATGTAAGCTGAAACTTCGATACCGTTTGAAAGACGTACTCTGGCAATCTTACGAAGAGCAGAGTTAGGCTTTTTAGGGGTAGAAGTCTTAACTGCAGTGCATACGCCACGTTTTTGCGGTGAATCGTTATCGGTAAGCTGACGCTTCATAGAGTTGTAGCCCTTTAAAAGAGCAGGAGCTTTAGCTTTCTTTTCGATAGTTTCACGACCACTGCGAACCAATTGGTTAAAGGTAGGCACTATTCAATCTCTCCTTTCTTTAAAACTATGGATATTATGTGAAAACATAATTTCGCATAATGCTTCATGTTAGAACATTTTATCACAAGAATTTAATAATGTCAAACCTTTTTTTGCTTTTTTGAAATATTTTTTGATTGACATTATTTTCTCAATAGTTTAAAATAGGTATGCGACTACATATTTATATATAGGAGAAGACAATGGCAGGTATAATTTCCAACTCGGTTATAAAACGTTTGCCGAGATATTATAGGTTTTTAGGCGAACTTCGCGCTTCGGGTGTCAGTAAGATTTCTTCACGGGAACTTTCCGAAAAAATGGGTTTAACGGCCAGTCAGATAAGACAGGACCTTAACTGTTTCGGCGGTTTCGGTCAGCAGGGATATGGTTATAATATCGACATATTGCAGGAAGAAATTGCTTATATATTAGGTCTTGACAAGCCAAAGAGTATAATCCTTATCGGTGTGGGTAATCTTGGCCGCGCCGTTACAATGCATATGAATTTTGAATCAAAGGGTTTTCACCTTATAGGCCTTTTTGATTCAAAGGAGTCTATTGTGGGTCAGATAGTTAAAAATCAACCTGTAAGAAGCATAGATACTCTGGATGAATTTTGTCGTGAAAATTTACCCAAAGCGGCAATTTTATGCATACCCAAAGAAGCGGCAGAGAAGATAGTTAATCAACTTATGAAGTTAGGGGTTAAGAATTTCTGGAATTTCAGTCACTATGATATTGCGGTTAATAATCCCGAAGCAAAGGTTGAAAATGTTCATTTGGGCGATAGTCTAACTCGTCTTTCTTATAAAATGACAAACGAATAATTTTTAAAGGCTTTCTTTTGAAAGTCTTAATTTTTTTCTTTAAAATCTTGAAATATTTCTTGTTTTATCCAATATAAATGTTATAATGTGTTTGTGAACTGAAAGGAGTTTATATATGAAGTATGATATTTTGAATTTTGCAAAAGAAGAACTTGAAAAATACCTTGATATACTGGGTGTTACAGCCGAAATTGAATTGGCAATCGGCGAATTTGAAGTGGAACAGCCTTATTTTGATGATGAGTATAGTATTTCTGTAAAGTCTTTAAAGGGTGTAATCAAAGGCTCTAATGAGCGCAGTGTGCTTTTTGGTGTTTATCGTTTACTTAAAGAGTGGGGGATTGACTGGGTACGTCCCGGTCCAAATGGCACACACTATCCCGAAAAGGCAAACCCTATTGATTTGGAAATAAATGAAAAAGCGGATATCCGTCTTCGAACAATGTGTACTGAGGGTGCTCTCAAAATTGAAAACGTTACCGATATGATAGAGTGGCTTCCCAAGGTTGGCTTTAATGCTTACTATATTCAGGATAGCCTTTGCTATGAATTCTTTAAAACTTGGTATACCCATATAAGAAGTACTGTAAAAGAGGCTGAGCCGTTTGATATTAATACAGTTGAAGAATATTTTGATATAATGGTGCACGAGGTTAAAAAGCGCGGCCTTTTGCTTGAAAGAAAGGGACACGGATGGAATTTGTGGCCTTTTGGTATAGAAGATTCAAGCTATGCTAATGGTCAAAAAGACCTCGAAGTGCCCGAGGGTTATATAGACCTTTGCGCTATGGTTGACGGTGAGCGTAAGCTTTATCATGGCAAACCAAGTGACACACAGATGTGCTATTCTAACCCTTATGTACGCAAAACTATGGCAGATGCTGCTATTCAGTATGCTGTAGATAACCCTGAAGTGGATATTCTTCACTTTTGGCTTAGCGACTGGTATAATAATACTTGCGAGTGTGAGGCTTGTGCTGAGGGTAGATATTCCGACCATTATATAAGAATTGTAAATGATATTACCGATGGTATTGTAGAACGTGGGCTTAATACAAAGTTGGTATTTTGTATTGGTTTTAATGTGAGCCATCCACCAGTGCTTACCGATGTTAAGAACCAAGACCGCACAATTTTAATGTGGGCGCCGATTTGCCGTACCTTCTCTGAAAGCTTCCCAAGTGATTTCAGAGATAAGGAAATTTGCGAATATAAGATAAATACCTTTACAAAGCCGTTGTCAGTTGATGAGAACTTAACCCACCTCTACGCTTGGGAACAGGTTTATAAGGGTGACGCACTCGATTATGACTACCATCTTATGTGGGACCATATGCTTGATGCAAGTAACGTTGGTATTTCACGTATTATTCATAAGGATATGCAAAATCTTGGCAAATTGGGTATGAATGGATTTATTACCTGCCAATTGCAGCGTAATGCTTGCCCCACACCGCTTGGTATGACGGTTATGGCAAGAACCTTGTGGGATAGCAGTACCGATTTTGAAACCATAAGAAGAGAAGTTTATATTGCTACCTACGGTGAGGAAGCGGTTGAAGAATTGACCGAGTATTTCAATATTCTTGAAAAAGGCTTTGATATTGGCTCTATCCGTAGCCAAAAGGAAGTAGACCGCGAGGCTTTCAAAAAGGATGTTTTGGTGGCAATGGATGCTATGGAAAAATTCGCACCAGTTATTGAGAAATACGGCAACCGCAAGGATGCTTGTCAGAAATATTCTTGGGAAATACTCGAAATTCACCGCCAAATTTATTCAATTTTGGCTAAAGCGATTTACACAAAGCTTTGTGGTGACAACGAAAAGGGTGACGCTTTGCGCGATGAGGCTATCCACTTGTCTGACCTTTACGAGGATAAATTGCAGCCTGTATTCGACTGTCATTTCTTTAACCGTATGACTAAAGAGAGAATTGAACTCGACGGTTTAGGTGAGTTTGTTGGTCAATAAAATAATAAAAACTGGGTATTTGAATAAGTCCGGTAAAAACGGACAATAGAAAAAAGAGACCTCCTATGGTAGAATTAAGAAAACTACCATAGGAGAAATTTTTATTCCCGGAAGTTCTTGAAATATTAAAAAATACGAAAGAGAGATATTATAACTTAAAGCAAAAGGGAAAAGTCACCGCAGAGTTGCAGCTTTACAGTGACCATGGCTTTTAATACACTTCATAGAGGGTTTAAGCAACTCAAGAATATAACATTACGCATTCAATGTCAAGACGCAGTAATCCATATGATAAAGCTTTAGTAAAAAATTTCTTTTTAATTTTTAAAACAGAGTGTATTTACCGTGTAAAACTTCAGACCTATGAGGTAGCTAGTCTCCTCATAGGTGAATATATCCATTTCTACAAATATCAGCGTATCCAACTAAAAACAAAACTGACACCACTTGAAATGCGATGTCAGTATGTTGCTTGAATTCTATTTTTACCTACCATAGGGGTTTTGTACTGTCCGCATAAATTGGAGCAGTTCAAATTTCCAAGTCGGGTATTGTTATGTAATATTATTTGCAGTAGGGGCAAGTGCCGTCTTCTGCGAGGTGAGCGCCGCATTTGCTACAAAAAGTTGCAATTTGGGGTGCTGCTTGGGGAACCGTGGGTTCTTCGTCCTTGTAATCCTTAAAGTCAGGCATTGCAAAGGTGCTGTCGTCTTTAACGTCTTCGTTTTGGTTTTTGAGTTTGTTGTTAATTTGGATTATGTTTTTAACAGCAATCAAAGCCAACATTACAAGTTCGTAAACGATTCTGATGATGATAGGTCCTAAAATCATGGTAAGGAAGCCTGTGTAACCTGTCCAGTTGCCGTACCAGTCAAATGAGAATAATTCGAAGAAACCTGAAACGATTGCATAAGCGGTTGCAAATACATATAAGAATTGGAAAATCTTTTCAATTATCATAAACTTGAAATTGAAAATGTCATGCAAAAGTCTGAGAATGCCTTTGAGACTTGCTCTCTTTTTATCGGGGATGATAAAAATGAAGGCGAGAACAGTTGCAGATAAAGCAAGAATAATTGTTAAAATTGTTAAAATTGTGCTTACACCGCTTGAAGCCATTGTAGCACCGCCGGCTAATATCGAATTCATAGTAGAACTCCTCCTTAAAATTTGATATCTATATTATATCTTATATGTTAAGTATTGTCAAGATATTCGGGATATTTTGTCGAAAAGCACAATATTTAGTATAAAAAAGCACCCATCATAGAGATGGGCGCTTAAAAATCATCGTTCTTCGCGGAAGTAGGGGACTCCAAGTCCTTGCGGTGGTTGATTTTCCTTTTTGTCACGCATACTGATAAATACAAGTACAAGAATTGTTACAACGTATGGGAGTATCTTTAAAAGTTCTTGGTCCTTAGGTCCTAAGTCGAGCAGGAAAGAACCTACAACGTAAAGCGCACCGAAAACAATAGAGCCTAAAATCGCAAAATTTGGGCGCCATACTGCAAAGATAACCAACGCAACCGATAACCAACCGAATTGGTCGAGGATATTGTTCTGCCAGTTAGCAGCGGCAAAGTCCATTACGTAGTAAAGACCGCCAAGACCTGAAATTATACCGCCAATAAGTGTGGCAACATATTTGTAACGGTTTACGTTTATACCTGCAGCGTCGGCAGTAGCAGGATTTTCACCTACAGCACGCAGATTAAGACCGATACGTGTTTTAGTTATCATAAAGCCTGCGACAAGTGATATTATAATTGCAAAATAGGTCATAAAACCGTAGGAAAAGAATATCTCACCAAAAATGCCTAAATCATCAGCAAAGGGGAGAGGGGTGGCGTACGCTTTACCGATTTCAGGGAAAGCGGCAACACCGGTACCACCCATTTTTTGATTTATAAGGCTGCCCACAAAGTTACTTATACCTACACCGAAGGTGGTAAGGGCAAGACCTGTAACGTTCTGATTGGTTTTAAGTGTGATTGTTAAGAAACAATAAATAAGTGTAACAACAACTGAGCCTACTATTGAGCATAAAATTGTAATAATTATGCTGAGTATAGGATTAAAGGTAAGGTCCGACGTAGTGTAGAAATATGCACCAACGATACCGCTTATGGCACCTGATGCCATAATACCGGGGGTACCTAAGTTAAGGTTACCTGATTTTTCGGTGATAATTTCGCCTGTTGAACCTAGAAGAAGGGTGGAACTGAGTTTTATGGTTTGCTGAATGAAAGAAATAAGTAAAGCTAAACTCATTTACTGTCCCTCCTTGTCGATTTGCGGAAATTAACCTTATATCTGATAAAGAACTCACAAGCAATTATCGAGAAGATAACAATTGCGGTAAGTATATCGCCGATACTGTTATCGATTTTGAAAGCAGACGTAGCATATTTACTACCCATACTGAGAAATATTATGAGCAAGGAAACAGGTATCATAATAAGGGGATTGAATTTAGACATCCAAGAAACCATTATCGCTGTGAAACCTTGACCGCCTACTATTGAAGACTTGATGGAGTGCTTATCACCTGCAACAATCATAAAGCCAACCAGACCGCAAAGTGCACCTGAAATTGCAACGGTACGCATAATGACTTTCTTAACGTTTATACCGATATATCTTGCGGTATTTTCACTTTCACCAACAACCGATATTTCGTAACCTTGTTTGCTGTATTTGAGATAAACAAACATAAGTGCGGTGATTACTGTTACTATAATTATATTAAAGATGTAACTGCGACCGAAAAGTTCGGGCAAATAACCGTCGCCCGTACGTTCGTTAAGAATACCCAAGTCGCTTCTGCCCGAACGGTCTTTGAGCATTATAAAGTAGGAAACCAAAGTCATTGCCACATAGTTCATCATAAGTGTAAACAACGTTTCGTTGGTGTTCCATAAAGCCTTGCAAATAGCGGGTAACAATGCCCAAATCATACCGAAAACAATACTTGCAAGTAACATTACTATTAAAAGAACGGTATTATCCATAGTTCCGCCAAATTCAAGCATACAGTAAGCCGAGGCTAAACAGCCTACTAAAGCCTGACCTTCTGCACCGATATTCCAGAACTTCATCTTAAATGCCGGTGTAACTGCTAATGAGATACATAATAAAATGGCTGCCGAGTGGATTGCTTCAACATATTTTTTGTTTATACCCATATTTGCTATCGGAGTGCCGATAACACCTTCATACATTGATTTGAATATCTCGGTCGGTTTAAGACCGGTTACTAAAACTATGAGCAAACTGCTTAAAATCAAAGCACCCAATATGCCTATGGCATATACTAATGCGGACTTTTTAAAGCCCATATTATCTCTTTTTGTTATTCTAATAAGGGGTTCGTGCGCTTGTTTGATTTTGATATCAGCCATTTTGTTCACCTCCGTGTGATTTTGTCATCAAAAGACCGATTTCTTCTTTGGTTACGTTTCTGCCGTCAACAATGCCGGCAACTCTGCCGCCACCGATAACCATAATTCTGTCACAAAGTTCGATTAAAACGTCCAGGTCTTCACCGACGAAAATTACGGCAACACCTTTTTCTTTTTGTGCATTAAGAAGATTGTAAATGGTGTAAGAAGAGTTAATGTCGAGACCGCGTACGGGGTAAGCTGCCATAAGTACGGTAGGAGCGGCGGCGATTTCACGGCCTACGAGCACCTTTTGAACGTTACCGCCTGAAAGACGTCTTACAGGTGTAGATGCGGACGGGGTAACAACTTCTAAGTCTTCAATAATATGTTCTGCCAAATCTTTTGGCCCTTTGCGTTCTAAAAACAATGATTTACCTTTTCGGTAACTGCGAAGCATCATATTATCAATAATATCCATATTGCCGACAAGGCCCATACCAAGTCGGTCCTCGGGTACGAAAGAAAGACGGACACCGAGTTCTCTAATTTGCATAGGGGTTTTATCTTTTAGGTTTTCCGCTTTGCCGGTTTTTGGGTCGTTATAAGTGATTTCACCAAATTGTACTTTTTGAAGACCTGCAATAGCTTCCAATAATTCACGCTGGCCGCTACCTGCGATACCTGCAATACCAAGTATTTCACCCGCTTTTGCGGTAAAGGAAATATCATCAAGTATCTTTATACCTTCACGGCTGATACATTCCAAATCCTTAACTACAAGACGGTCTTCGGTGTTTACAGGTTCACTACGGCTGATGTTAAGAGAAATCTTTTTACCTACCATCATTTCGGTAAGTTGTGTTTCGTTTGTTTCGGCGGTATTAACTGTACCTATGTATTCACCCTTACGAAGTACGGCAACTCTGTCAGACAAAGAGAGAACTTCGTGAAGTTTATGGGTGATAATTATAATTGCTTTGCCGTCTTCCTTCATTTTACGGAGAATGGCAAATAATTTTTTGGTTTCCTGTGGAGTTAAAACAGCGGTGGGTTCGTCAAGAATCAGGATATCGGCGCCACGATAAAGCACCTTTATAATTTCAACCGTCTGTTTTTCGGAAACGCTCATTTCGTGAATTTTTTTATTAGGGTCGATTTCAAAGCCGTATTTATCGCTGATTTCTTTGATTTTAACAGCGGCGTCTTTGGGATTGTATCTGCCCTTATCTTTAAGACCTAATATTATGTTTTCGGCAGCAGAAAAAACATCAACCAACTTGAAGTGTTGATGAATCATACCGATTTTATAGTCGAAAGCATCCTTAGGGGAAGAAATAACAACGTTTTCGCCGTTGATTGCTATCTGACCTTCGTCAGGGAAATAAATACCCGAAATCATATTCATAAGTGTAGTTTTGCCACTGCCGTTTTCACCTAAAATAGATAAAATTTCAGCATAGTTTACGGTTAGGTTGACATTTTTGTTTGCAACTACACTACCGAAGGTTTTGGTAATGTTTTTAAGTTCAATAGCCGGTTTTAATTCCACGATTTTTTCTCCTGTTCTTTAATTTTACCCTCAATAAAACCTTATAGTTTTATAAGATTTTATTCGGGATAAAAACCTAAAAAGGCGGAGCACTTATGCACTCCGCCTTAGAGTAGTTTAATTATTCAGCAGGTACTGTGATACCGTCGATAATTACGTTGAAATAAGGAGCAGAACGTTTTTCGGATTCGATAAAGCGACCGTCAACGATAGCTTCTGTATCCGGTACATAGTCACCCATATCTACAACGTCTGCGAGATAAGTGGTAAGTTCTTTGCCTTCAACTGTGAAGTTTTTGGTGTCGAATACTTTGATTTCGTTGTTGATGAGTTTTTCTTTAGCAGCATCGATAGCTTCCTGTGTGCCCTTAGCAGCATTCTTTGTAAGAGTGGTGAGTTGAACTGCACCTTCTTCAAGAGTTGCGCAATAGTCAGAAGGGATAGAAGTGCCTTCGAGCATAGCTTTAATCATCATTGTCATATAAGGAACCCAAGAAATCTTGGAAGAGATGATAGCTGTGTTAGGACCAATGTTAGAAGTATCTACATTGTAAGCAACATTAGGAACACCGGCTGCTTCACAAGCAGAAGGAGCACCTGAAGAGTCTGCATGCTGGCTTATGAGCTTAGCACCGTTAGCGATAAGAGCCTTAGCAGCGGTGTTTTCTTTTTCAATGTCGAACCAAGACTGAGTATACTGTACTTCCATAGTAACAGAGGGGCATACAGATTTTGCGCCAAGGTAGAAAGAGGTATAACCTGAGATAACTTCGGCATAGGGGAATGCGCCTACATAACCCATTTTAGCATCTTCTGCTTTGAATTCGCCTTTTTCAATCATTTCGTTGAGCTTCATGCCGGCAGCGATACCTGCAAGATAACGGCCCTTGTAGATTTCAGCAAAAGCGGTGTGGTAGTTGCCAAGACCTTCTGTCTTACCGCGAACGCCGGTAGCGTGGCAGAACTGAACGTCGGGGAATTCTTTAGCAGCTTTAATCATGTAAGGTTCGTGACCGAAAGAGTCAGCGAAAATAACCTGACAACCTGCATTTACAAGTTCCTTAGCGGTTGTGTAGCATTCTTCACCTTCGGGAATACCGGTCTTCATAATTACCTGATTTTCCTTGATGCCGAGAGCTTCACAAGCAGCGTTAGCAGCGTCGATAAAGTTCTTGTCATAAGTAGAGTTCTGGTCGTGCAAGAAGATAAAACCTACTTTGAGGTCTTCTTTTGCAACTTTCTTGATTGTTGCAGGTGTGGTCAAGGTAACTTCATCAATAGAGAGAACCTTGTTTTCATCTGCTTCGGGTGTTTCGGTTTCTTCTCCGCCGCAAGCCGCAAAGCTGAAAATCATTGCTACTGCGAGAAGGATTGCGAGTAATTTTTTCATTTTGAAAATCTCCTCTTTTTTGATTTTTTATGTAAATTTTAATTACATACGTCTGAACGTGAGCGAATTCTCACTCATTTCTTCAATAATCGCGAGTGATTCGACACGGATACCTTGTGCCCGTAAAGAATCGCCGCCACCTTGGAATCCTTTTTCAATAACACTGCAACAACCGACGGTTTCAGCACCTGCTTGTCCTAAAATATCAATAAGACCTAAAAGCGCTTTGCCGTTGGCCAGAAAATCATCAATAATAAGTACCTTTTCGTCTTTATGTAAAAATTCCTTACTTACAACTACGGTATAGTCTGTGCCGTGGGTGTAAGAATTAACTATTGTTTTGTAAAGGTCGGGTGAAAGATTGGCACTTTTGTGTTTTTTGGCAAAAACAACAGGGAGATGCATCTTTGCCGCTGCGGCAACCGCTACTGCGATACCGCTGGTTTCGATAGTGAGTATTTTATCGATTTTCGCACCTTCGAAAAGACGGGCAATTTCTTCGCCAATCTCCATTAAAAAATCAACGTCGAGGCGATGATTTAAAAAGGAATTAACTTTCAGAATATTGCCCGGTAAAACTGTGCCTTCTTTTAATATTTTTTCCTCCAAAGCTTTCATAACATAACCTCGACACTAATAATTAAAACTATATTATTATTTTACATCATTTATCGCTCGTTGTCAACAAAATATGACATATAAATCTGACTAAAATTTTTAAATTTTTTGTAATCATAACTGCTGACTAAGACTGTAGTTTGCTCTGTGGGTATAATCTGCTGTTACTGTAGGGATTGAAAGTCTACTAAATAATCTGTCAACCGCAAGCGGACTCTTAGCTACCGCTAAAGCTGTTGGTTATTTTTTGCTTGTCTTAACTGGTTCACCCGTAAACGGGTCTACAAATTCTTTTATACTCTTTTGTTCGTATGCTAAATCTTCCTGTAATTGATTCCGTATATATTTTGCTTTTGCATTTTTGTTCTTTCCTACGGTATCTGCATAATATCCTCTACACCTTTCCATTCACATAACTATCTTATTGTTTGTTCTATCTTGCTAAATTAATTCGTAATGAAACCGACGTTGTTTTCACTGTGTGCTTTATTTAACAAGTTCAACTATCATAAGGTTTTCGTTATACAATTAAAAATGGGAAATGCATTTAGCATTTCCCATTTTGCTATTCTATACGAACCCAGTGATAATTGCCGTTTTCGTCAAAGTCGGATTTACCCGTAATTGTCCAAAAGACCGTAAAAGCAATAGCATCGGTACGGTTTGTAATAACATCAAAACCTGTCAAATAACCGTTTTGTGTAATTATATTACCTGCCGAACAATGTATATTTCCTGCCGCACCCGAATACGGTGTAACATGGAAACTCGTCTTATTATCAGATAAAAATTTATGTGCGGATATATCCCCAACTGAAGTCATTACGTTTTGATTTGCCGTAAAATTGGCAATAGACGTTTTTCCAGACACAGTTTTTACAACCGTTTTGCGTTGCCAAGTACCGCCAAACAAATCTTCCGGCGAGATTTCGGTATCACCAGTCAAATAAACACAACCAACCGGATAAATCACATCTATCAAATTCGACATTTGAATTTGTATGTTTTCTAACAAATCATTTACTTGGTCCTTTTTGTAATAATCGGTAAGGTCAACTTCAACTTGTTTTGAAGTTATATACTCCCAATTATTATCAATCCAAATATACTCATCAAACAAGTTTTGCTGAGTAGCCACCGCACTTGGTACAAGATAAATTTTATTTGGCAATCCTGTTTTGGGAAGCATTTCTACAACCTTAATAAAGTCAAAAGTTGCCAGTTCGTTATCTACATAATGTTTTGTAGCTACCGAATTTTCGGTTTCACCTATAGTTTGTACTTCGGCGTGACCGTCAGAGAATACGTTGAATGCATTTTTTCTATTGTTATCAGCAGTGCCGTTACCTACTGTAAAAACGCTGTCGGCAATAGGTGTTGCGTTAAATCGTCCAACCGCCGCTTGACCTACGAAGTCTGCACGGGTATGGTCACCCGATGCATGAGAATAATCGGCATATGAGTTTGTGGTATATCCTTCTGCGTGTGAATATTTACCCCAAGCAGAATTCTGACCGCCTTCACTATGAGAAGCCATACCTATCGCCGCCGAGCCATACCCTTCGGCGTGAGCGTTTTTAGCAGCGGCATTATCTGTACAATCATTAAATACTTCGCCATCATCTCGGGTTTTTCTGCCTACACCGTCTGCACCTTTATCGCCCTTATCACCCTTGTCGCCTTTTTCACCTTTTTCACCTTTGAATAAACCGGCGTCAGCATCCTCTCGCACCGACTGCGCCATTTGCCTTGCACTTATAAATGCATCAATCAACTGGGTGTACTGGTCGGGTGTAGGTTGTGCGGGTGCTTCTCCTTCTGCGTAACCGCTTTCAAAAACTTCAATTCGCACAGTAGTACTTGTAGCTCTGTGTTCTCCCTTAATACCAAAAACCGACAGATTAAATCCGTCACCTTTCAGCACTTCAAAAGGAATGTAGCACTCATTTTCAGAAATACACAAAGCGTTTTCATTATCAAGCACTACGCAAATAGGGTCTATGCCGTCCGTAGTAAATACTGCTGTTTTCTGATAATTATCCCAATTTTCAGAAAACAAAAATTTTACCGTTTCGTGTTTTATACTGTCAGAAACTGTGTTTGCAAAAAATTCATCTCTGACTGTCAATACATTATTGGAATGTACCTCAACACTAATCATAAAAAATTCCTCCTTAAATTTGGTACTTCCAATTATCCATAAAACCAAACCGACATTCACCGACATGTTTTGCAAAATGATGATATTTCTATGTTTTTAAACTATATGGCACTTAAAATACGTAAAAATAAAGCAGCGTTTATGAAAATAGCGGTTTAAAAAGCCGTTTTTTTAGTTTTTCATACCTGCTACTTTTTTGTAAAGCTGTATTTGAATTTATATTTGCTACACGATAGATAATACCTGCCGATATACCAACATTTATACTTGAAAATCTCATTTTTCTGAATGCGTTTTTACCGTAGCGGATAAATAGTATTGTCAAATCCAACAAAATGTACAAAAAGAAATCCAAACCGATAAAACTGCTTGGTTTGGATTAGCATAATTTGATTTTGTGAAAAAGTTGGATATAACACAAACGGTGCCGTTTAGAACGAAAACACCCTTATCTTACACTGTAACAACATAATCCTTCAGCATTTTGATTTTGCGTTTTAAACTCATTCCTGCTGCAAGTTTTTGCTAATTACGATTACGACGTTTTAAAAATTCGTGTATTTTTTCATAGGATATACCCAATCTCTCTCCCATTTGTCTTTGACTAAACCCTAGTTCCTTAAGTTCAAATATTTCTTTTTCATACTGTTTTATTTTCCTATATTCTCTTGGCATACAAAATCCCCCTTTATGGTAGGTTGTTTTTATTCCACCATAAAAGGGGGCTGTTGTCAATTTTTACTGGAATTGTGCAAATTTCTACATAACTTTTTTAATCTTACAAATCAAGAAAATCTTTTCTGTATTCAAGACCGAAAGCTTCCGCAACCTGCTTTAATTGCTCGTCGCTTATGGTGTTAAGATGGGGCAAATGAGCGTATTTCATATAAAGTTCAGCGCCCTTTTCTACGGTTTCAATAAGACCGAAGGTTTCATCCATATCACGACCTGCGCCGTAAATACCGTGAAGCCCCCAAACAACCAAACGGTAATCTTTCATTTTTTCAGCAGTTGCATAACCAATTTCATTATTACCGCAAAGCATCCACGGTAACACACCTATACCTTCGGGGAAAACAACGATACATTCGGTACAAGTTTCCCAGATAGTGTGGGTGAATTTTTTATCGTCAAGTTCGTGGATGTGAGTCATAGCAAGTGTGTTTGTGGGGTGAGTATGCATTATAACACGGTGGTTGGGGTCTTTTTTAAGACGTGCCATGTGGCTCATAAGATGTGCAGGTAATTCACTTGTGAATTTACCGCCATCTTCCCATCCCCATAAAAGTTCGGCAGTAGTACCGTCTTTTGCAATACGGATAATACCGAGATTGTTTTGAGGGTCAAATTCAACGTTTTTAAAATATTTACCTGTACCTGTTACGATAAAGATTCTACCGATTAAATCTGTTGCATCAAAACCGGTGGGAATGGTACGGATAACCTTGTCTAAATCCAAATACTCGGCAACATCGTCGGTTTCAAGCATATAACTGATATTACCGCCGTTACGTTCGTCCCAACCGAGTCGGTACATATTTGCGGTAACTTTTTTCATTTCCTCCACGAAAGGAGCAGTTAAAATATCTTTCATTTTTATCCCCTCTTAACTAAAACATTGTTTTCATATTCTTTAATCTGTGCAAACCATTCGCCGTCAAGCGGTGCGCCGCACACTTTACAGTACTCTGCCCAAACGTCGCCGAAAGGTAATGTTTTAAGTTCCTCGGTTACAACCATAAGTTCGGACCAATCACCCTTATCCTGCATTTCTTTAAGTGCCTTTTCGGGTGTAAGTAATGCCATGAGCAACGCTTTTTGAGTATTGCGATAACCTGTTGTCCAAGCAGATACACGGTTTATAGATGCATCGAAATAGTCGAGCGCTATCTTAACCTTGCCGTCAAGACCGCCGCAACGTACGATTTCCTTACAGATTTCTTTGGTTTCGTCATCCAAAAGTACCACGTGGTCACTGTCCCAGCGGATAGGACGGGTTACGTGGAGCGCAATTTCAGGGAAGAAAGCAAGTAAAGCAGGAATTTTGTCCGAAACCACCTCGGTGGGATGATAGTGACCGTTATCCATAAGCGGTATGCACTTGTCACTGTTCATTGAAGCGTAGGAAAGCGAAAATTCTGCGCTGCCAACGGTATAGGCTTCCACACCGATACCGAAAACCTTTGATTCAACGCAGGGCTTAACCTTAGCAAAATCAAAAGGCTCAGATAAAATTTCATCAATAGATTCCTTGTATCTTACACGCGGGCCGATTCTGTCGGCAGGAATATCCTTAAAACCGTCACCTGTCCAGATGTTCATTACACATTCCTGACCCAATTCCTCTGCTAAATATTGTGAAATACGGATACAAGCCTTACCGTGTTCTATCCAGAACTTACGGGTTTCTTCATTGGGGCTTGAAAGGGTTAACGGGTCACACTTGGGATGAGAGAAGAATGTAGGGTTGAAATCACATCCAAGACCGCGTTCCTTACAAAAATCCACCCACTTTTTAAAGTGCTTGGGCTCGATTTTATCACGGTCTACCCAACCGCCGTTTTCATCGTCAAAAATTGCGTAGCAAGCATGAAGATTAAGTTTCTTAGTACCGGGCATAAGTTTTAAAGCGAAGTCTAAATCCGCCATCAATTCTTCAGGTGTTCTTGCTCTGCCGGGATAATTACCTGTGGTCTGTATACCGCCCGAAAGCGCGTCTACTTTCTGGTCAAAACCACGAACGTCGTCACCCTGCCAACAATGAAGCGCTACAGGAACAGTTCTGAGTTTTTCGATAGCCTTATCGGTATCTACTCCTAACTTTGCGTATATTTCTTTAGCTTCTAAATATCTGCTCATTGTGTTACCTCCCTAACATCAAAAGTGTTTTTTATAATTTTTCTTGCATCTGCCAAATCAATTTTTTGGTTATACATAATCTGTGAAGCAAGGTTGCCCACAGCAGTACCTTCCATAAGTCCTATGTATACCTTTTTATCTGTATATTTAGCAGTCAAGCGATTAAGGTACATATCCTTACTGCCACCGCCCACAATATGAATGGCATTTATCGTCTTGTTACTGATTTTTTCGATTTCTTCTACGGTTTTCTTATAACTTTGTGCCAACGAATGATACACACTTGAAAGCACGTCAGCAAGCGGTAACTCAGGTTTGCCTAAATATGTTCTTATTGCTTCAATCATATTTTCGGGTGCTAAAAACACCGAGTCGGTAGGGTCGATAAACTCGCGAAAATCACTCGACATAGCCATTTCCATCATTTCGTCATAACTATACTTCTTATCGAGATTTTTACGGATATTCTGGAAAAGCCACATACCCATAATATTTTTGAGGAAACGGAAACGGTACTCTATACCGCCCTCATTTGCGAAATTGGCCGCAAGTGCCTCTTCACTTAAAACGGGGTTGAGATTTTCTGTACCGATAAGACTCCAAGTACCTGAAGATATGTACACGCATTTATCATCAATCGGACAAGCCGCAACTGCAGACGCCGTATCGTGTGAAGGTGCTAATATAACCTTACAGTCAAAACCAACCTTTTCTTTTATATCGGGCAAGAAATTACCCACCTCAGTACACGGTGTACAAAGAGGAGCAAAAATCTTTTCAGGCAAACCTAATAAATCAAGAATTTCTTCATCCCACTGTTTGCTTTGGGCATTGACGAGATTTGTAGTAGTAGCGTTTGTATATTCGTTTTTCATAACACCCGTAAGTTTATATGAAAGATATTCGGGTATCATAAGGAAATACTCAGCATTATCGAGTTTGCCGTTTTTTAAATCACGGTGCAACTGATATACCGTATTAAAGCATTGTTTTTGGATACCTGTCTTTTCATACAACTTAGACTGCGGTAAAATCTTGGCAACCTCTTTTTCCGCAATTTCGCAAGAAGCATCACGGTAAGACATAACGGGCAAAATTTCCTTTTGCTCTTTATCAAGTAAAACGTAGTCTACACCCCAGGTATCAATAGCAACAGTTTGCGGTATTTTACCGAGTTCTTTACACTTCTTAATACCTTTTATTACGTTACTCACCAAATTATCGATATCCCAAACAAGCGAACCGTCCTGATTTTTTACCCCGTTTTCGAAACGGTAAATTTCTTCTAATATAAGTTTACCGCTATCTACACAACCGAGTATATGGCGACCGCTCGAAGCGCCGACATCTATTGCAAGATAATAATTCAAAGAATCACTCCTTTACATTCTCTTCTTCAATTATACCACAAAACCGCCGAAATGATAGGTCCTGTCTATTGCAAAAAAGTGTCCTCTCTTGCATCATTTATCTATTCGGTAACTGCGTGGAGAGCGCCCGAAACGTTTTGTAAATATCCTATGAAAATAACTTATGTTTTCATAACCCACCGAAAGTGATATATCACTCACTTTTAGATGAGTATTTTTAAGCAAGAATTCCGCCTGGGAAAGTCTTTTTTCCTGTACCAATTGAGTGTAGGTTTTTCCCGTTTTTTTAACCACTTCACGCGAAAGCCAACTCAAATCATAATGAAGTTCTTTGGCGGCTTCGGTAAGACTGCCGAAAACATAGTTTGTCTCTATATAGTCAAGCACCTTGAAAATCGCCGCATTTTCACGTGTGTCGGTAGTAAGAGCTTCTGTATGGCTTCGAAGTTGCAAAAACAAAAGTGCCATAGTCATTTGACTGAGTTTTCGTTTATTAGTAGCGTCACTCATAACGGTAAGCAGCAAGTTATCCATCGTATTTTGTATTTCAAAAACGTCAGAAACCCTGTAATAAAGGTATTTATACCCCTCTTTATTGCCGCAAAGACAGTCATTCAAAAAGTTTTTAAGCGGGGTTTCTTCGTCACCTATTGCCATAAGCGTATCTCCAAAAAACTGCGGCAACACTATAAAATTAACCGCAATATCACTCTCGCCGGCTTTCAACACCTCGTGCTTTGCGCTTTGACCCAAAAGCAACAGTTCACCTTTTGACAACACTATCTCTTTACCGTCTACCAAATGGGTGGTACTGCCGTTATACATGTATACCACTTCAACGTAATCGTGAGTATGCTCGGGAAAATCTATAAACCGTGTATGCTTACGCATTGTTATAAGTTTACCGGATTTTAGTAATTTTTTACTGTTTACGGTATTATCCTTACCCTGCATATAGATATCACGGTCAATTGAGCTCTTACCGTCTAAAATTGCTTTTTCTTCATCAGTTATCTTATTTAAAAAATCACTTACCAAAGTGCTTATCATAACAACACCTCATATTTATTGTAGCAAAAAAGTGTCTTTAAATCAAGTAAAAAACGCAAGGGTTTAACCTTGCGTTTTAGAATTATTCACTAAATCGTTTTTTAAATGCCTTTATACAAACCAAACAAAGCGCTGTGCCCAAAACTGCTATTATAATCCAAGAAAGTAAAGTGAATCCCCAACTGAGTTTTTCGGACAATAACGCTATACCGTAAGTAGAAACAGCACTGCCTATATAAGTACAGCTATTTATAACACCTGAAACAGTAGAAACTTTTCCACTCTTTTCAAAAAATTGCGGTATCATACAAACGAGCATAAGATTCACACCGTGCATACTGCCCGAAAGTATTGCAAAAAGTCCTACCGAACTTATAACATTCACACCCGAAAGAAAATATATCCCCACTGAAGATAAAGCACCAATACCAAAGAACAAAGCCGCACACGCAACGGGGTTTGTAAATACTTTAATATAAATTTTTGTTATTGCCTGTATACATAGAATACTGAATACAGGCAATAACACACCTGTAAGAATTGAAACCGCATCACCCAAATCGTACGAATCTTTAATATATGATGGCATCCAGGTAGCAACACCGTCACGAAGCATACCTTGTAGAATTATGGCTACCATAACCACAATCATAAGAGGAGTAAATAGTTTATACTTTTTATCGTTACTCTTTTGTATGTCGGATTTTTCTCTTTTTTGTACACCGATTTCATAAGAATATTTATTCCAAACAAATATCATTATAGCTCCGCAAATAGCCGCACCCCAGAACACCCACTTCCAACCACAAAACGATATTATAACCGGTGCTAACAAATAAATAAGCATTGTACCGATATTAGCACCCCAATTAACTTTTGCAGTGGTATTTTTATAATCATCTGTTGAAAGTAAAATAGTCATAAGTCGAACAAGTGGCGGCCACATAAGGCTTTGTGCAAAACCGTTTACACACCATACACCTGCCATTATATAAGGGTTAGGACAAAACGGTATTAAAGTATTCATTAAAACGGTCAAAATTAAACCATAAGTGACCAATCGCTTAGGAGAAATATGGTCACCTATAATGCCGCTTATAATTTGACCCACACCATAAGTTATAAAACTACCGGTAACACCAAGCGATAACAGACTTTCCGAAAATTTTGTATCGCTTTCCATAGCAACAATAACCGCACCATAGTTAATACGTGTTATATAACTTACCATATAAGTAAGCGCAAAAAGGAGAGCTAAAAAATTTATATCTTTTTTTCTCGTCAGTTTTTTTGTTATTTCCATCTTTATCACCTTAATTTGTATATATCTTAATTTCGTTTTCTTTATATAACTCTTTAAGTTCTTTGGGCAAATCGCTGTCGGTTATGTAGATATAATCATTCTTCATATCACTCAGTTTCAAAAGCGCTTTCTTTTCAAACTTACTGCTATCCGCCAAAACGAACACCTCGTCCGCACAGCCGAGTAAAGCCTTTTGCGCATCGTAAAATTCCTGCCTGAAATCACAAATGCCGTGTTCAAGTGATACAGCGCTCGTAAAAATGAACGCCTTTTGTGCGTAAAGCGAAGAATACATATTTACAGTAAGCGGTCCAAAGAAAGAATTTTCTTCTCTCATAAAATGCCCACCACATAAAATAACCGAAAAATCTTTATAAGAATTCAATATATTAAAAACGTCCAGAGAATGAGTTATAACCGTGAGTTTTGCAAACTTTTCCTTTAATGCTTCAGCAAAAAAGGTAGCGGTACTGCCAACGTCAACTGCAATAATATCGCCCTCGTTTATAAATTCACACGCTTTTAGCGACAGCGCCTTTTTTTGCTGCCCGTGTTCGGTATTACGTTTGCTCAAAACCGAAAACCCGTTCATCCCCGTTTTAGCAACCGCACCGCCGTGCACACGGTTTAAAAGCCCTGCCTTTTCCATATCCAACAAATCACGTCGTACCGTTTCTATGGAAACACCGAATTTTTCAACCAAATTTGAAACGGTTACCGCATTATTTTTAAGTATCATTTCATATATTAGCTCTTGTCGTTCTTTCGCAAACAAATCCACACATCTCCAATCACTTCCACATAATACCACGTATATTTCATATTGTCAAGCAAAAAACACCGCCTGTTACCAGACGGTGTTTACTAATAAAATTATTATTTCGTACCGAAAAGACGGTCACCTGCGTCGCCGAGACCGGGGAGGATATATCCGTTTTCGTTAAGGCATCTATCCAAAGTTGATACGTAAACGTGAACGTCAGGATGAGCCTCTGCAACACGGCTTACACCCTCGGGTGCGCCGATAACAGCCATAAACTTAATATTCTTGCAACCGCGTTTTTTAAGCATTGTTATAGCGTCACAAGCGCTACCGCCGGTTGCTAACATCGGGTCGATAACCAAAACAAGTTTTTCCTCAATGCTTTCGGGCAACTTGCAATAGTATTCCTTAGGTTCAAGGGTTTCTTCGTCACGGTAAAGACCGATATGACCTACCCTTGCCGATGGGAACAACACGTGGATACCGTTTACCATACCAAGACCTGCTCTGAGAATGGGAACAATAGCAATCGCATTGTCTTTAACCACGTACTGTGTACAGGTTTCGAGCGGAGTCTTAACCTCGCACGGCTCAGTAGGAACACCTTCACGCAAACATTCAAAGGTCATAAGGGTTGTGATTTCTTCGATAAGTTCACGAAATTCCTTCATACTGGTTTTTTCGTTACGAAGAATTGCAACCTTGTGACTGATAAGCGGATGGTTAAATATAGTTACGTTTTCGTAATTTTGCATAGTCTATTCTTCCTCCGCAGGAGCATCTTTCTTCTTGATATGAAGCAAAGCATTAACAATAATGCCAAGAACAAGAGCACAAGCAATAGTAGTGATATAAACTTTGCCAATATTCATAGCCATACCACCGATACCGGGGATAAGGATAGCGGAAACTGTGAAAAGGTTTGCGTTGTCTTCAAGGTCTACCTTCTGAATCATTTTAAGACCCGAAACTGCGATAAAGCCATAAAGAGTAATACAAACGCCGCCCATTACACAACCGGGAATAGAATCAAGGAATGCAACGAAAGGTGAAATGAATGAAATCAAAACAGCCATAATAGCGGTAGTAGTGATAGTTACTACGGAAGCATTACGTGTAATGGCAACACAACCTACCGATTCACCGTAAGTGGTATTGGGGCAACCGCCGAAGATTGTACCTGCGATAGAAACTACACCGTCACCCAAAAGTGTGCGATGGAGACCGGGGTCTTCAAGAAGGTCTTTATCGATGATAGTTGAAAGGTTTTTATGGTCAGCAATGTGTTCAGCAAATACAACAAATGCAACAGGTATATAAGCTACTGCAACAGTTGCAATAAATGAAGGACTGAAATGTTCAAGACCTTGGAAAGCTTTTACAAAAGTGAACTCAGGAACAGCAAAGAAACTGTCTAAACGAACACCGTTTGCAAATAAATCCGTTTTGGTTTGAAATCAATAACGATAAGTTCCTTATTACCTGTTTTCATACCGATAACAGTAAATATAGTAGCTACTACATAACCGGCAAGTATACCAATGATAAAAGGAATAAGTTTGGTCATCTTTTTACCATAGGTTGAGCAAAGAATTACTACAAACAGGGTAACCAAAGCACAAATTACAGAAAGCCAAATTTGAGGCTTCATAACATAATACTGTGAAGTACCGAACGCAACGGTTTCGCCATAAGAGAATACGTCGGATATAGCGGCACCGGCAAGTGAAAGACCGATAAGTGCTACTGTGGGGCCAATAACAACAGGAGGCATAAGTTTGTTAATCCACTTAACGCCTGCAAACTTAACCACGATAGCTATTATTATATAGATAAGTCCTGCAAATAAAGCACCGATAATAAGTCCTAAATAACCCAAAAGAACGTATGAACCTGCGCCTGCGAATGCTGCGGACATGGAGCCGATAAATGCGAATGAAGAGCCAAGGAATACAGGACTGCGGAACTTAGTAAAAAGTTGATAAACGAGAGTACCGATACCGGCGCCAAACAATGCCGCCGAAGTGCTCATTCCGTTACCTACTATTACGGGTACTACGATAGTAGCCGCAAGGATTGCAAGTAATTGCTGTAAAGCAAATACAAGCATGGGACCGAATTTAGGTTTGTCTTTAATGCCGTAAACCAATTTGTTTTCCATAAGAAAATCTCCTCCAATATTTTTTAAGTCGAATCAAATTTCGCCCTTATTTGACATTTTACCACAATATATTGTGCTTTGTAAACCCCAAAATACTATTTTTTACATAATTTTTAAATTTTAGACATTTTATATAAAAAGTAAGCCTTTTTTTACAATAAATATTTACCCGTAAATAATATGTACCCCAAAAGCGTATAACTTTTGGAGTACATTTCACGGTTTTGTAGTTTTTATTACTGAAATTCCTATAATGCATTTCACTAAACAAGTGACTAAATAAACAAAATATAAAAGCCCGTCCAAACGGGTGAACAAATTACCAAAAGTCACCGTACTGCCTACCGAAGAATAAGGATAATCAAGCGCGGCAGACAATTTTATACCAAAAAGCAAAACCGTATTAAGCAGACAGATGCCTAACAAAACAAAGCCTATTCCAATACCCCAGATACCTTTGGATTTTGAAAAACCGTTAAGTCGTGCAAAGACCGCCAAAATCCCCGTTGGCAAAGCAATATTGGTTATATACGGCAGTAATTGTGTGCCAAAATTTTTAATAGGAGGAATATCATAAATAAAAATATTTTTCACGGTAAAGTCCTTGGCCGTTGATAAAAAGAAAACTGTAAAAACTACCGCTAAAATAAATATGCAAATAAACGCAAATTTTAAAACAGCATTCCCCCTAAACGAAGTATAAATCACTAAAAGTAAAAAAGGAAATGCTATTAAAATTGGTTTTGTTTGCGGCAATAAGTTATCGCTTATAAATATGATAAAATCAACAAACGCTTGTCCTATGCAAAGCAAAGCCACTAACCAAACAACCGTCACAAAAACCTTTGAAAAAGGTATATAATAAAATAAAAAGTACACCGCAAGTGATACTGAAAATGACACTAAAAACGCCAAAAAATTATACTTGTCAGCGTTTTTTGAAGGAAAAGATATTACTGTATTTCCTAAAATGAACAAAGCGCACATAGCCACAAAAAGTTTATTCGAATAGCCTGTGTTTTCCACCAAAATACACCCCTGTGTTTTTTACTGATATTGTGGGCAACTGAACTTTTGGTCCGCTATTTAAAATTTCAAAAAACCTGCTTTTTACTGTACCGTTTTGTTTTATAAGCCCTAAAATATCGTACCCCACACACGCCGAAGACACTGGTTTTGCCGACAAGAGTTCTTTGGCATTTTTTGCTTTCACAAAGTATGCCGAAAGAGTTACGGGGTCGGTATCATAACAGTAATTTTTAATATCCTCAAATTGTTTTTTACTTATATTTTCGCCAATAATAATTACTCCGCAATGCGAAAGCAGCAGCGGCTGTGTACAACTTTTTCGTATCTGTTCCACCGCTTTATCTATGCTCTCTCCTTTGCCGTTTAACAGTTTGAGCATTTGTCCTTGATTTTCGGAATTTATTATAATCGCCTCAAAATATACGTCATATTTTCCGTTTTCATTATCAAACCCCATACTCGAAATAAGATATTCGGGACTTGTTTTCTCGCAACCGCAAAGAAGAAGTAAAAAAAGCAGTGCAAAAACTATCTTTCTCATTCTTTATCGCCCTTTCTTATCTTATTTTTATTAAAAAACGGGCGGTAAATCATATAAGACCATGGCACACGCAAAAGTGTATCTTTAAGGCTTTGGATGTTGGCTTTTTTAAGTGAAACAGTATAATCCACCCCAAAGGAACTGAGCGAAAAAACATAAAAACACAGAAAGACAACTCCTAAAAAATAACCGTAAAGGCCCAAAAGTGATGATAACGCCACAAGCCCTATTCTAAAATAAAATACTGCGCTTTTAAGCCTTGGTAACATAAGCCCTGCAATACCCGAAAGCGCTACCACTATGAGTATCGGCGAACTGATAATTCTCGCTTCCACCGCCGCCTGACCTACTACAAGACCGCCAACAATACTCAAAGCGTGTCCTAAATTCTGGCTCATTCTGATACCTGCTTCTTTGAGTATTTCAAAAACCAAAATCATAACCACACATTCTGTCATTGGCGTAAACGGTACTCCACCACGCAGCTGCATAACCGATATTACAAACGGGGTTGGTAAAAGAGCGCGGTGAAAGGTTGAAAGCGCTATAAAAACTGCAGGTATACTAATGCTTAAAAAGAAACAAAAATAGCGAAGCAAACGCTCGGCTGAACTTAAAAGATAATTTTGATAATAATCTTCGTCAGACTGGAAATTCTCGCAAAATAAATAAGGTATTGTTGCTACCATTGGCGTACCGTCTACAACTATTGCAATACGCCCCTCCAAAAGCCGTGCTGCCACCACGTCGGGTCGCTCGGTAAGTCCGCTAGTTTTAAATAGAGGACTGCCTTTTTCTTTTATCAATTCGATAATATAATTGGTATCAAGTATGCCGTCTATATCTATTTTTTGTATTTTACTTTTAAGATTTTCGAGTATCTTTTGATTAACAAGAGTTCCCAAATAACAGATAAATACCGCAGTAGAACTGCGTCTGCCCACGCGAAGCATTTCGGTACAAAAATCGGGTGTCAAAAGTTTACGTCTGAGCATTGCGAGATTTAAAAGCGCCGCTTCTTCAAAACCTTCACGCGGACCTTGCAGTATACGTTCTTCCTGCGGTTCGTTAATACCACGGGTGCGAAAACCCTTGACATCCATCATAAGTGCCGATTTACTGCCGTCTATCAGAAGAATTGCTTCGCCGTACAGTATGCCTTCAAGCATATCCGATACTTTTTCTTTTGTCTTTACGTCACGTGCAAAAAGTATTTGTTTGCCTATATAATCATTTATACTTCCACTTTCATTTTTGACGTTTTGGGTTAAAAGCGGACGGATTATAGCCGCATTTATTTGCTCGGAATCGGTCATACCGTCCATATAAATCAAAGCGCAGTCAAAGTGCACTTCTTTTCGTGCTTTTATTTCTTTTATTCGCAGTATTACATCCTTTTTAAAAATATCTTTAAAAAGCGCAATGTCCCTTTCTAATTCACCAATTAAATAACTGTTTTTATAGTCGGATATCTGTCCTGCCATACTTTCACCACACATCATTTTTAAATAGTGTGTGCAATTTGCACAGCAAAATGCGAAAACAATTTATACGTACACATAATTGCGCATTTTAAATTTCAATTTCTAACCGACAATTTTTCCGATGTGAGCGATATAAAATATAGAAAGTGTTACAGATAAAGTTGTGTTTTTGCTTTTTTTGCAAAAAGATGAATTTTTTGGAAAAAAGTGCTTGACAATATTGATTTTTTGGTATACAATTGTAAATTACCAATGATGATGGGGTATTGTGCGTTATTTTGAAAAAATTATTAAAAAAATAACCAAAATTTTGTGCAAAAATCCCATTATTTATGTTCCTATTGCGATATGTTTACTATCGTAAAATTTTCAGAGGAGTGATTGAATACCTATGGAATCAACTTCAATGGTAAAACCGGTTGCGTTGGGTAAAAATGTAAGACACACATTTTCCAAAATCAATGAAGTAATTGATATGCCCAACCTTATCGAAATCCAAAAGGATTCGTACAAATGGTTTGTGACAGAAGGCTTAAAGGAAGTTTTCAGAGATATGTCGGCTATTACCGATTATAGCGGAAACCTTCAATTAAGTTTTGTGGACTACCGTTTCGATGAAAAGCCGAAGTATGACGTTACTGAATGTAAGGCTCGTGATGCAACATACGCTGCCCCCTTGCGTGTAACCGCAAGACTTGTCAATAACGAAACAGGCGAAATTAAGGAAAGCGAAGTTTCAATGGGCGATTTTCCGATTATGACCGAATCGGGCACTTTCGTTATCAACGGTGCAGAACGTGCTGTTGTTTCCCAGTTAGTTCGTTCTCCCGGTGTTTATTATGCCGTAAAAATTGACGAAAAAACAGGTAAAAAATTATTTTCCTCTACAATTATACCTAATCGTGGTGCGTGGCTTGAATATGAAACATCGGCTAATGATGCGCTTTATGTTCGTATAGATAAAAACCGTAAACTTCCTCTTACCACTTTTATTCGTTCTTTGGGTGTTGCTACAAATGAACAGATTAAGGAACTTTTTGGTGAGGACGAGCGTTTGTCAGCCACTTTGGATATTGATGATACAAAGTCGGTAGAAGAAGCACTTATCGAGGTTTATAAGAAACTCCGTCCGAGCGAACCTGTAACCGTAGAAGGCGCTCAGACTTATATCGAGCAGTTGTTCTTTGACCCTCACCGTTATGATATTTCCCGTGTGGGCAGATACAAATATAATAAGAAACTCGCAATCGGTGCCCGTATAGTTGGCGCAGTTTTGTCACGTCCTGTTATAGACCCTGCAACAGGTGAACTTTTAGCAGATGCTGAAACTACCGTTACAAAAGAAATTGCAAACCTTATTGAAACCAAAGGTGTTAACAGCGTATACGTTAACGTATTGGATAACGAGGGCAACGTAAATGAGGTTAAGGTTTTATCCAGCGGTATGGTAAATCTTGCCGACTTTACCGATTTTACTGCCGAAGAACTGTCAGAACTTGATGAACTCGGCATTAACGAACAGGTTTCTTTGAACGTTCTTTTTGCTTTGCTTGAAAAGTGTGAAACTAAGGAAGAACTTAAAGAAGCATTATTAGAAAATGCGGACGACCTTATTCCTAAGAGCATTTGTGTTGATGATATATTTGCTTCTATCAGTTATTTCTTAGGTTTACCTCATAACGTAGGTTGTGTTGACGATATCGACCACTTGGGTAACCGTCGTATCCGCAGCGTTGGTGAACTTTTGCAGAACCAGTTCCGTATCGGTATTTCCCGTATGGAAAGAGTAGTTCGAGAAAAGATGACCTTACAGGCGCAGGATGCTGAAAATATTACCCCTCAATTCCTTATAAATATACGTCCTGTTGTGGCTGCTATTAAAGAATTCTTTGGTTCTTCACCGCTTTCACAATTTATGGACCAGACAAACCCGCTTTCAGAACTCACACACAAACGTCGTTTGTCAGCATTGGGTCCCGGCGGTTTGTCAAGAGACCGTGCATCTTTCGAAGTTCGTGACGTTCACTATACTCACTACGGTCGTATGTGTCCTATCGAAACTCCCGAAGGTCCTAACATCGGTCTTATCTCTTATCTTGCAACATTTGCAAAAATTAACAAGTACGGCTTTATTGAAACTCCTTTCCGTAAAGTAGAAAACGGCAAGGTTCTCGACGAAGTTGTTTATATGACAGCTGACGAAGAAGATGATTACGTAGTAGCTCAGGCAAACGAACCGCTCGATGAAAACGGTTGCTTTGCTAACAAAAAGGTAAATGCACGTTTCCGTGACGGCTTCCAGGAAGTAGAGGCTTCTAAGGCTCAGTTTATGGACGTTTCGCCTAAGATGGTAGTATCTGTTGCTACTGCTATGATTCCGTTCCTTGAAAATGACGATACCAACCGTGCGCTCATGGGTTCAAACATGCAGAAGCAGGCTGTTCCGCTTCTTAAACCTGAAAACCCGTTTGTTGCTACCGGTATGGAATATAAAGCTGCTGTTGACTCGGGCGTTGTTGTTCTCGCAAAACGTGCCGGTGAAGTGGTTTATGCCTCGGCAGATATTATTAAGATTCGCGCTAAGAACGGTGAAATTGATGAATATAATCTCATTAAGTTCTTGCGTTCAAACCACGGCACCTGTATCAATCAGAAGCCTATTGTTGAAGTTGGTGAGCAGGTTGTAGAACATCAGGTTATTGCTGACGGTCCTGCGACATCTAACGGTGAAATTTCACTTGGACGCAACGCACTCATCGGCTTTATGACCTGGGAAGGTTATAACTATGAAGACGCTGTTCTTATTAACGAGCGTCTTGTAAGAGATGATATTTACACATCTATTCATATTGAAGAATATGAAATGGAATGTCGTGATACTAAACTCGGACCCGAAGAAATCACACGTGACATCCCCAACGTTGGTGACGATGCACTTAAAGATTTGGACGAGCGTGGTATTATCCGCATCGGTGCAGAGGTTACTGCCGGTGATATTCTCGTAGGTAAGGTAACACCTAAGGGTGAAACCGAACTTACTGCCGAAGAAAGACTTTTACGCGCAATCTTCGGTGAAAAGGCACGTGAAGTACGTGATACTTCGTTGCGTGTTCCTCACGGTGAATACGGTACAATCGTTGATGTTAAGGTGTTTACAAGAGAAAATTCTTCGGAACTTACACCCGGTGTTAATGTTGTTGTACGTTGCTATATTGCTCAGAAGCGTAAGATTTCTGTGGGCGATAAGATGGCCGGTCGTCACGGTAATAAGGGTGTTGTATCCCGTATTTTGCCAAGTGAAGATATGCCGTTCTTACCCGACGGTACTCCGCTTGATATCGTGCTTAACCCATTGGGCGTACCTTCTCGTATGAACATCGGTCAGGTACTCGAAGTTCACTTAGGTTATGCTGCTAAGGCACTCGGTTGGCACATTTGCACACCTGTATTTGACGGTGCGCACGAAGAAGATATACGTAACTGCTTTAAGTTGGCAGAAAATGATACCAAGGCAGACGATTATAAGTATAAGAATTCTGCTGCTTTGGACTTCTCACGTATTCCGCTTACAGAAGATGCCAAAACTCAGCTTTACGACGGACGTACAGGTGAGCCTTTCGACAATCCTGTAACCGTTGGTTATATGTATTATCTCAAACTTCATCACTTGGTTGATGATAAGATTCACGCACGTTCTACCGGTCCGTACTCACTCGTTACCCAACAGCCTTTGGGTGGTAAGGCACAGTTCGGCGGTCAGCGTTTCGGCGAAATGGAAGTTTGGGCACTTGAAGCTTACGGTGCGGCTTACACCTTGCAAGAAATCTTGACTGTTAAGTCGGACGACGTTGTAGGTCGTGTTAAGACTTATGAATCTATTGTTAAGGGTCAGAACATTCCGGCTCCCGGTATTCCTGAATCGTTCAAGGTTCTTATTAAGGAATTGCAGTCTTTGGGTCTTGACGTTAAGGTTCTTGATAAGTATGATGAAGAAATTGATTTGAAACAATCCTTTGATGACGACGATTTGGGTATCGGCACACCTGCATTACCTGAATCAGACGAATTTGAGGAAAAAACCGTTGTTGACGGTCTTGACGGATACACTCTGCAAGATGAAAACGGTGAAGATATTGTAGAAACCGAAAACTCAGATGAGTTTGAAGACCAATAATTTAAGGAGGGCAATATAATGGCAGATATCGAATTTGAATCCATAAAAATTGGGCTTGCGTCTCCCGAACAAATCAGAAGTTGGTCACACGGTGAGGTTACAAAACCCGAAACCATTAACTACCGTACCTTAAAACCTGAACAGGGCGGTCTTTTCTGCGAACGTATTTTTGGACCTACAAAGGACTGGGAATGTCACTGCGGTAAGTACAAACGCATCCGTTATAAAGGTAAAGTTTGTGAACGCTGTGGCGTTGAAGTTACTCGTGCAAAGGTACGTCGTGAGCGTATGGGTACTATCGAATTGGCAGCACCTGTTTCTCACATTTGGTATTTCAAGACCATCCCGTCAAAGATGGGTTTGGTGCTTGATATTACCCCAAAAGCACTTGAACAAGTACTTTATTTCTCACAGTATATTGTAACAGACCCGGGCACCACTCCGCTTGAAAAGAAGCAACTCCTCAACGAAAAGCAATATAATGATATGCGTGAAAAGTATGAGGATGACTTTAAGGCAGGTATGGGTGCAGAGGCTATTAAAGAACTTCTTTGTGAAATTGACCTTGAAGAAATTTGTGCAGAACTTCGTAAAGAACTTGAAGATTGCGTAGGCCAAAAGCGTATCCGCATTCTTAAAAGACTTGAAGTTTTAGACGCTTTCAGACAGTCAGGTAACCGTCCTGAATGGATGATTCTTGATGTAATTCCGGTAATTCCGCCTGATTTGCGTCCTATGGTACAGCTCGATGGTGGCCGTTTTGCAACAAGTGACCTTAATGACCTTTACAGACGTGTTATCAACCGTAACAACCGTCTTAAAAGACTTTTGGAACTCCATGCACCTGACATTATCGTTCGTAATGAAAAGAGAATGCTTCAGGAAGCGGTTGACGCTCTTATAGATAACGGCAGACGCGGCAAACCTGTCACAGGTCCCAACAACCGTCCGCTCAAATCTCTATCGGATATGCTTAAAGGTAAGCAGGGTCGTTTCCGTCAGAACCTTCTCGGTAAACGTGTTGACTACTCAGGCCGTTCGGTTATCGTAGTAGGTCCTGAACTTAAAATGTATCAGTGCGGTCTTCCTAAGGAAATGGCGCTTGAACTCTTTAAGCCTTTTGTTATGAAACGTCTTGTTGAAACCAAGATTGTAACCAATATTAAAACTGCCCGTAAGATGGTAGACCGTGCTTCAGGCGAAGTATGGGATGCATTGGAACTGGTTATTAAAGAACATCCCGTTCTTTTAAACCGTGCTCCTACACTTCACCGTCTTGGTATTCAGGCTTTCGAACCTGTACTTGTTGAAGGTAAAGCACTTAAACTCCATCCTCTTGTATGTACCGCATACAACGCCGACTTTGACGGTGACCAGATGGCTGTTCACGTACCCCTTTCTGCAGAAGCACAAGCAGAAGCACGTTTCCTTATGCTTGCTGCAAATAACCTTCTCAAACCCTCTGACGGTAAGCCTGTAACTGTTCCTACACAGGATATGGTTCTCGGTTCTTACTACTTAACTCTCGTTAAGGCTGAAGAAAAGGGTACTAATAAGATATTCAGAGATAAGAACGAAGCTATTATGGCTTATAATGATGATATAGTTGGTCTTCACGCACCTATCCGCGTTAGAATGACCGATGAAAACGGTGACAGCAGCCTTGTTTGGTGTACTGTTGGTTTCATTATCTTTAATGAGTCTATCCCGCAAGATTTAGGCTTTGTTGACAGAACAAACCCTGAAAATGCATTTAATCTTGAATGGTGCTTCTCGCTTCGTGACCCGAACAAGAAATTTGTTGAAAATAATGATGACATTATTCAAAACAAGGTTGGTAAAAAGCAACTCGGTAAAATTATTGATAGATGTATAGAAATTCATGGTACCAGCGAATCTGCTATCGTTCTTGACAATGTTAAGCAGACCGGCTTTAAATATTCTACCAAGGGTGCTATTACCGTTGCGGTTATCGATGCTGTAATTCCGCCTGCTAAAAAGGAAATTTTGGCGAAAGCAGAAGAACAAATCGATAAGGTTACAAAGAACTACCGCCGCGGTCTTATAAATGACGACGAAAGAAGCCGTCATATAATCGAAATCTGGAACAAGGCTACTGAAGATGTTGCCGATGCTCTTAAGGGCAACCTTGATGAGTTTAACCCAATCTTTATGATGGCAGACTCCGGTGCGCGTGGTTCTATGAGCCAGATTCGTCAGCTTGCAGGTATGCGTGGTCTTATCGCAAATACTGCAGGTAAGGTTATCGAAATTCCGATTCGTGCTAACTACCGTGAAGGTCTTAACGTTTTGGAATACTTCATTTCTTCACGTGGTGCGCGTAAAGGTCTTGCCGATACCGCGCTTCGTACTGCTGACTCGGGTTATCTTACCCGTCGTCTTGTTGACGTTGCTCAGGATGTTATCGTTCGCGAGGACGATTGCGGAACCGAAGAAGGTCTCACAATTTCTGACATTAAAGATGGCAACCACATTCTCGAACCGTTGGAAGAACGCCTTGAAGGCCGTTACCTTATGGAAGACCTTTATGTTGACGGCGAACTTCTTTGGTCTAAGGATGATATTGTTACTGCAGACGGTGCAAAGAAGATTGTAAATGCAGGTATCACCTCTATTACAATCCGTTCCGTACTCACTTGCCATAGCCACCACGGTGTATGTAAAAAGTGTTACGGTAAAAACCTTGCAACCGCTAAGCCTGTTACCACAGGTGAAGCAGTTGGTATTGTTGCCGCTCAGTCTATCGGTGAACCTGGCACACAGCTTACAATGCGTACTTTCCATACCGGTGGTATCGCATCTACCGAAGATATTACACAGGGTCTTCCCCGTGTAGAAGAACTCTTCGAAGCAAGACGTCCCAAGCGTTGCGGTCTTATTGCTAAGATTGACGGTAAGGTTCGCATTACCGAAGAAAAGAAGAGCAATGTTATCGTTATAACTAATGAAGAAACCTTGGAAGAAGAAAAGGTTACCATTCCTTACGGTATCCGTCAGCTTGTAAACGATGGCGACTATGTTAAGGCAGGCGATATGCTTATCCCAGGTGCTAAATATCCGCAGGATATTCTCGAAGCACAAGGCCCTGAAGCTGTTCAGGAATATATCATTGCCGAAATTCAGAACGCTTACCGCACACAAGGTGTTGATATTAACGATAAGCACATTGAAGTTATTATTCGTCAGATGATGAAGAAGCTTCGCATTGTAGAGCCTGGCTCTACCGATTTGATTCAGAATTCAAGCTACGAATATAAAGAAATTGCTGAAGCTAATGCGGCCGTTCAGGCTCGTATCGACGCAGGTGAAGAAGGTCTTACTAAGGCCACCTACAAGGTAACTCTTCTTGGTATTACCAAGGCTTCGTTGGCTACGGAATCATTCTTGTCAGCCGCTTCTTTCCAGGAAACTACACGTGTTCTTACAGAAGCCGCTATCAAGGGTAAGGCAGACCCGCTCTTCGGTCTTAAGGAAAATGTTATTATCGGTAAACTTGTACCTGCAGGTACAGGGATGAAGTCGGAAGAAATCAATCCTTCACTTTTCGAAGAAGAAATTCCCGAAGTTGAAGAGGAGATTGAAATCCCCGAAGAAGTTGCAGAAACTGCAACTGCCGAAGAATAAAGATTAAAAACTCCCGTGGAAACACGGGAGTTTTGTTGTTGTATACCGAAAACCACGCGATAGTCGCGTGGTTCAAAAAAGGTTAACCGATGAACAAAACAAAATCCTCCAATTGTGTTAAAATAGTAGCGACCTGCCAGTCGAAAC
>JAZSNT010000046.1:0-19681 GCA_045536525.1 Acutalibacteraceae bacterium
CCCGCGGGACCCATTTATGGGTAGTAAGTAAAAATTGCATGGCTGGCAGGCCAACAAAAAAGCGCACTTGTGCGCCGCCAGTATCGGTTAGGGCTATGCCCGAAAATGAAATACCACCCGCTATGCGGATGGATATTTATTGTTTTTATAAATTTTTTAGTTTTTATTCAACTCGAAAATTCCTGTTAGAAGAGCGTTTTTTAAATTAATCAAATTTGAAGTATTTACAAATTATATTTATTGTGTTAAAATATAAATGTCACACAAAGTTTAATATGGTTAATAAAAAGATTTGTATTTTTATTTAGGTAAAAATGCAGTCTGTTTTCGTGCAATTCTTTTTATTGACTATGAAAACTTTGTGTGACAGCAAGTTGACTGCGTTTTTCGGTGCGTAAGCTCAGCTTGCGCACTTTTTTGATTTTGGAGGAAAATAAAATGACACACAGTAATGAAAACAATTATTTAAAAGAGGTTGGAAAGCGTTTAAAGGAATGTCGCAATCGCAGTTTTATCTCACGTCGCGAACTCGCTAAATGTTCTAAAGTTTCGGTACATTCTATTGTAAAAATGGAAAATGGGGAAGAAGCGTTAGGTATTGATGATGCAGTTAAAATTTGTAATTACTTAGGGTACAGTGTTGAATTTATGTTGACGGGCGAGTGTGGTTTTCGTGAGTTTGTAAGGATGAATCAAAAAATTTTGCAGTTTCCTGACATTTATAGCAATAATTTGCAAAAGGTGGCAATTGCGTTTTGGGCAAATTGTCCACGCTATATTAAATGAATATTTCAAAAAACTTAGTTAAATTTATAACAAAACTCTTGCATTTGCATTTTAAATAGGGTATAATATATACGGAAAAAATTGGTTTCAAAGGAGAATACAAAATGACCAACAACAAAACCGTTTTAAAATGGTTAGAAGAAATGAAAGAACTTCTCACACCTGACCAAGTAGTTTGGATTGACGGTACGGAAGAACAGACCGAAGAGCTTCGCAAACTTGCTGTAGAACTTGGCGAACTTGAAGCTTTAAATCAGGAAAAATTGCCTGACTGTTATCTTCACAGAACCAATCCTAACGATGTTGCTCGTGTAGAAGACCGTACTTTTATTTGTACTGCTACTAAAGAAGAAGCAGGTCCTACAAATAACTGGTGCGACCCTAAAGAAATGTATGAAAAGCTTTACAACATTGCACGTGGCTCTTATAAGGGCAGAACTATGTATGTTATCCCTTATTCTATGGGTCCTGTTGGTTCTCCGATTGCTAAAATCGGTATCGAGGTAACCGACTCTGTATACGTTGTTCTTAATATGCTTATTATGACCCGTGTTAACAAGAAAGTTCTCGAAGTTTTGGGCGACAGCAATGACTGGGTACGCGGTTTGCACTCTCGTTGCGATATTGACCCCGAAAAGAGATACATCTGCCACTTCCCGCAGGATAATACTATTATTTCTGTTAACTCAGGTTACGGCGGAAACGTTCTTTTAGGTAAAAAGTGCTTTGCTCTCCGTATTGCTTCTTACCAAGGTTGGAAAGAAGGCTGGATGGCTGAACACATGCTTATTTTAGGTCTTGAAAATCCACAGGGCGAGGTTAAGTACGTTGCTGCTGCTTTCCCGTCTGCTTGCGGTAAGACCAACCTTGCTATGCTTATTCCGCCCGAATATTTGCGTAAAAAAGGCTACAAGATTTGGACTGTAGGTGACGATATTTCTTGGATGAAGATAGGTCCTGACGGACGTCTTTATGCTATCAACCCCGAAAACGGTTTCTTTGGTGTTGCTCCCGGTACCAACGAAAAATCTAACTTCAATGCTCTTGAAAGCACTAAGAAAGGCACTATTTTCACCAACGTTGCTCACGTTTTGGAAGACAACACAGTTTGGTGGGAAGGTCTTAATAAAGATTTACCCGACGGTTGTATCGACTGGCGTGGTAACAAGTGGGATGCTTCTAAGTTTGACAAGGCTGACAAGTCAACTTATGCTGCTCACCCCAATTCAAGATTTACAGCGCCTGCTGAAAATTGCCCCTGCATTTCCGAAGAATTCAACAAGGGCGAAGGTGTGCCGATTTCTGCAATTATCTTCGGCGGCCGTCGTGCAAAGTGCGCTCCGCTTGTATATCAATCAAAAGATTGGGTTAACGGTGTATTCGTAGGTTCTGCTATGGCATCAGAAACCACTGCTGCTGCTGCAGGTGCAGTTGGCGTTGTTCGTCGTGACCCGATGGCTATGCTTCCTTTCTGTGGTTACCACATGGGCGACTACTTCAAGCATTGGCTTGAAATGGGTGAAAAGCTTGGCGACAAGGCTCCCAAAATCTTTAACGTTAACTGGTTCCGTACTGATGACGAAGGCAACTTCGTATGGCCCGGTTTTGGCGATAATATGCGCGTTCTTAACTGGATTATCGACCGTTGCGAAGGCAAGGCAGATGCTACTGAAACTGCTATCGGTTACATTCCGAAGCCTGAAGATATCGACCTTACCGATCTTGATATGGATATTGAAACCCTTAAAGATATCCTTACTGTTGACAAGGCAGTTTGGGAACAGGAAGCAGCTGAAATTACCGAGCACTACAAAAAGTTTGGCGACAAACTCCCCGAAGAACTCAAAGAACAGCTCGCTACACTTAAAGCAAATCTTGCTAAAATGTAATAATGCTAAAAATCCCGTAGAAATACGGGATTTTTTATTGACCTTATAAAATAATAATAGTATAATTGTATTATCAAATTTTAAAGGTGAAGAAATGAGAAAACTTTTAATTGTTGTTCCGTGTTATAACGAACAAGAAGTTTTACCGCAGACGATAGGTAAATTAAGCGAAGTTTTAAATGAATTATTTCAAAAAGGTAAAATCACCCGTGACAGCGGACTTGTGTTTGTTAATGACGGAAGCCGTGATAAAACTTGGGATATTATCAAAGAGCATCACGATAAGACTAACTATGTTTTCGGGATAAACTTGGGCGCAAACGCAGGACATCAGAATGCGCTTTTAGCAGGTCTTGAATATTCGGTGGATAAATGTGACATTACGGTTACAATTGATGCCGATTTACAGGATGATACAGCTGTTATCGAGCAAATGATTAATAAATATAACGATGGGAACGATGTGGTTTACGGCGTGAGAAACGACCGTAAGACTGATTCGTTTTTTAAGCGTTTTACCGCAGGTGCGTTTTACAAACTTATGAACTTTTTGGGCGCAAAAACTGTTGATAATCATGCCGATTTCCGTCTTATGAGCAATACTGCCGTAAAGGCTTTGATGCAGTATAAAGAACGCAATATTTTCTTGCGCGGTATTGTTACTAAGTTGGGCTTTAAAGCGGATAGTGTGTATTATGCCCGAAAAGAGCGAACAGCCGGTGAAACAAAATACCCCTTGCGTAAAATGTTATCTTTTGCGTGGGAAGGAATCACTTCGCTTTCAATTAAGCCTATAAAACTTATAATGCTTTTAGGTCTTGTTATAATGGTTTGTTCAATAATTGCATTAGCGTATGTTTTGATATCGTATTTCTTAAATGATACCAATCGCGGTTGGGCTTCTCTTATGATTTCGATTTGGTTTTTGGGCGGTGTTCAACTGTTTTCGATCGGTATCGTTGGTCAGTATGTCGGTAAAACCTATATAGAAACCAAAGAACGTCCTCGTTATTACGTATCGGAGACATTGGATTATGAATAAGTTCCGAGAGATTTTTCTCTATCTTCTTTTCGGCGGTCTTACTACTGCGGTAAATATGATATCGTTTTATTTTCTTGATTTAATCGATTTATCAACTGCGTTTTCCACAGTTTTGGCATGGCTTGTTTCGGTGATTTTTGCGTTTGTAACTAATAAACTTTTTGTTTTTGAAAGTCAACGAAAAGCTTTTTTAAAAGAAATGGTTTCTTTCTTTGGGTGCCGTGTTTTTACGGGTGTATTGGACCTTGTAATTATGCTCGTATTTGTAGATATGTTCGAATTTATTTCACTTTTAATAAAGGTTTTATCAAATATTTTAGTTATAATTCTTAATTATGTTTTCAGCAAGTTTTTCATTTTTAAAAAAGAAAAATAATTCCATATTAAGACCGTTTATGTGAAAAATTGGAAAAATAAAAAAATCGCAGTAATTTTTACTGTGATTTTTTGTTCTTTTCCTTGCAATATATAATATCTTATAGTATAATATTATATTATATAAATTGGGAGATTATGTTTTGGAATTAAACTTAACACCTAACACGGTTTTGGACGAGCAGTTAGGCTACGCAAAACGTGTTTTCACACTTACAAGAACGGTGTATGGCGATAATCCGAAAGCCTGTGTTGTAACTTTTGGCTGTCAACAAAACGTTAGCGATTCGGAACGACTTAAAGGTATGCTTTCGACGATGGGTTATACACTGATTGATAATATTGAAGAAGCCGATTTTATCATTTTCAAAACCTGTGCCGTGCGTGAACACGCCGAGGACAGAGTTTTCGGTAATATCGGTATGACGAAGCAAATCAAAAAAGACCGACCAAACATAATCGTTGCGGTTTGTGGTTGTATGTCACAGCAAGAACATATTGCCGAAAAAATCCGTAAAAGTTATCCTTATGTTGATTTTGTTTTGGGCACTCATGTAGAACACCGTTTGCCTGAGTTTATTTATAAGCGTCTTTCGGGAGGTAAGCGTATATTCGAACTTTCGATGGATGATAATACCATTATTGAAGATATACCGATAAAACGTGATGGCAAATTCAAAGGTTGGCTTCCCATTATGTACGGTTGCAATAATTTTTGCACATACTGTATAGTACCGTACGTGCGCGGCAGAGAGCGTTCACGTGACCCCGAAAAAATCATTGCAGAAGCCAGACAAATGATTAAAGACGGCTATAAGGATATTACTCTTTTGGGTCAGAACGTAAACTCGTACGGAAAGGGCTGTTCGCACGGTGTTAACTTTGCAAAACTGTTGCGTATGATAAACGATATTGAAGGTGAGTTTGTCATAAGATTTATGACTTCCCATCCAAAAGATTGTACTATCGAACTTTTGGACACAATAAAAGAATGTAAAAAAGTATCCCGACATTTGCATTTACCGTTCCAAAGCGGCAGCAGCCGTATTCTGAAACTTATGAACCGTTACTATGACCGTGAGCAGTATCTGGAACTTATAAAAAATGCAAAAGAGCGCATACCCGACGTTGATTTGACAAGCGATATTATCGTTGGTTTTCCTGGTGAAACATATGACGATTTTAAAGAAACGTTAAGTCTGGTGGATAGTGTGAAATTTGCTTCGCTTTTCACTTTTATCTACTCGAAACGTAACGGAACACCTGCCGCTATTATGGATGACCCCATTTTCCGTGAAGAAAAAGGAAGATGGTTTTCTGAACTTTTAAAGGTTCAGGAAAAGGTGGCAGAAGAAAATATACAAAAATTCATTGGTAAAACTTTCCGTGTTTTATGTGACGGTGTATCGGAAAAAGAAGGCTATATGACAGGTCATACTCGGGGTACCGCCGTTATAGAATTTAAAGGCGATGAGAGTTTGTTTGGTGAATTTGTAGATATTAAAGTAGAATCCTATCAAAATGGGCTTCTCGGTAAAATAATTTAAAAGAGGTATTTAAAATGGACGTAATTAAAACAGCACGTGAATTAGGAAAAGCAATTCAACAAGATGAACGTTTTATCCGCTATGCAAAGGCTAAACTTGCTAACGATAACGATGAAGAATTACAAAAGGCTATCGGCGATTTCAATATAAAGAGAATGGAACTTGAAACTGCTGCAAGTGAAGAAAATAAAGACGAAGAAAAAATCAAAACATTAAACGAAGAACTCCGCACCATTTACGGTGAAATTATGGCAAGTGCTCCAATGGTTGAATATAACACCGCTAAGGCACTTTTAGACCAGATGATGAACGAAGTAAATATTGTTATTTCTAAGTCACTTGACGGTGAAGACCCCGAAACTTTGACTGTTGAAAGCGGTTGCACAGGTAGTTGTTCTACTTGCGGCGGTTGCCACTGATTATTTTAAAATTACATTGTAAAGGAAGTTGAAAATGGCTGAATTGTCACCGATGATGAAGCAATACAATCAAATAAAAGCCGAAAACGAAGATAGTATTGTCTTTTACCGTGTTGGCGATTTTTACGAAATGTTCTTTGAAGATGCCAAAAAGGCTTCCGAGGAATTGGACTTGGTGCTTACCGGTAAAGATTGTGGCTTGGAAGAGCGTGCGCCAATGTGCGGTGTTCCTTACCATAGTTGTGAAGCTTATATTGCCCGTCTTATTGATAAGGGTTATAAGGTTGCTATTTGCGAACAGACTGAAGACCCCGCAAAAGCAAAAGGTCTTGTAAAACGTGAAATTATACGTACCATAACACCCGGTACCGTTTTGGAAGACAATATGCTTGAAGAGGGTAAAAACAACTTCCTTGCAAGTATTGTTTTGACTGACGGAGATATCGGAGTTTGCTTTACCGATGCCTCTACCGGTGAATGTCACGCAACCTATTTCTCAAAAGATGGTTTTGAGATAAAAATCATTGACGAACTTTCCCGTTTTTCTCCGCGTGAAATACTAATTCAGAAGGATTTCTTACAAAAAGCCCCGATAGTTGCTGAGTTTTTAAAACTTAACTTTACTGGCGTTTTGACCGAAAGAGAAAACGCAAGTTTTGATACAAATAAAACCGAACCGCTTATCGTTAAGCATTTTGGTATTATAAGCGTTGAAAATTTAGGTATTCAAAAAGATTCTGCGATATCTTCAGCGTTCGGCGCAATACTCGATTATCTTTATGAAACGGGCGTGAACGGTCAGATTTCGGTAAACGAAGTTAACGTTTATACCGATAATCAGTTTATGCGTTTGGATATTACGGCGGTACGTAATCTTGAACTTTGCGAAACTATGCGCTCAAAAGCCAAAAAAGGCTCACTTTTATGGGTACTTGATAAAACCCGTACTGCAATGGGCAAACGTCTTATGCGTAACTGGGTATTGCAACCGCTTATAAATATCACTGCAATTAACTCACGTCTTAATGCGGTGGACGAGCTTGTTTCCAATCTTATTTTACGTGGTGAAATTATAGAAACACTTTACGGTATACGTGATATTGAGCGTATTATGACAAAGGTTGTTTACGGTACTGCCAACGCCAAAGATTTACTGAATCTTTCGGTCACTTGTGAAAAATTCCCGCAACTTAAAGCATTACTTTCCGGTGTTAACAGTAAAATGCTAAAAGGAATTTATGATGATATTGACACCTTGGAAGATATTGCTTCTTTGATTACAAATTCAATTAACCCCGAAGCCCCAACAACTGTGCGGGAAGGCAGTCTTATTAAAGATGGTTATAACGAACTTGTAGACACCTTGCGCCACGATATGAATTGCGGCACTTCGGTTTTGGCTGAAATTGAAGCGAAAGAAAAAGAACGAACGGGGATTAAAAATCTGCGTGTGCGCTACAATAAAGTTTTCGGTTATTATATTGAGGTTACTAATTCTTTCCTTGATAAAGTGCCTGAAGACTATATCCGTAAACAAACTCTTACCAACGCAGAACGTTTTATTACCGAAGAATTAAAGGAAATTGAAAAACGTGTACTTACTGCAAAGGATAAAATTATTCAGGTCGAGTATGAACTTTTTGACTCTATAAGAAAACAGGTGGCAGGTGAGGTCAAGCGCTTCCAGAAAACTGCAAGCGCAATCGCCAACCTTGACGTTTTGGCTTCACTAAGTTTCGTATCAGCCGAAAATCATTACTGCCGTCCGCTTGTAAATAATAGTGGAAATATAAATATCAAATCCGGCAGACACCCTGTTGTAGAGCAGATTATCAAAATGCCTTTTGTATCAAATGATACTTTTCTTAATATGGCGGATAACCGTTGCGCTATTATTACAGGTCCTAATATGGCAGGTAAATCTACATATATGCGTCAAGCTGCTTTGATTACTCTTATGGCGCAGATGGGTTGTTTTGTTCCTGCCGAGTATGCCGAAATCGGTATTGTTGATGCAATATTTACCCGTGTAGGTGCATCAGATGATTTGGCATCAGGTCAATCTACCTTTATGGTGGAAATGAGCGAGGTTGCTGCAATCCTTAAAAACGCCACAAAACACAGTTTGCTTATTTTGGATGAAATAGGCAGAGGCACATCTACTTTCGACGGTATGTCTATTGCGAGAAGTGTTCTTGAATATGTGGCAGATAAGCGTAAACTTGGCGCAAAGGCTTTGTTTGCAACACATTATCACGAACTTACCGCTATGGAAGAACAATTATGCGGGGTTAAGAATTATAATATCGCAGTTAAAAAACGTGGCGACGATATTACATTCTTGCGCAGAATTGTACCCGGAGGCGCAGACCGCAGTTACGGTATTGAGGTTGCTAAATTAAGCGGCATACCCAATTCGGTTATTGAACGTGCGAAAGAAATTCTCAAAGAAACCGAAGAAAACGGTGTGGTTACCTATAAAACTACACAAAACCCCGATATGCAAATATCTATGGAAATGCAAAATTCCCAAGATATTTTTAGAGAACTAAAAACGATTGACGTTAATACATTAACGCCGATTGAAGCAATGCAGATTTTATTTGATATTGCTAACCGTGCAAAAGATTTATAAAGATTGTAGTTAGCCGAAACAACTTTGTTTCGCCTGACCTTTTCCATTATAAAAGAAAAGAGGTGTTGAAATGCCAAAAATAAACCTACTTGAAAAACACGTTTGCGAACTTATTGCCGCAGGTGAGGTTGTTGAAAGACCTGCTTCCGTTATAAAAGAGCTTGTTGAAAACTCTATTGACGCGGGCGCCAGTATTATTACTGTTGAAATTAAAAACGGCGGTATTTCTTATATGCGCATTACCGATAACGGTTGCGGCATTCAAAACGACCAGGTTGCTACGGCATTTTTGCGCCACGCTACAAGTAAAATTGTTGACGATGAAGACCTTAATTCTATTTCTACTTTGGGCTTCCGTGGAGAAGCATTAGCCGCTGTTTGTTCAGTAGCAAGGGTAGAAATGCTTACAAAAACCCTTGATGAACAATCGGGCACGTATTATAAAATTGAAGGTTCAAAAGAAACCGAATATACAAATGCAGGTTGTCCCGACGGCACAACAATAATTATTAAGGATTTATTTTATAACACCCCTGCACGTATGAAATTTTTGAAAAAAGACGTTTCAGAGGGTAACGCTTGTGCTAACGTTGTTGAGCGTATTGCTTTATCACATCCTGAAATTTCTTTTAAATTTATCCGTGACGGGAAACAAGTTTTGTCCACAGTAGGCGACAATAATCTTAAAAATACAGTTTATAGTGTTTTAGGCAGAGAATTTTCTAATTCTTTGGTAGAAGCAAGCGGTGATAATGCAGGTATAAAGGTTACAGGTCTCGTGTGTAAACCTTTTGCTTGTAAATCAACACGTAACGGACAATACACTTTCTTAAACGGACGTCTTGTGCGTTCGGGTACTGTTGTTGCGGCGGTTGAACAAGCGTATAAAAACAGCGCTATGGTTGGTAAATTTCCGGCATTTGTGCTGTTTTTGACTGTACCGTTTAATACTGTTGACGTAAACGTTCATCCTGCGAAAACTGAGGTGCGTTTTTCTGACGAAAAGCGAATTTTTGACAGTGTTTACGCTACTGTTAAAAATGCTTTGGTAAGCGGTGATACTCGTCCCGAGGTTAAGTTGTCCGCTCCGACGTTTAATAAGTTTGAGCGTATGACGACGCCTGAATACAAACAGGCGGTGATTGAAACGCCAGCCAAAGAAAAAATACAAATTCCGTCTGCCGAAACGGGCAAACCTTTTGTATTTCATTCCAAACAAGATTTTGGTTTTATGAAGCCCACAAAATTTGTAGAGCCTAAGGTTACAGTTAAGATAACCGATACACCTGAAATCAAAACTGTTATTTCAAGAGAACAAAGTCGGAAGCCCGATACTTCCGATAAACCGTCGGTTGACATCAATATAGAAAAAACTGCCGAACCGATTATCGAGCCCGAACGTGATGATGTGATTTTAATCGGTGAAGCATTTGGTACTTATATTGTAGCGCAAATGGGCGAGAGTGTTTATTTAATTGATAAACACGCCGCACACGAACGCATTTTGTTTAATCAGCTTAAAAACACTCACAAAATTGAAGTTCAGTCTTTATTGACTCCTGTGACAATCCGTCTTGCAACTGACGAACACGATGTAATAATAAACAACACAGAACTTTTAAGTAAAAGCGGTTTTGAGGTTGAAGATTTTGGTAATTGTACCGTTGCAGTCCGTGCTTTGCCGTCGACACTTGTTAAAGAAGATATATCTTTGCTTTTATCTGAAATCGCCGAAAGTATTATTAAAAAAGGCAACGTTTCGGTAGAGGCGGAAGATGATTTGTTCCACACAGTCGCTTGTAAATCGGCAATTAAGGCAGGTACAAAAATTTCTACAACCGAAATGCAAAAGTTAGCCGAAAAAGTGCTTAATTCAAAAGAAATTATGTATTGTCCGCACGGAAGACCTGTGGCTTTTGAAATAAAAAGGCAAGAACTTGAAAAGATGTTTGGTAGAATTCAATGATAAAAACAGTATTTATTTTAGGCCCGACGGCTTCGGGTAAAACTGACGTTAGTATAAAACTTGCCCGTGAGTTCGGCGGTGAAATTATCTGTGCCGATTCAATGCAAATTTACAAAGGAATTCACGTTGCATCTGCCGCACCCGACGAAACTGAAAAAGCGGGGATTGTACATCATTTGTTCGAGTTTTTAGAAAATGATGCACAGTTTTCGGTTGCTGATTATGTAAAACTTGCCCGTGAAAAAATTAAAGAAGTTTCTTTACGTGGTAAATTACCGATTATAGTAGGCGGTACGGGTCTTTATATTTCGTCTTTGTTAGATAATGTTGAGTTTTTAGAGCAAGAAACTGATGAGGTTTTGCGTGAAGAATTATCACATAAATTTGATACATTAGGCGGCGAACAAATGCTTAAAGAATTACAGGCGTTTGACCCCGAGTCTGCAAATCGCTTACACCCCAATAATCGCCGCAGAATCATAAGGGCTTTTGAAGTTTTTCTCACAAGCGGTAAAACTATTACCGAGCATAATCATTTGTCTAGGCAAAATGAAAGTGACTTAATGCCGCTTGTTATCGGAATAAATTACCAAGATAGAGAAAAATTATATGAACGCATAAATTTGCGTGTAGATTTGATGATAGAAAACGGTTTGTTGGATGAGGCAAGAGCCAATTCGGTAAACCGTACAAAAAACGGCGCTTTTCAGGCCATCGGTCATAAGGAACTGTACCCATATTTAGACGGCGTTTGTTCTTTGGAAGAAGCGACTGAAAATTTAAAAATGCAGACCCGTAGATATGCTAAAAGACAACTCACGTGGTTCAGGCGTGTAGAAAACGTTAATTGGTTTTACCCCGATGAACAAGATGTTTTTGAGGAAGTGAAACATCTGACAAATAATTTTTTAAAGGAGGAATAGGTTTATGAAAAAGTTTTCGCCCGTAAAAATATTTTTGATTTTTCTGGCTTTAACTTTTATTATTCATCAGTTGGTATCAATATTTTATAAACCTATTACCACCGAAAGCGCATATTATCACACCGCAAGTAAAGGTTTTGATATTACGGGTATAATAATCCGTAATGAATCACTTGTAAAAACCAATAAAGACGGTGTATTGCATTTTATAACTCCTGACGGTAACCGTGTTGCCAAAAACGGCGTTATCGCAAACGTTTATCAAAATGAAGATGCTTCAATCACACTAAGCCGTATCGATACTATAAAGAAAAAGATAAATGATATCGAAGAAATTGTTTCGCAAAACAACGTACAGGCAGGTAATCTTGACGTTGCAAATCACAACGTAGATAATAAACTTAACGAACTTGTGTTATCTTCTTCTTTTGGTGATTTCGGTAATGTGCCCGAACGGTGCGAGGAACTTTTGACGTCGCTTAACAGACGTAAGGCGCTGCTTGGCGAAACGGATGATTTTTCTTCACAGTTAAGTGCATTAAACGCTGAACTTGAAAGTCTCGAATCGTCACTTTCCAACCCGATAGGTAAAATTACGTCGAGTGAATCGGGTTATTTTATTTCGGTAACCGACGGTTACGAAAAGACTTTTGATATATCCGATTTATCAAAAATCACACCCGAATTTTTAAGTAATCTTTCAAAACAAAAATTCGATAATAACGTTGTCGGTAAAATTGTTTCGGACTATGAGTGGTATATCGCCGCCAACATAAGTCTAGAGCAGTCGCTTAACTTTAAAGAGGGTGACAATCTTACAATTCATACAACCGTAAAAGCATCACCCGATTTGCCTGTGCAAGTCAAGAAAATCAATCTTTCATCCGACGGTACTGATGCGGTTATTATATTTTCTTGCAGCAGTATGAATAGTGAACTGGCAACTATGCGAAGCGGTGCTATGAAAGTTATTAAGCAGGAATACAGCGGTTTGCGTATCCCTAAACAAGCGTTGCGTGTAGTTGAGGGTAAAAAAGGTGTATACGTTGTAAGCGGTATGCAAATTAAGTTTGTACCTGTTGAAATAGTTTACACGGCTGATGATTTTATTTTATGTAAAAAGACCGATATAGACGGTGATTTACGTCTTTATGACCAAGTTGTAGTTAAGGGGAAAAATCTTTATGATGGAAAAATTATCAGCTAAGGAATTCGATTTGAATTTTGATGCTGTTATGTCTAAATTCAACAAAGCGTTAAAAGCAGCAGGGAAAGAGAGTAAAGACGTTATTCTTTTGGCGGCTACTAAAACGGTTGACGTTGATACTATAAATTATGCTATAAATAAAGGTATCGGCTACGTTGCTGAAAATCGTGTTCAGGAACTTTTAGCAAAACACGGTAAATTATCTTGCGTTCACAAGCATTTTATCGGTCATCTTCAAACAAATAAAGTAAAGGACGTGATTGAAAAAGTAGAACTTATTCAATCGGTTGATTCTTACAAATTGGCAAATGAAATTTCAAAACAAGCGATAAAACACGGTAAGGTTATGGATATTTTGCTTGAAGTAAATATTGGCGGCGAAGATTCCAAGTGGGGTTTTAAACCGCAGGATACCTTAGATGCAGTTAAAGAAATTTCACTTTTGGAAGATGTACGTATTTGCGGTCTTATGACGATACCGCCAATTTGCGAAAGTGAAACGGAAATACGTGAATATTTCAAAAAAATGTACAAACTGTTTATTGACATTAAGAATGAAAAGATAGATAATAGTTATATGAACATACTCTCTATGGGAATGTCGGATGATTTCGATATTGCAATAGAAGAAGGAGCCAATCTTGTAAGAGTGGGCACCGCATTGTTCGGAAAACGTAATTATCTTTAAAATAAAATTTATAAAGTGAGGAAATAAATATGGGACTTTTCGACAGTATTAAAAACATTATGAGTATCCCCGAAGAAGATGAATTTGAAGAAGAAGTGCAAGAGGTGGAAGAAACACCTAAAAAGAAACAGTCTTTTGAACCTGCACCCCAAAAACGTGAAACTCAACCCAGAATTTTGGGCGGTAACAAGTCTAAAACCGTTAATTTCAGCGCAAGTCAGATGAAGGTTATTCTTGTAAAACCCGACCGTTTTGAAGACGTTACTTCAATCGCCGACCATTTAAACGACGGCAAAACCGTTGTTTTGAATCTTGAAGCATGTGAACGTGACGTTTCAAGAAGAATTATCGACTTTTTGAGCGGTGTGGCTTATGCTAATCACGGCAATATCCGTAAGGTTGCGGTTTCAACCTTTATTATCGTACCTACCGAAGTTGACGTTTCGGGCGAACTTATGCTTGACGACTTTGATGAAAGCCGTATGTACTTTTAATGGAAACCGATTTACTTTTAGCCAGACTTAATGATACCGTTGAAGCGGTATACAATACCGATTCACCTAAATTTTTAGGTTTTCTTTCAGCCGAAGAATCGGCTTTGGTTTCTAAAAGATTAAAAAATCAAAATATTAAATTTTCTTTGTTCGGCGGTTTTTGTGAAGCACAAAGGGTTATGCTTTGTTGTTTGCCCGATTGGTGCGATGAACCGACATACCCGATTACTGCCGTGACCGTTACGTTTAAGCCGTGTTTTGAACTTACACACCGTGATTTTTTAGGTTCTGTTTTAGGTTTGGGACTTAAACGTGAGGCGGTCGGAGATATTTTGATAGAACAGGGCAGAGCAGTGCTGTTTTTGAGTCAGGATATTGCAAAATACGTACTCGATAATCTTAATAAAGTCGGACGTTGCGGAGTTAAACTGACAGAAGGTTTCGTTGCGCCGCTTCCAAATCCCGCAGTAATGTGTGAAAATATCGTTACGGTCGCATCTTTAAGGCTTGATTGTGTGGTATCTGCTTTTTTAAATTGTTCACGTAATACGGCGGCGGAGTTTATTGAAAACGGTTTGGTTTCGGTGAATTCGGTTGTTACTCAAAAAAGCACCAAAAACGTGCAAAACAGAGATATTGTTTCGGTACGTCATAAAGGAAAATTTTCCATCGTATCAAGCGATGATTTTACAAAAAAAGGACGAATAGTTTTACACTATAAAAGTTATTAGGATTTCTAAGGAGGTTTATTATGTTTACTGCGTCTGATATTAAAAACGTTACTTTTTCAAGTTCTATGCGAGGTTTTAAACCTGAAGAGGTTGATATATTCCTTGATAAAGTTGAGGGAGATTATCATCAGTTTGAAAAGATTGTAAACGATTATAAGCAAAAAATTGATAGTCTTAATGCTGAAATTGAAGCATTAAAGAGTTCTCAGGAAAGTATACAAAACGTTCTTGTGAACGCTCAAAAACTTGCCGACCAGATTGTAAATGAAGCAAAGGTTAAGAGTGAAGAAATCGTTGCAAAAGCAGAAACAAATATAACTGCTATTACTGCACAGGAAAAAGAACTTGCCTCTGCTTTTGAAATGAAAGCAAACGAACGCAAGGCGGCTTTGCAAAAAGAACTTGACTTGATGATTGAAAAAGCGAATATAAAAGCTAACAGTATTATGGCGGCGGCTGACGATTCTGTTAAGAGACAACAGGTTTTATTTGATAAATTAAAACTTGAAATTGCGGCTTTCAAGTCAACTGTTACTGCAAAATATAAAGAACATTTAAGTATTTTGCAAGAAATACCTGACACAGTAGATATGGACCCCAATACTTTGTCCCAGATTATTTCGGCAAAGGTTGATGCTATGCCTGAAATTGAATCTTTTATTAAACTGCCTGTGACAGAAGAACCGATTGTTGAAGAAACGACACCCGCTACCGAATCACACGGTTTTGTTATTGAAGATTCTATTAGTGAATAATATTTGAGGTGAATATATTTGTTTAGTTATATTCTTGCGATTTTTTGCGGTTTAGTAATTCTTGGTATCGACCAATTAACCAAGCATCTTGTAGTTACCAATTTTGAAGTTTTTGGCGAAGCTGCTCATTTTTTGGACGGTTTTATAAACTTTAAATATGTTACAAACACCGGTGTTGCTTTGGGTGTTATGGGTGATTACACGTGGCTCATTTTATCATTGAGTGCAATTTTAATGATTGTATGTTTTACCTTACTAATAAAACTCGGAAAAGAAAATAAATTTGTTTTTTGGGCGATTACTTTTGTTATAGCAGGTGGCTTGGGCAATATGGTTGACCGTATTTTCCGTGACGGTAAGGTTGTAGATTTTTTGCAGTTTGATTTTTGGGAATCTTTCCCTGTATTCAATATTGCGGACTGTTCTATTGTTTTGGGCGCGTTTCTTTTGATTGCTTATTTTGTATATGATAGTATCAAAGACTCTAAGGCAAAAAAATTGGCAGCACATCATCAAAAAATGCAAGACAATGAATAAAATCACACAAAATTTTTTGGGAGAAAAGTCGCTCAGGATTGATGTTTTTGTTGCCGAAATCGCCCGAATCACACGTTCTCGCGCCGCCAAACTTATAAACGACGGTTGCGTTACTATCGGTCGAAAAACGGCACAAAAAAACGATAAACTTAAATTTGGCGATTTGGTAAGCGTAGAGATACCCGAACCTGAAGAATATGATGTTTTACCCCAAGATTTAAATCTTGATATTGTTTATGAAGATGACGATTTATTGGTCGTAAACAAACCTAAAGGTATGGTTGTTCATCCTGCGGCAGGTAATTTCGAAAATACGCTTGTAAACGGACTAATGCACCACTGTAAAGACAGTCTTTCCGGTATCAACGGTGTTATGCGACCCGGTATTGTTCACCGCATTGATAAAAATACAAGCGGTCTTTTGATTGTTGCTAAAAACGATAATGCACATATTCATTTAGCGGAACAAATTAAAGAACATTCCTTTACCCGTGAGTATGAAGCGGTTGTTTACGGCAATTTTAAGGACGATTGCGGTACTGTAAATGCTCCAATCGGGAGACATCCTATAAAACGTAAGCAAATGGCGGTTACAAATACCGCATCCCGCAATGCCGTAACGCATTATGAAATAATCGAACGTTTCGGTGAGTTTACACACCTTAAATTGAAACTTGAAACGGGCAGAACGCATCAAATAAGGGTGCATATGGCTTATATAGGACATCCTGTGGCAGGTGATGATGTTTACGGACCGAAAAAGGTTATAACCGAACTTTCGGGTCAGTGTTTACATGCTAAGAAAATTGGTTTCGTTCATCCCGTAACACAAAAATATATTGAGTTTGATTCGGAATTACCCGAATATTTCAATAAATATTTAAGGAAGTTGAAAAAGAATGGGGATATTTGACGGTTGTCTTATCGCAAGTGACGTTGATGATACTTTGGTATCAAGCGGTATGATAAATCCCAAAAATATTGAAAAAATTGAATATTTTATGCGAGAAGGCGGCAAATTTTCGGTAGCAACAGGAAGGGGCGCCAATGCTATTAGTACTGTGACCGATAATTTAAAGCATTTTTCTCCCTCTGTTGTAGCGAATGGTTGTATGATTTTTGATTACGAAACCGAAGAAATTTTGTATCAGGAAATAGTAACGAGTGAAGACCATAAACTTTTAAAAGCGGTAATTGATGCGAAATTGGACGTTGGTTGTGAGATACATTCAGGCAATAAATCTTTCACATTTCTCAGAAACAGTGAAACTGATTTTCACCAAGAGTATGAAGGCTTTACAGCACCGATTATAAGTTTTGACGAAGCGGATAAACTTGTTTGGAATAAGGTGGTTTTTCTTACCGAGCAGTTTGAAGAGTTTGAAAAAATTAAAGACCTTGCCGCTTTATTGAATATTAGTGCTAATCTAATATCCACAGGTATGGTATGTAACGGCAAAAAACACAATTTTTTAGAGGTGGTTCCTAAGGGCATTTCAAAAGCCACCGCTATTAAAAAACTTTGCGAGATTTTGAACATAGAAAACGGTAAATTGTATGCTATTGGCGATTATTATAATGATATACCGATGCTTAAAAATGCTGATATCGCCGCTGTTACGGGTGGAGCACCCGACGACGTAAAAGCGATTGCAGACTATATAACAGTACCGTGTGCCGATGGCGCTATCGCAGATTTTATTGATTATTTAATAAAAATACATACTAAATAATTCGAAAGGATGGAGAAAATGGAAGTTTCAAAAATTAAAGAACTTCAAAAAATGGCTTGTAAAGTGCGAATGGGTATAATTGAAGGTGTCCATGCCGCAAAAGCAGGTCATCCGGGTGGTTCATTATCAAGCGCAGATATTCTTACATATTTGTATTTTGATAAGATGAACATTGACCCTGAAAATCCTAAAAAACCCGATAGAGACCGTTTTGTGCTCTCTAAGGGTCATGCCGCGCCGCTTTTGTATTCGGTTTTGGCAAACAGAGGATTTTTTGAGGTTGAATCTCTTACAACTTTGCGTCAGATTGGCAGTATTTTGCAAGGTCACCCCGATATGAAACACATCCCCGGTGTTGATATGTCTTCGGGCTCTTTGGGTCAGGGTATATCTTGTGCGGTTGGTATGGCTTTATCGGCTAAACACTTTGGCGAAAGTTACAGAGTGTACGCACTTTTAGGTGACGGCGAAATTGAAGAAGGTCAGGTTTGGGAGGCTGCAATGTTTGCCGCTGCTAAAAATCTTTCCAATTTAACAATTTTCGTTGACTATAACAATTTGCAAATTGACGGTTCTATCGAGGAAGTAAATTCTCCATATCCTATCGATAAAAAGTTTGAAGCATTTAACTGGCATGTGATTACTATTGACGGTCACGATTTCAATCAGATTGAAAAGGCAGTTTCGGACGCTGAAAAAATAGATAAACCCGTGTGTATTGTTGCTAAAACCGTAAAAGGTAAAGACGTTTCGTTTATGGAAAACTCTTGCGCTTGGCACGGTACTGCACCTAATGATGAACAGTATAAGGTTGCTATGAGTGACCTTAGAAAAATTTACGAAGAATTGTATTAAGGAGGTAAGGTTATGTCTGAAATTAAAACAGTTGCAACCAGAGCCGCTTACGGTCAGGCTCTTGTTGATTTAGGAAAAAAACGTAACGATTTTATAGTTCTTGATGCCGACCTTGCCGCCGCTACTCAAACAGGTAAATTCAAAAAAGAATTTCCCGAAAGATTTTACGATTGCGGTATTGCTGAGCAAAATATGATGAGTATTGCCGCAGGTATTGCCGCAACTGGTAAAAAGGTATTTTGCAGTTCTTTTGCTATGTTTGCCGCAGGTCGTGCATTTGAACAGGTGAGAAACTCAATAGGTTACCCTCATCTCAACGTTGTTATCGGCGCTACACATGCAGGTATCTCGGTTGGCGAAGACGGTGCTACACACCAATGTAACGAAGATATTGCTTTAATGCGTACCATTCCCGGTATGACTATTATAAACCCTGCTGATGCTACTGAAGCCGCATTGGCAGTTGAGGCCGCACTCGAATGCGATGGTCCTGTTTATTTGCGCTTTGGCAGACTTGCAGTTCCCGTAGTATTCGGTGACGATTATAAGTTCGAAATCGGTAAAGGTGTAGAACTTAAAGAGGGTAATGACGTAACAATTATTGCAACCGGTCTTATGGTTAATGAGGCTATGATTGCACACGATTCACTCAAAGCCGAAGGGATAAACGCACGTGTTATAAATATTGCGACCATCAAACCGCTCGATAAGGAAATTGTGCTTAAAGCTGCTAAGGAAACAGGCGCAATCGTTACCGCAGAAGAACATTCTGTAATTGGCGGTCTTGGAAGCGCGGTTGCGGAATATCTAGCGGAAGAATATCCAGTACCCGTACTCAAACTCGGTGTTAATGACGAGTTCGGTCATTCAGGTCCAGCTGTTAAGTTGCTTGATGAATTCGGTCTTCGTGCTATAAATATTAAAGAAAAAGTAATAAAAGCAATAGAAATGAAGAAATAAAAGGCTCTTTGTGAATAGTTGGGGTAAAGAGTTAAAATGAAAATGTTTTACACAAGCAGTCGCAATTAAGCGGCTGCTTGTTCTTTGTTGAATTGATGATGAGAAGAAAATATATGTAAAATACGGTTTCGGAATCTTT
>JAZSNT010000041.1:0-39890 GCA_045536525.1 Acutalibacteraceae bacterium
GTGTTAACAACAGGGTCGGTTTCGGTAACGAGCCAAGCCAAAGTACCACCTATAACAGTGCAAAGGACAAGAGCAAGTGAAGCGAGCATAACAGCCAGCTTTTTTCCGCCGAGCTTTATGGATTTTTTATAATGTTTTCCTTTCATTGTCGTGTTCCTCCTTTCTTCAATTTTTTATTTCAACAGGCGGAGAAACACGAATTTACCCGTCTGCTTGAAAGCATTAATTTATAAATTAGCCGTTAATCTGCTCGTTAAAGGCAGTCCAGGCAGATTCGGCATTGGCAAAGCCAGTTGCCTGAATAGCGTGGCCGATAACTGTGATTTTAAGGTTGGCGATAGATTTCATATCCTTGCTATCAAAAGCACTGGGAACGGTGATGGAATCAAAGAGTGCATCCAACTTGGTATCGGTTGCGGACTTTGTAACAATCTCTTTGTATCGGAACTCATATGTAATAGTGTTTTTCGCAGTATCTCTGGTCACAGTTTCATAAACCCAATTTGTAGCGTCATAACCATTAAAAATTGTGGTGAGGTCTGCCTTATCGGGTGCGTAAATCGCATCAAACTCATCAGCACAGTTAAGGGTCAAGAGCATACGAACATAAGAATCTTCACTCTTTGCTTTAACGGTTAAAGTGGGGTCTTTAACATAGGTCTGACCGGGAATAAGATGGTAATTATTCTCTTTCACACGGTCGGCGCCTGCTATTTCAGTTCCGTCAGCATTTACTGCCGCTTCATCCAAAGAGATGTTTACTTTACCGACGGTAAAAGTGTTTACCACTTCATCTTGACTGGTAAGGTAAGCTAGCGTTCCTAAAACGGATACAGTAACAAGCAATACCGCGCATAAAGTAGTAATTAGAACTTTTGACTTTTTCATAGCAAGGTCTCCTTTTTAATTTGAAATTTAATTTTGCTCTGTATGGGCTTTCTTTTTATCCTTGTCGTTAAGAACAAGGCTTATCATTATTTCTATAAGAACAAGTGAAATAGCAACGGTGATGGTTATGTATTTTCCAGGCGGTACTGCCATATAAGTTGCCAGATACCCGAGCAGCGGTATACAGAACACAGCTTTTCCGACTACTCTATCGCAATCAACGAGTAGATCTGCCGTATCGTTTTCATCACCTTTTGTACGGAAACGAACAATATCGGGATTATCTTCATTATGAACAATCTCGATGATACGATGGGTACAAAGAGTACCGCCTGCCATTTTAAAGGTGATAACATCGCCGACCTCCAATGTTTCGGGATTTACATCCTTTATGTAAAGGAGAGAACCTGTGGGATACACCGATTGCATCGAGCCGGACAAAACAGAGTAAGGCTTTAGTCCTACAAACTGCAAACCGTGAAGCAGAATGGCTAATACCACAACTACTATCACCAACGCATTGGAGATAACTTTTAATAACTTTCTTGTTTTCGGGTTCATTACTTTGGATTATCTCCTTACTCGTGTTTAAAATACTGCTTGACAGATTGATAGATTACACGAAACACATGCTCGGTGTAATTATCCTTTTTGGGCATCTCATCATTATGTACCATTACAGCGAAATCAAGCATTACATTCAATATGTGATTAAGTATCAACCACACAGCCGCTTCATCTTTAAAAGCATCATTGAATTTATTTACAAGCGGCATAAATCTTTGCTTGTGCATCTCGGCGGAGTGCTTCTTAAAATACGGCGAATAATAGTAGCGAACATACATAAGAATTTCATCTTTATTTCCAACAAGAAAACGCCATATTGCTAAAAAATAAATTCTGCATCTTGTCTCGTAATCCATCTCGCCCATATACATAACATCAATATGGAGCAAGCATTTGTCTAGCAGTTGTTTATCAAGATGTTCAAATGCCTTTTCAAACAGTTTCTCTTTGTTTTCAAATAAACGGTATATATATACCTCGTTAATTCCTGTTGCGTTGCTTATTGCTTTTGTTGTGGCTTTGTCAAGTCCGTTCTGAGCAATGACATGGATAGTTCCATCTATTAATGCTTGGCGTAAGTCATCCTGTTTCATTTTCTTTTCCCCTTTGTAAGTGTTTACTACAAATTTCAGCAAAAAATTACAAACGCCCAGCGTTTGTGTTTGGGTTACACATAGTCTTTTGCGAGGGGAGTGAGTATCTATAAAATTACGTTAAGATTGTCGCCTGATACATAATTTTTAAGGTTTGGTAAGTGGTTCGACGTTCACGATGCTTTCTTTACCGCATCGTTTGCATTTAATCGGCAGATTCTTAATCTCTGTGTCAGGAAGCAACCATAGTACCGTGTGCTTACCGCATAAAGGGCACAAAAATCGTCGCCGTTCTGCTTTTATATCGTTGTCTATTGGTTTGTGCTGTAATGTGTTTTGCAAATGGGATCACCTCGTTTTTTGCTCGGTCGCGTCAAATAACCTCAAAAAAGAAAAGCCTGTACCATAATCGTATACAACGATTAAATGGCACAGGCTCTTAGGCTCAGGCGCTGGGGTCGGTTCTGCATATTATGCAGGGGTACTAAACTCACTCTATTAAGATTATGTGTTTGCTTAAATTATAACGATATGGGGCAACATAATGGTTATTATGTTACGTCTTGTGGGCTAAAAAACCGATGTTAAAAAACATCGGCAACACATAATGGTTATTATGTTGTTCATAAAGCCGAACAAGCATGTCTCGTTACTTTTTAAGTACGAAGTATTATAACATAATACATATGAAAAAGCAAGCGGTTTTTCAAAAAAATTGAGATTTACATAAAATTAACGGATTTTGGGCGTGAGAAATACGACCTTTTGGTTATTGTTTTCAAAAGGTCTGATTTGTTGTACCTATTTTTAGTTGCCTTTAAGCATTTAATGAAGGTATACTGTCTATTCTTATTGTTTAATACAACATAATAACCATTATGTGATATTCAAACCGCTGCTGAAATGTAGCGGTTTTTCTTTTTATATAATGAGTCGCATATTTTCCATACGGCGCTGATGCTCGGCACCAGTTGTGATGATATAAATGCGTGTGGTGTTTATATTTGAGTGACCGAGAATATCTGCTAGCTTTGCAATATCCTTTTCGATACCGTAAAAAGTTCTAGCAAACAGGTGTCTTAGATTGTGCGGAAACACCTTTTGTGGCAAAACGCCTGCCTGCTCGCATAGACTCTTCATTTCTCTCCAAATATTACTACGGTCAAGCGGTTTACCGCTTTTGGTCACAAAAATGATTCCGGAGTTTATATTCTGTTCTGTAGCATATCGAAGCAGTTTTTTCCGCAGGGCACTGACAATAAATATCTTTCTTGTTTTTCCCTTGCAGAATACAATTGCTTCTCCTTTGCGCACAGCCTCCACCGTAATACTTTGCAATTCACTAACACGAATGCCTGTCCCGCAAATCGTTTGAACGACGAGGGAAAGCCGTTCGTTTTTCTTTTGTTCAGCCGTTCTCACAAGAGCTGTATATTCCGCTTTGGTGAGTTCCTTTTCCTCGGAGCAGTACGCTTCTTTTTGTACCTTAAACTGTTTTACACAAAGATCGTACCAGCCGAGAAATCGGAAAAAGGAATTGAGAGCCGCCAACATAGAGTTTGCACTACGAATAGCGTAGTTCTGTTCTAACATTCCTTTATAGTCCAGGACTAATGTTTTATCCAGTGCGTGTTCGGCGGCGTACTCGGCAAAGCATCGGATATCCCGCATATATTTATCAATGGTTGCCGGTGCCTTTTCGTTCTCCAACAAATATTTCTCGAACGATTTTATTGTTTGATTGGTAATAATTCTTTTTTTCATACCAAAACCTCCATTTCATATCTTTATTTTACTATTATTTTGCACTTTAACTATCAAGTTAAACATCAGATGCAAAACGGAGTTTGGGCATATTAAATTTTTCAGAGCCTATTGAGATTTACTTATCTAAAATATTGACTACAGGAATACCTTTTCGTCGTGCATAAACGATAGTGTTTTTCGTCCCACTTGGACTACCGTTCCAAACTGCGATTACTCTTACCGAATGATCTACCATCCATTCGTTGCGGATCTGGTAGCAACCTCGACTATAATAAGTACAGACATCTTTTATAAAGTCTGCCTTAGCCATAATGACCGCATATCGTTTTTGCCACTCAAGAGACCAGCGATTTTCAAAGCCATGGTGCGGGCATGCGGCTATTAGTTTTAGCGGAAGATTTTCTTTTTCTCTGAGTTCTAAGATAATCTCAGCTGCCCAGATATCCACACCAGGAGCCATACCTGTAATAAAAACATTGATTCCGTCTGCGATTGCCAGACGGATTTCTTTTTGTAAAGCCGCCTTGACTTTGCTTTCGGGGATGGATAGCTTCTCAGGTCGGTGTCCCGTAAAACAACACCGATGGATTCTTTTTTCACTTTCTGTCATTGATGAACATTCACCCACAATCACTTATAAATCAAGTCATACGCATATAAATAACGACAATATGCAAAGATAATTATATACTTGCTGACCGATACAGTCAAGTGCATACGCTAAAATACTGAAAGGGATTTTGACAGAAAGTATAATTATTATAAGAACAATTTATTGCATATAAGAGAGGTTGTAACTATGGGAAAGGAAGTAGATTATAAAAACAGAGACCGTTTCATCCAACTCGGTATTGCTATTTCTACACTCAGGAGAATACGTGGATTATCTCAGGAAAAGTTGGCTGAAAAGGCAAATATAAGCAGGTCGCTTTTGAGCAACATCGAAGCGCCTAATATGGCCTACAGTTTTTCTCTTGACGTTTTCTACAATATAGCAGACGCTTTAGAGATTGCACCTGAAGATCTAATAAAGGCCGCTGTTTTTCCAGATGGAGTAATAGGACATAATTAAACGAAGGTCTATGCCGAGCTGGCATAGACCTTCGTTTATTATTATCAATATATTCTTTTTATGAAATATTCTCCATCCTGACTATACGGAGCTTCAATTTCACGTAAACCATATAACGATCCTTGATTTTTTGTTTGAACAGTATCAAAAGTCACATCTATATTCCACCAAGAGCCATCAAAGTAAACTCGATTCCAAGTGTGGTGATATTGGTTGTTGTCACGCTTATCACCATCGACAACAAAGCAAGGAATGTGCTGACTCCGACATAGTGCGGCAAACAGATGGGAGAAGTCATAACAGATGCCTTTTCGTGTGCTTAAGGTTTTACGGGCATTGAAATATTGGATAAAGGGTTCACAGTCATAGTCATACTCAAAATTATGTATCATCCAATTATAGATCGCTTTTACCTTTTCTTCGTCGGTATCGCAGTCGGCGCAAATTTCGTCAGCAAGTTTAACGGTATCTGTATCCCACAAGGTTGCCTGACCGTTGGTAAGAGAAAGATTATCCTGTTTGTAGACGAAAATATATGCTGAGAAAAGCAATAACAAAATTGTAGCAGATAATACTAAAACAAAGATTTTCGTCAACAACCTATCTTTACAAGTAGCGTTAGCAAAAGCAATAAAATACATAAAGACAACACCTAGTGATATGATTGCTAAAATGGGAAATACTCTACGACAATAAACTGCATAAGCAATGTTCATACAAGCAATGAGAATCAGTAAAATATAAACCGCTGCTCTCATTGCTTTAGAATTAATTTTTACTGTCAAAAACAAAGTCGGCAAAGCCGATAGTAGATAGAAAACTTGTAAAGTGGGAGAAAGAACAAGAAAGTCTCTCAAGTAAAACCCCAATATTAAATTATATGTAAGTGCAATGATAAAGAAAACAACTCTTGTTGTATTAGCTTTAGAAGCGTTTTTAGTCTTCATTTCAAATCTCCTTTATGTACGAAATCCATTGAAACGAAGAAGTGGCAGTACAGAGCAAAACACACTGTACTGCCACAAACAAAGGCTATTTAACATCTTTTAAGAAAACAACAAACCCGAACGTTTCACCGATTGGTAAAAGGTTCGGGTTTGAATGCTTTGGTGCGAGTGACAGGACTTGAACCTGCGGCCTCTTGACCCCCAGTCAACTAAGAAACCGCATAAATAAGCCGTTTCTTAGTTTCTGCAGTGAAACAAGTGTGAAATATCAAACCACACTTAATCTCTAAGCTCAGGCAGACCTTTAACCGATACAAGCAATGAAATCAATCCCGAAAGCAAAGATGCAGATACCACAAGTTTCCAATCCACCTGTGAAATCACTGCGCTTGTGCCGATGGTAGCCACCGCAGTTTCTGCAACCGTTTTCACAGCTCGCATACCTGCAGCTTTTAGCCATTTAACAACCTTAGTCTTCATAATGGTTCTCCTTTCTGTATTTTTCTAATAATTCGTGATACAGCAGTTTTACACCGCCGTTACCGCCTTCTTTAATATAAGTATCCCCGGCCGCCAATCTTTCATTAAGTGGCATATAAGGTGACGTTATAATAAGCCTTTTAATATCGAGGTAATTTTCTTTTATGTGTCGGCGCTTTTCTTCATCGCTTTTGTTGATTTTTATAGCGACCCGAATCACCGCAACACAAGCGGTTATTATAGTCGCAAGTGCACCAACAACACCGCCTATCACAATAATGTTGTCCATCATTTAACCCCCAAAATCTTCTTCCAGGTGTCAGGTCCTACACAACCGTCCGCCGGGAGTCCCACAAGATTCTGAAACTTAATAACTGCATTCTTAGTACCATTACCGAATTTACCGTCTGCGGCAACGCCCACGGCATTCTGAACGATTTTGGTAAGGTTTTTATATTTGTATGTAATACGTTTTTTGCAAATGGCCTTTTTAGCAACCGCTTCACATTCGCTTCCCCACTTGCCGTCTGCACCGTACTTGGAGAATTCAAAACCATCTTTAATGGCCGCTTTCTGCCACGAAAGAACTTTGTTTTCCTTTTTGGTGGTAGTAGTTACATCTGACGCTTTATTTTTAAGCTTTGCTTTTGTCACTATCACCTTAACACAAGCATTTGCCACTTGTTCCGCAAACTTATCAGTCAAAATAATCGACACGTCGGTCGCTGAATCCATAAAACCACATTCCACAAGTACGCAGGGCATTTCACTTTCACGGCATTCGTGCAAGTTTGCTTTGGGAGTTCCGTCAGCTCGATTACCTTTAAGCCCTGTGTGGTTTATAAGTGTTCTATATAATGCTTCTTGCCACTCCAAAGACTCTTTACTTGCTTTGGTATATACGTAAACGGTCAAGCCGCCTCCCGAACCTCCTTTAACGCCTGCATTGTGGTGAATAGATAGATAAAATGAAGCACCGAAACGGTTTGCCGCATCGGTGCGCTTTTTAAGTAAAATATCTTTTTCGCCTGTGGGGTCGTCAAGACGAAGTACTGTGTAACCCGTATATGCTATGAGTTTCTCTTCAATCTTTTCACATATACGAGCATTGAGCACCCATTCCCTCGTTTCATTTTTATCAAGTTTTTTCAGGCATCTTTTACCTGCCGTTTTCTTGCCATGGCCTGCGTTAAGTGCTAATTTGAACATATCTTATCCTCCTATTATAATATAGTTTCGAGTAATTTTCTTAAGTTACTTCTATTTAATTTAAGACCGTACACAGAGACAGTTCCGTCTTTATAAACTTCAAAAGCATTTGTTCTATTTACATCTGAAGTACCGCAGCCTAATTCGAACACTGTGTTTGGTTTATTTAAATTAAATGTACCACAAATATATTGAGAATCTCCGACAGCTATTGTACCTATACCGTTTGTGCACGAGTAATTACCGATAGCTTTTGTTTGGTATCCATTAGCTGCAGAACCATCGCCTAGTTCTTCATCACCCAAAGTAGCGTCTGACAGTACAAACAAATACACATCGTCTGCAGATAAAAATCTATTTATTTGGGAAGGATAGCCTTCTATACTTAAAATTTGGTTATTGATAGCTTTTATAACACCAGCGTTTAAAATAAAGTCTTGATTAGACTTACTTTTTATAGACACTAACATATTTGTCTCTAAGCCTTCGCTCGTTGTTAAAGTGATTCTACCCTCGTGTACTTCTTCTTTTGCTATTTCAAATGTATACATATCTGCTTTAGCAGATAAATCTAACATATGTGTGGTTTCATCTGATAACACTTCATCTCCAAAACCGTCAATAGCTTTTACAACATAACCTTCTTTGACTTTAAATATTCCTGCAAGGTCGGTGAATGATAGCAAATCTTTGTAACCTGTACGATTCGTCAATATCCACATAGGCGCATTTATTTGAGAAAGCCCATACATCCAACGATTTATGGAAACACGTGGTGACGAATTTATAATTTGTACAGCGCTATTAAAGGTTACTCCCGTTAGGTTGTCAAAAGAAAGGTTTTGTACATCTTTAATATTAATGTTGACGTTTTGATTATAAGTTGTTTGACCATTTATTTTATCAAAATAGGATGCGTTGAACAGAATCTTTGTATAAATGTTAGGATTATTTAACTCTAATTCGACATCGCCCATATACGTTTTAGCGGCGTAATCAAGATTGGATAAACTGATATTAGGTAATGTGTTAGAGTTTATTACGACTTTTTGTCCAGCAACTTGTTTAGAAGCACCATCGTCTGAAGATGTGCCTAGAACAAGCGTTGCATAATAGCCCTTTAATACACAATTTTCATCAAACACCACGTTACTGCTACACATTTGCATATTGGAGAACTGTGCACTAAGACTTATTTCAATGTTTTTATAATAGGTATTATGTCCTTCATTGTTAGCAATAAGTCTATCATCACCTAATGCAACTGTAGTTCTTACATCTTCTTGTATCGGAGATACCACAAGGTCAAACACATATTTAGGTAGAGCTCCCATATGATTTTCTCCTTTATCTAAACGAACAAAAACAACGTCTCCAGCTATGTATCCAACTGCATTTGCCAACTCAATCGCTCTTGCGATAGATGTGACAGATGTTTGTATTGATAGCCCATCATTATCATTATGACCTTGTGTACTCACATAATATGTAGCTACGGCACCTATCATTTCTTCCCCAGGCTGTTCTTCAGTAGTGGTGAAATCAATGGCGGTTACTTTAAAAGCCTTTGTACCTGCGATACTTCCTATGCCTTGTGCATGAGAAGAATCAGCTATAGCTCTTGTTTCCCTACCTTCCGCATGAGCACCCATATTACCAGTTGCTACAGAATGATTACCCTCTGCATGTGATGCATTTCCTAACGCTTGAGTACTTCTGCCTTCGGCGTGTGCATTTTTATTTGCTATTGTTTGTCGTCCTTCGGCGTGTGCTCCTATATCTAACGCTTGGTTAAGGTCTTCACCTTCATAAGAGTTAAAGATTTCACCGCCTTTCTCGGTAATTTGTCCAACACCGTCACCCTTTTCTCCTTTTTCACCCTGTGGTCCTTGTGGACCGTTCCACCACGGCAAATCGTTCCAGGGTGTTATACCGTCACCCACTTTCATTCTTTCCACAGTATCAAGCAGGTCACCGGTTTCATTCACGCCTATAACCGCTCCCCATTCGCCACGTTCAAGCACGGGGTTTGCAGCTTCCCAATTTGCCGACGTATCACTGCGAGGTAAAAATCTCATATTTCCATAAACTTTGTAAGCCATAACAATACCTCCTTAAGCTATTCTTATCCAATGATAATTTCCGTTGTTGTCTGTGTACGATTCACCGGTTATATGCCAATATACTGGAAATCCTATCTTATTCGCTCTGTATGCCTTCACGTTAAAACTTGCAAAATATTCAATCGTTTCCCCGCCAAATTCTACTTTTTTGTTTAGTACATCACCTGCACATACAAAACAACTTTCCGGCACACCGGACAATGGTGTTACAGTAATATGAAAATTGTTATCTTTTGACACCTTGCCTTCCTCGTCAGATTTTAATAATATTTTAAAATCTGAATCAAGTACTTGTTTATCAACTTTTGTTTTATCGCCTTCAAAAACAATATTAACTCGTCCCCCCACACTCTTCAATACTTTTTGCTTTTCCCAAGTACCGCCAAAACGTTCTTGAAGCGTTTCAGGTGTCAAATCTTCACTCGTTATAAACACACTGCCAACAGGATGAAGATTACCGAAATCCGCCGTTGCATCTGCAATCGTATTATCTACATATTCCTTAACAACCCTGTTTTCCACTGCATTACGACTCAAAGGACTCATAACAGAATCTATAACAAAATTCGCATCCACAACGCCCGAAGCATTACCGCCGTTGAATATAAACTCGTTATCATTACCGTCAGTCCCCAAAAGCTCTGACAACGTTCTCTCGGCTTCTCTTATTTCTTCAAGTGCCGACTCCACATGCGCCGCCTTATTTTTCACGGTCTGCACAAGGATGGATATATCTTCATAATCTCGGCTTCAGTGTAGCCATCCGCAAGCAATTCCTTGCGACGTTTGTTATATGATTTTTGGCTCTTTCTCAATTCGGCATAAAGTTCGTCAAACACATCTTGCTTACTTTGGTCGGCTTCATGCACAGCACGGACGGTTTTATTTATGTTCTTTTCTAACTTTTCCTTATCTTCTTCATCCAAAGACTCATAAGTTTCATTGTCAGAAAGTTCTTCCAAATAACCGTCAACTTCTTCATTAACCGCACTGTCAACTTTGTCAGTAACAAAAATATCATTACAGAAATTATAAACCGCTCTGAAATCGCGCAACACATTTTTAACAGGCAAGCCAAGGAATGCCGCCAGGCTACCGGCAATACTTTCAAACTTTTCATAACCGCTCTTAGTATCACTTAAAAATGTTTTGAAAGACTGTGCTAAATCACTGAAAAGGTTCATATCCGCTCTCTCTACGGTGTATCCTTCAAATATCGATATCACGTCTTTAACAAAAGGAATTAAACTAAGCGGGTTTACATCAGAAAGAAAATTGCTTAAAAACTCACCGGTATACTTTTCTAAATATGTTTCTTCCTCGTCATCATCACGCGCCGCTGTAACAAAAGATTTAAGAAACGCATTAAGTGCAACACTACCCACAAATGCGGCAACCGCACTTACCGCGTAGCGCTTACCCTCCTTTGTTCCATCTTGAGCCTTTCTGACAGCATTCATCAAAAGGTTAAGTGAAACAGTAGGCTCTGACATAAATGCCGTTAGCATTTGAGCACCAGTGGATTTTGAACGCATGCCTTACGTTTTCATACATTCCGTATCGTGTACAAAGAACACCGTCTTTCCACCACATATTTTTGCACTCGGTAAGTTGATTATCTAAAACTTCACTTATGCCGTCTCGCATATTAAGACCGCCGGATAAATCAGGAAGCCCTAAAAGTGAAGAGCCTTGCGTTCTTCTTATAGGCAATCTCATATATATTCTCCTTTACATCAATTTCATCTAAAAGGCTCCCTCGGGGAGGGAGCTGGCAAACGCAAAGCGTTTGACTGAGGGAGTTATCAATTTCATCTAAAAGGCTCCCTTGTGTAAAGGGAGGTGAGTTTGAGTAAGCAAACTCGGAGGGATTGTGAATTCCGCATTACGTTAATACTCCGGCACAGGCAGAACATCCTTATACTCGGTCCTTTTGCTTAATGTTGTTCTGCGTGACTGATATTCGGCCGACCAAAAGCTTTGCGCACCGTCGTCACCTTCCGTACCGGCAATGTATGCGGCGACACCGGAGGCGAAAACATCCGCCGCTTTGTTGGATAACTCTATTTCGTCATTAAGACTAGATATCCTGTCTTTTTCAAGACCTTCTATACGGGCAATATCTCCGTACACAAGGTTTATAAGCGGCAAAGCTTTTTGTAATATTCTTTGTGTTAATTGTGTATTGCCGTTATTTTCGGCATATCCCAAAAGAGCCAAAGCCCTTTGTAAAATATCATTAGCTGTCATTCTCATACTACCTCCACAGGTTCTTCTGTCATTTCCTCAGACGGTAATTCTTCCGGCGGTACCGAAGGTATTTCCGCATCTGACATTTGTTCGGGCGGAACACCGCCGCCCATAGCGGCCTGTTCTTGCATCATCTGTTGTTGCATAAGTATCTGTTGTTGCGCCATTTCCTCACGTGCCTCACGCAAAAGTCCCGTCTTATTAGGAATAATACCGTCTGGCATACGCTCAAGATACTGTATTTTATTGATAATCTGCGCACCATAAAGTGAATCAAGCACCGATATAGTACCCGACATACTCCATACAGGGTTAGAGCCTACGTCAATACGTGCTGTAAGAATAAGATTTTCATAACGTGCGGGATGGAACGGAACGTAATATACACCGTCGTTATCTTCCACACGCAAACGTCTGTCTCCGTAAAGATGCATCCAAAAGTCCGCCCAAATACGTGCAATATCCTCTATGGTGCTGTAAAAAGCATTTTGATATAACTGCATAGGCTGTAACGATGCTTCCCGCATTTGAATGATTGCGGCGGCATTATCAGGCCTTATACTGCCAAGCGCCGCATCGGTAGCGCCGTTGTCATGAAGCGTATTGTTTGATAAATCGTTTAACATACCAAGTAACTGATTTCCAAACAAAGGCGGATTCACATGCCTTACAGCACCCGCAACGTCTTCGGCAGTACCGTAAACCTTTACAATCTCACCGGGATTGTTGGTAAGCGGTTCTGTTATAGTGTCACCGTTTACCACAGTAAGCGGCATACCTGTTTTCATAAGCGCCCATATACCCGAACTTGTAGCACGGTTCAGCGCTATCTGATTGGGAATCTGATATGTAATTTCACTGTCACCGTAAGCCGAACTCTTGCGAGACTGCCAACACATCTTCGCAAAAGGATAAAGCGTAAGCCCTGTATCCCACGATTTTCTGACGTACGATTTTTCGCACATCCTCACACACATCACCTTAAAGCCTGTGCCTTCGTTATTCCATTCTTTATAAAACTTTGTAAGCACAGTAACTCGTTTGCTGTCTTCGGGCTCTTGCTCACCACGGGTACCGGCATTGGTTTCATAACTGTCGGCGCCATCGGGCTTTATATTTTCTATATCATCTGCGCTTATACAATTGCGACGTGCTTCCCTTTTAATATCTTCTACATCCGCTCTCTGCGAAATGATAATAAACGGTTGCTTTTGCACGTCATCACAGTTAGGGTCGCCAAAAATAACGTTCTCCACGTCCAATATTTCAAAGGCAATATCACCCTTTATAGGAACGTTACGTGCCTTATCGACGTAAAGTCCTGTGTTTATATCGGTATCCCAATAAGTATAAGCAATTCCGGTACCCGAAATATAAGCATTCCGAAGTAATACTTCTTTTTTACTGTCAAATTTAACTCTCTCGGCGGTAGTCTTAAAGTAGTCGGACAATATCGAGGTTATAACCGAAATCTCTGCATCATCGGTTTCTGCTACAAAATCTTCACCGTTTTTAAGCCCTTCTCTGTACTCGTTAACCTGATTTTCAAGTGAAGAGTTATCAGGTACACCGTCTGCACTGTAATTAACCGCTATCGGCGCGGCAGTAATCGCCGAAAGTTTGTAGTCGGCTATTCTTTTTATAATATTGCGACGTACCAAAGGTCTGTCATTTCCACACTTCGCCCCATACCACTGGTCACCTACGTAAAAGCGTTCGTTTATCTTCGACTGTTCAAAGATGCCCTTTTCACCAATACTCGCCTTATATTCATTTCCTTTTTTATATTCTGAAAAAACTGCCTTTGGTTCAGTTGTTATTTTCAAACTCATTTTATAACTTCTCCTTTACATCATTTTCATCTAAAAGGCTCCCTCTTAGAGGGAGCTGTCACCACAGGTGACTGAGGGAGTTTACTCTTAAATTTTTGCGTTTTGCTCCCAAAACAATGTCATTCACTCCCGAATTTATGTCATCCACTCCCAAAAAAGTGCCTCTCGCTCCCCGCCTGCCTTGTGTAAAGGGTGCGGGTGTCCTGTGGACACCTCTGCAAAGCAGAAGCACCGACCGAGCCGACAGGCGAGACGGTGGCACGGCAATGCCGTGACGGAGGGATTGTCGTTCTCTATATGCAAGAATAAAGGTACCCGAAAATTCGAGTACCTTTAATTTTATCTATTCGCCGATAGATTCCTTAATTTTTGCAAGTTTTTCAGCCTTGTTTGCGCAATCGGAAAGGTCAATGCCCTTCTCCTTAGCAAACTTTTCAAGGTCCTCAACCTTCATTTTGTCGAGGTTGATTTCTTCTTTAACTTCGGTAAATCCCAAAGTTATAAGTGCATCGCGGCGGCGCTCACTTTTTGCAATTACTATTGCATTACCTGTCGAATTACGCATTTTGAACATGTCATTAGCCTCCAATAGCAAAAATTAAACCTTCATTAGAAGTTGTAACAAAACAATCGTAATATAAACGGAAGTTTACTTTGTAAGCATCCATATCCTGAACAACATCAGGTGAATATACGTCAACCTTATCAACCTTTTTAACAAGCGATGCTGCGCTCTTGGGAAGAATAATAGCGTTTGCGGTAACTGCACCTTCTTCAGGGGCAAAACCATTTTCACCAAATTTAAATTCGCTCTTCATTCTATCTGCCGATACAGGAATAAGTGCAACACCGTTAAGAGATTTCACCTTAAGATTTAATTCACCTTGCTTAAAATCACTTACGGTAATTGAGCGCTGAAGTTTTTCGCTGTTCATAAGTTCCGCATACATAACAGGGTCAACAAACGCAATCATTTCTTCATTCGCATAACCCGATGCCGCTTCCGCACCATTGATTGCGTTAATCATTTGTTCTACTGCCTTTGAACTGTCAAAAGTAGTCTTGTTGTTTTTAGCAACTGCTGTTTTGAAAAGCTTAGATAAAACATAAGCATCAATTTCAGGATTAACTTTCAAGCGGGTATATTCGCTAACGGTTTGACCAACAAGGTTGCCTACACCGCTTTCGTCAGCATCCTGCGCATCAATTATAAGCTGTTTGGAACGTTCCATTTCCAAAACATATTCCTTACGCTCAACGGTAACATTACCGCGAGAATAACCAAGGTTGCCACCTTCACCACCTGAACGGTCATAGTCGCCCAAACCATCGGCATCGAATACAGGCAAACTTACAGTTCTTGCACCTGTAAACATTGCTTTAAACTTACTATCGGCAAAAAAGCCGGTCTTTGCTCCCTGAATAATTTTCTTGTCAAGTTCGGAAGCATATTTGGTTGCTACTGCAATAACATTAGGCATAATAATTTTCTCCTTTTAAATATAATTTTTGTTTTAGCCCATAAGTCCTTTTAAGAATCCGCTCTCAAAAGAGATTCTTCCCTCTTCGTCAGGGCTTCCCAAAGAACCCGTAGATTTCTTCGCTGCTGCTTCACTTTGAGCCTTTGCGGCGGCGATTTTCTTGTTTTCGTTGTGTTTGTATTTTAGATATGCGTGGGATAATGAAAGACCCTCGAAGGCGGCGCGTTTTACCTCTTCGGGCAAATCCTTAAACTCCGAAAGCTCGGGGAAGTCGCCGTTTTTCATTTCAACAAACTCCTGTGCCAACCTCTCATTTACCGACTGCTCCTCCGCTTCGGCTGCGGCTCTTTTATTTGCCTTTGCATTATCCAAAGTTTTTGTTTGTTAATGTTGTAAAGTTCCATCATTTTATCGATAGTCTCTTCATCATCACCAAACTTTTCAATCAGACCCTTACGGTACGCTTCGTCCTGCGCCGTTTCAAGACCGCTTATAAGGTCTTTAACCGAAACGCCCTTTAAAGCGGCAACACGCTCTAAACTATCATAAGTATTTTGGAAATGAATTCCTTTTTGAGCAAGCGTTATCGCTTCTTCACGTGTAAGTCCTCGGCTTTCGTGGTTATAACGAATTTCAAGGAAAGGGGCCTCCTGTTCGGCGCCGTTTTCGGTACCGCTCTCGTTACCATCATTGTCCTGCGTGGAAGCATTGTCACCGTTTTGACCGCCTTCTGATGCAGTGTCGGTCTCTACGTTGGTTTCCGCTTCCTCGGGTGTCTCCACAGTACCGGGTATGGTTTCCTGTTCCTGTGCGTTCTGAACGTTATTTTCGTCCATATCAAATACTCCTTTTTTCGGCTTATGGTATAGCCATTATTTTATTTACAAACAAAAAAGAACGAATAAACCGCTCTCGGACTGTTGTTTTGCTCCCACTTAAACAACATATCCTCCTCCGCTTTCCGCTCTCTTTTGAAATGTATTTATTGGCTCCCTTGTGTAAAGAGAGCCGGATTGCCGTTAGGCAAGACTGAGGGATTGTCACTCCTGCCTACTGCCGTTGTAATTCCAAAAATTCTCTTCCTCACGTTTTTGTCGCTCGGCTTGACGTTCTTGCTCTGGAGTTAAGGGTTTGGGTGTGATTTTTGGCTTTTTAGCCTTTTTCGGCTTTGACCCAATAGAAAATCCTTTTGCAAACCAAAAGCCGCCTACAAAAGCGATAAAACAAAATAAAACAGCATTTAAAACCAATTGCATAACAATTCTCCTTTACATCAATTTTCTCTTAAAGCCTCCATCTTTAAGGGAGGTGGCACGGCAAAGCCGTGACGAAGGGGGTTACCCCCAAACACCGTTCATATCTTCGGCAGTAATATTACTCCTATCAGGGCGTGCACGTGGCTTTTCCTTTTGCGGATGAAAAAATATAACGTCGTACATTGCGTATCTGAACGCATCCATTAAGTGATTATCCGTATCAACAGGCTTGTTTATGCCGTTTTCACTCTTGTCTTTTTGCCAACAGTAAGAACTAAGCTCCTTTATCGTGTTTACACACTTTGGATGCACGTAGATTTTATACTCCTGAATCTGTGCAATACCGTTTATAATGCTGTCTTTACCCTTAACAGACGGTAAAATTCGGCCAATACCAAGACGGCGCAGGTCATCGCTAGACTTCGGCTCGGCACAGTCGGCGCGGATGCGCTCCTTTGCAAAGCCTTTACGCTTTATCATAGTAGCAATATCTGAATTGAGCATCTTTGTTTCATAATGCTCGTCATAAATAAAGATTTCTTTATCAACCTTGTTTACCGCAAAAGCGATAAAAGCAGTCGGGTCATTGGTGTAACCGTAGTCCAGACCAAAGAATGACCTGTATTTCCAACTATCATCGGTCACGATTTTGCCCTTTTCATCGCGCTCTATGCCTAATTCGTTATAATCGAATTCAAGCTCTTCCCAGTTTTCAAACACAAGACCTTCCGCAATACCCCATTCACCAAGCCCCGCCACCGTATATTTGCGGTAGTTTTCCGCTCTCATACGTTCAAAAACAAGACGGTCAGTATCATCCAAAAACTCATTGCATAAATAATTGGTTGAATATGTACTCACGTTATCATGTTCGGTATCAAAAAACCTCTTTTTAAGCCAATGCGTTTCACTCCAAGGGTTAAAGGTTAAGGTGGTTTGTTTAAACAAATGTCCGGGCACGTTACCGCGCGGAACAGATAAGTCTAGCTTATCAAAATCGGCTTCACTTGCTATTTCATAAGCTTCCTCTATCCACACCCAACAAAGATAGCCTTTGGCAACAGTGGTAGAAGCAAGCTTCAAAACATCATCAAAACCGCGAAAAAGTATCTTTTGCCCGGTCGGCTTATAAGTCATTTCCATAGGGCTTACTGTATTTTGCCACAAATGACTAACACCAAGCTTTTCCTGCGCCCATTTAAGTTGCGCAAATGTACTGTCACGGTGGGTGTTCATAACGCCCCTTACCACAAGCAAGTTACTATCAGGATACCGCATCAGCCTGTATATATAATTCAAGGCGGTGGTAGCCGACTTTTTGCTACCTTTACCGCCCTTTAAAACTCTGTATCTTTTTGTATCCCGCCAAAATTCCCCGTAACCGCTCCCGATTATTTCGGGTAAATTATAACTCCGTCCAAGCCCTCCTTGTGCAAAGGAGGGGGGACCGCTTGCGGTGGGAGGATTGTTATACTGTCCTTTTCTAATCAGGAATATCATCCTCTCCCGAAATAAACACCACGCCACCGTCTATTGCAATTTCCTGCTTATATTTTCCTTTAAGCTCAAAGAATAGCTTTAACGCTTCAACGTTGCCGCCGTTTGCCTTCTTCACAAGCGCTCTCCAGGCGTTTGCAAGTTCGCTATCGGTATACTTTTCTATAAGCCATTCAACATATCCCATAAAATCCGAATCATCATACCAACGGTAAAGAGTTGAACGTGCAACACCCATTTCATCGCACAACCTCGTAATATTGCCATCAAATTCCGGACTTGCAAGCCTTTCAGCCACTTTTCTGCGCTTACCTTTAACCTTCGGATAATAGCCCGAAGTGTTGCAAAGTGTTGCCATTTTCTCACTCCCTTATATTTAGAGTCTCGCACGTGCGCACACACGCGATAAAAGGCTCCCTTGTGTAAAGGGAGCTGTCTGCGAAGCTGACTGAGGGATTGTCACCCCACTCTTGCGGCACCCTACGTCTCGATACTGCCGTATCTCGCTTGTCGACCGCGGCGCTTCCTTTTGCTCGCTGTATCTCACACCGTGAGCGCTCGCAACGTCACCCACCAACCTCACCCGCCGGCTATTATATCCGGCACAAAACAAAAAAACTGGATAGTTCGGTTTTCGTTTCAAACCGCTTGTCCAGTTTCTTACAATATCATTTTATCATAAAACAAATGCCAAATGTTCCGCTCTTTTTCCGCTTTTACATATTTTTCATCTAAAAGCCTCCATCTTTGAGTGGACCGCCGCATGCGGTGGTGGAGGGAGCTCAAATCTCCACTGTGCCATACATAGCGATAGTAAACTTCCGAAGAGCGATATCCTTAATTTCATAAAGCCGAGTTTTTTCAAGGTGAAACTTTTCGCAAAGCCTCTCCACGTTGTTCTCCGACCGTTCAAAATAAAAGCCTTCAAGGACTTGCCGTTCCCGTTTTTCGAGAACATCAAGCCCTTTTTCCGTAAGCCTAACTAAATCTTCGGTTATTTTAAGACTCGAAGACAGTTTCTCACGTTCTGATATGTTGTCAAGCATCTTTTCTTCCTGCCTTGACATACCACCCATAACGGGCGTGTCGGTAGAAATACCGTGCAAGGAAGTGAACTGCTCTTCTAAAATCTTTATCCTCTCACGGATATTTTCACAAGCCGCCTTTCGCTCAGGATAACTCCTAAGGTCGTTCCCGGCTTCCCTTTTCCAATTCAATACACCTCACCTGCCTTTTACATCAATTTCATCTGAACGCCTCCACCACCGAAGGAGGTGGCACGGCAAAGCCGTGACGGAGGGAGTTTTCCCCCTTAAATCAAATTTTCGCTAAGGGAGTCTTTTCTCAAAACTTCCACCGTTCCTTATAGTGATTTTCTTTTGCTTCACAAGATTACAAAATTCACCGTATGTATAACTTGTCCCGTATTTATCGTTGTGCTTTTTTATAATCTTGCTCATTTCCGGTATCGATATAGACACTTTCGCTTTCGGTTTATTGGTTGCCCTATACCCTTTACAATCATCACAAAGTATACGCGACCTTTCGGTTTCAAACGTTATCCCGCAATTTCGACAACGTTTAAGCATTGTTTATCCCTCCTAAAACGTCACACAAATATTCAGCACTGCGGCGGCAAGCCAATATAACGCCATCTTAAAATCTCTCGCACCGGCACACACCACCGCCGCCCCAAAATTCAAAACAATAAGCACCGAAGGAAATATGTATTTATTCATCACTTCGTCCTCCAAATCCACACCGCCAAAACGACAAATGCGGCAATTATTAAAATATATTTCGTTTCCATATCAATTTACTCATTCACAATCTCCGCCAACTTATTAAGCGGACATTCCTCGCAAATACCGTCCATTTCATCCTGTGTTTTGCAAATAAGCAGATATTTGCAATACTTTTACTCTTGCGGTACCCGACGTCTCGATACTGCCGTATCTCGCTTGCCGACCGCGGCGCTTCCTTTTGCTCGCTGCATCGTTCACCGAACGCGCTCGCAACGTCACACAAAAAACTTGCCTTATAGACTCTAACTCCTGTTCAAGCAACCTTAATCACCTTCTTCCGATTTAGTAATAATTTCACCCTCGCAACCATCCAGGCTCCAGAAATTATCCCGAATCCACTCTTTGTTGTGCTGTCGAAAATATTTAATAGCATCACTGCCGTAAAGCCGTTTGTTATTTTCATCGTAACAATGGAAATCAGGTGGCAACTTCACCATACGGTAAAATAAATACGGTCTGCCATTCACGGGGTTACATCCTGCACGGATGCTGTCGGTGTCTATGTAATAACCGGGACGGGCCACAGGCGGCTCTTTCCACTTGATTTCATAAATATCTTTTGGCGGTTCTTCCACAGGCTTTTTAAGATTGCGAGAGCCTACCCACTTCTTGATATATCCATCATTATCACTATGCATCGGTTGTTTCACTATGTACGCCGCAAGTGAAGAATATTCACCGGTATCATAAAGTGCACGACAGTCGGGCGGACGTGCATCACGTGTGGCTTTTATGTGTTCTTTCCAAAGAATAGTAATTTCTTTAAACTTTTCCCCTTGCGGCAATATAACGTGGTGGTGAATACCCCCTCGCTCACCGTAGGCGGTCCGCTTTATATATTTGAATTCCACACCCCACTCTGCATAAACCTTACGTAGTTTCCGAAGAAAAGCACCCAGCTGAGCCGTAGCCTTTTCATAAGCCTCAGGTCTGTTATGGTTTTCATAATGGAACGTGACCAACCAGTCGTCAGGCACAAAGTTTGCATTTATAAGACGAGTGAGTTTTCTAATAGCCAACTCCTCGTTATAGACTTGCATAGCTTCGGGTGTCGCCTTGCCACGTCTCTTTCGGGTCATAGTATCACCAAATCGTGTGGGGTATGTATTTTCCACTTCAATGGTGTTACCCGCCTTAATTATTCGTTGTCTGTATATCGGTTTCATTTTTTACCTCTTTAACATCATTTTCATCTTCAAGGCTCCTTCTTTGAGGGAGCTGTCGAACGCAAAGCGTTTGACTGAGGGAGTTAAAAAATCAATCATCATCCCAATCCAACTTTTTCTTAACTTTTAAGTGTTGATTTTTTCCGTTAGTTAATATTCTTATCAAGGCTTTATATCGGTAATTATACCGATTTTCAAAATTTCTTAATTTCAGTTTTCTCTCCCAAAGCCTCCCTTGTGTAAAGGGTGCGGGTGTCCGGTGGACACCTCTGCATTAGCAGAAGCACCGACCGAGCCGGCAGGCGAGACAGGGGGACCGCGTTAGCGGTGGAGGGATTGTCACCCCACGCGCCACAACGCTTTTCACTCCTCACTATTCACTGATGAAAATGTGTCACTGACACGCTCCCACTTCTCGTCCCATTCTGATGTATCTCCATTTTCAACGGCCAAGAGATACATTTCAAAATCTCTTTGGATGTCCACAATATGCTCTTTAAAGACCGTCGCCGCCAGATATAAAGAAAATGCAAAATCATCTAATACATTTATTCCTTCTCGTTGGGCGGTAATCAGTCCTTTTTTAAAAAGGGTCTTAAATTCAAAATCACGTACGGTATATACCTTTTCTTCCAAGCATCTTCTTAAAATGGCTCTGGTATATCGCCAATCCGCTCTCTTATCTATTGTTATATCAATTGCTTTTATAATAAGGTCGGATGAAATCCCACGGTCTATATAATATGTAATATCATCAATCACACTTCTTGTGAGTATCCGACCCATTTCTTCCCAGGCACGTGCAGCTTGACCTATGGCCTGTCCACGTTTACCGTTAAAGTCTGTAAGAGTCAAGAGCTTTTGCCCCCTACCCCCAGTATCTTCCGCACGTCTACGGGCTTTCGCAATAGCGCACAGTTCGTACCGTCAATAAAAATATGCCTGTAATGCTCACACCTGCAACCAAAACGGTCATGCCATCGGCACTCGTATCCCGAAAAGTTGACCGTGCGGTTGGGTAACTCTTCCCCCGTCTTAATGCACTTGCACATTACTCATCACCCACAACTTCTATATCAGGCTTTGTTTTAGTCATATACTCTACTATTGCCGTTTTACTATCTCCGGTCGGATTATAAAGCTTATATTCATTTTCAGAAAATTGTGTTTTATATTTATCAGTCACATCTAAAAGTAAATGATACTTTACCGAAACGCTTTCAATATATTTAGCGCCACTGCGACCAAAACTCACAAACCGCATAGCAGCATACTCAGTCGCTATTATTACTGAGCCATTGGAAAATTCATAACGGTAAAATTTAAGTTTAAGTTCAGGAATCTCTCTAAATAGTTCCCATTTTTTATAATTTTCTAAAAAGCGCTCACGCTCTGCTTTATTTTTTAATTGCATTTTCATTCTCCTTTACATTAATTTCACTTTAAAGGCTCCCTGTCGAACGCAAAGCGTTTGACTGAGGGAGTAATCTTTTTCATCTAATAGGCTCCCTCTTAGAGAGAGTTATAACAAGGAAACTGACTGATTAAGTAAATTATCTTTATATCCTCGTTCGGTCAAAAAATACAAACTACCATGTTCTTCGTAACTAAAAAAATCTTTATCTGTTATAAGGCCAACCGCAGTCACTTCTTTAACCCGCAAAGGTTTCCCACCATTTGCCGAATAAATATAGTCACCGGGTCGCATAAGTTTTCGTATCTTTTCTACCATTTTTATTCTCCATATTAAATGAGGGCACTTTAAAAGTCGCTTTCTGATATTCACCGATTAAAACGTTATATTCCCGGCGAAGTTTTTTAAGTTGATTGTTCTTATGGTCAATTTCTCTTTTGCTTTTTATGTAACCGCTCCCGAGCGCAATAAATAAAAGAAAAACAACCATTAAAAATATAACAACAACCCAAAAAGCAATCCCGTCTATAAAAATATAATTTTTCATTTTCCTCTCTCCTAACTATGAAATCTTAAATATTCGGCTAAACCGTAAATAAAATCCGTGTTGGTAAGCTTTCCCGTGCGGTAATCTACGTTGGCGCCAAAATATTTCGCAACCGCCGCAACGTTTCCGCTATCGAAAACTCTTTCAATCGCATGCCTTATAGCACGTTCCACCCTAACACTCCGTGTTTTAAATTCATCTGCTAACTGCGGATACAATTCCTTGGTCATAGCCATACGGCCGTTCTGAAACACAAGAACCACCGCTCTCACTATATATTGCCTACCCAGCACACTAAAAGGCACACCCAATTCGTTCAATATTTCATAAATCTTTTGCTCCATATTTACACATCCTTAAATTAAATATTTGACATCCGTCATAATTTGGTTTATAATATGTATGGTTGATATTCTTATGACCGCTTATTGAGTTCCCACTCGTAAGCGGTCACTTTTTATTTTCAGGACTTTCTCCACGCATTGCCTTTATAAATGGTATTTTCGGTATCCTTACCCTCGTACCCATCCGTATCACCGGGAATGGAAACGGGTTTTCACCATTACGTGTGCAAACGTTTATGGTATACGGTGTACAACCAAGTATCGGAGCAATATCGGTAGGCACTAACATTTCTTTTGGTAATACCTCTAATTCATCAAGTGTCATTCTTTCACCTTCCTTAATTATTAAATTTTCCGCTTCATAGCCTCCTTTGTGCAAAGGGAGGTGGCACGGCAAAGCCGTGACGGAGGGATTGCCTTAATACTGACCCATTGTATAAAAATATTTCATTCTTTCGGTATCTTGTAGTTTTAATTCTTTTCTTTGCCTATGTTCTTTCTCGGCAAAGGCTCTCGTAATAGCTTTTGAAACCAAAAGCCATTCTTCAAAACTCAACTCCTGCGCTGCTTTCATAACTGCTTCAATAACTTTATTGTCTGCCATTAAAGTTCCACCCCCAATACTACCGAAATAGCCTTTGCTACGTTATCACTCTTTTCCCTGCCGTTAATATCTGCGAAAAAAGCATTTATACTCGACTTGGTATATCCCGTAGCCTTTGCCAAATCACCATTGTTCATTTTGCGGAGCCTCATTTCCCTTTTACAATCCGCAATAAAAACTTCGTACAAACTATCACCTTCTTTAATATTTTTTGTCAAAACCACTTGACAAAAGTGTTCAAAAAGTGTACTATGAACTTGCGACAGTTTCCATAGTACGTACTTTTTGGCCTCACTGCGTAAAATTCAGGAAGATTTTATGTTCATACCGATAAATCGCCAATATCGGTAAGGTTGATATTTACGTAAGAGAAAGGCTTGTTTTCACCACGACAAACCATTTATGTAAATTCAACCCGTCAAGCAGTTTCGACAAGGCTATTATAGTGCACATTTTGACTACTGTCAATACAAAAGTTTTTATTTTAATTACTTTTGTATAATTAAATAAAAGGATGGTGCATATTTTGGCTACTTTTGACAAAATTCAAACTCTTTTAAAAGACCAACACAAAACTCAAAAACAGTTAATGGATTATTTGGGTCTTGGTAAGACCGCTTTTACCGGATGGAAAACCGGTGCAAATACTTCCTATCTTAAACATATAGGAAAAATCGCAGAATTTCTCGGTGTTTCCACCGATTATCTTTTAGACGTAAAACCTATATATGACTTTACACCGCCCTATTCTCCCCCTCTTGTATTTGAAAACGATATTATCCCCCCGTATGAAAAACCGGACGATAACCTTATAGCGAGTAATAATGAAAAAATTATGATAATGGAATATCGCACAAAACCCGAAAAACAAAGGGCTATAAACAATATTTTAAAATCCGACGTTTCCGCTGACATTAACAACGAAACGTTAATGTTCGCTCTTTGGGGCGGCGATACAAAAGATATCACCCCCGAAATGTTGGATGATGTACGCCGTTTCGCTCAGTTCATCCGTGAAAAGAAAAAGGAAGATACCCCGTGACCCTGACAACACTTTACGATATAGCAAAAACAGATGATATCCCCGTCTTCGCATTTGATATGAATGTATGCGAAAGTATATCTGTTCTAAAAGAAGGTAATTGTTATATTGCCATAGACCCCTTCAAAATAAAAAATACATCCGATGAAAAAGTAAAACTCGCCCACGAGCTCGGCCACTGTGAAACTGGTGCATTCTATAATCAATATGCCGTTTGCGATATTCGTGAAAGGCACGAACACCGCGCTGATAAATGGGCAATAAAAAAACTCGTCCCAAAGGACGAGTTAAAGGAAGCCTGTAAATGGTGTCATAACGTTTGGGAACTCTCCGAACACTTCGGCGTAACTCAAGAATTTATGCAAAAGGCTTTAGAGTATTACCAAGGAGTTTAAAATGAAAAATATATTATCAAAACTTATGTGGGTCATCATTTTATTTTTTTGTCTTGCTCTAATGCTATTTGCTTTAGGAGTTGAATTCTACGAAATTTTAGGTTATTGTGTCAACTTTATAAAAATTGTGGGCAAAGGTTCTTTAATAATCGGTATTGTTATATTACCATTATCAATTTATGGTGCTATTCAAATCTTTAGAGGATTTTGTGCTTTGTGCGACCAAGACAAAATCAGTTCCCACTGGAATTTTATATTAACGATTATAAGTATTTTGACCCTCCTCTTTGCAATTTTACAATTTTAAAAGGAAATCCAAAAAATGAAAAAACCTCTAATTATATTATTTATACTTATTTTTTCACTGACAGCTTGTAGTAATGCAAAAATTGAATCTGAATCTGTTAGTAAATCTCAAGCAGACGAAATTTATGTATACATAACTGAAACCGGCGACTGTTACCATACTTCCAACTGCTACTGCTTAAAAAAATCTAAAATAAAAATCACATTATCAGAAGCCGCCAAAAAATATAGAGAATGTCATATATGCTATCCCCCCCACAATTGAATAATAATCTTCATCTTCAAGGAGGATTTACTATGTTTCTAAAAAATAAACTTTTTAAAAATATCTCTTGGATTAAAAATACGGATTTATTCAATATTCTGCATAATCAGCAACTGCAACTAAATGTTGAAAAACCATACCGTTTTTCAATTTCGCAAGAAAATGAAAAAGAAAATCTTAAAAAAATAATAAACCTTTTCAAAAAAGAAATCATAAACGATTATTTCGATAACCGCTTAACTATGCCTATAAAACTTATTCACTTTACCGAAGCCGAATACTTTATGTATATGCTTCGTAATTTCTTGTTAATAAATGACGTTAATACTTATAACGTATTTTTCCAAGAATACGGCATTGAAATGTATAACGAGGAATTAGTATCCGATAGAGGTGACACTAATAGAGATTACATTTACACCTTGACAGATTTTTCAAAAACATTTTATAAACTATTCGTAACTGTTTTAATATACTGCGAAAACAACAAAAACATCTTAAAAGCGATTCCGCATATCACACGTTATAACCGCTCAGAACAAATAAAAGAAATTTTAGAAAAAAACAAACTTGAAGTTATAACAAGATAAAAAAGAAAGGACGGTAATTTATGCTTTGCAGAAAATGTAAAAAAGAAATACCCGACAATTCCATATACTGCAACTTTTGTGGCACAAAGCAAACCTCAGACCGTCCTTTCAAAAATCGTGGCAATGGTCAGGGTAGCGTATACAAAGAAAAAAACGGAAAATGGAAAGTCGAAATCACATTAGGCTACGACAAAAAAGAACTTCCGGACGGCACAACAAAGCTGATGCGAAAAAAAGCAACAAAAACAGGTTTTGCCACAAAAAAAGAAGCTTTGGAATATCTACCCCAATTAAAACAGACTGTACCTGCCGTTAATCTCAATATAAAATTCAAAGACCATTATGCCGAATGGCTTAATATACACGAACGTAAAGTGACAAATGATACTATAAACTGCTATAAGGCAGCTTATAAATATTTTTCACCCTTATATTATATTGAGGTTTCAAAAATCCGCACAGAGCACTTACAACAATGTATTGACAAATGTCCCAAAGGCACTCGCACAAAGAAAAATATGAAGTCACTTACAACTGCTCTTTGGCGCTACGCAATACAAAATGACATTGTTGACCGCAACTATTCTGAATTCATTTATATACCACCCGAAGAAAAAACCGAAAAAATAGCGTTTTCTACAGAACAAGTAAATTTAATATGGGATAACGTCCCCAAAGTCCCCGAACTTAAATATGTACTTATTCTTATCTATACCGGCATGCGCATCGGTGAGCTATTAAGTGCGACGACACAAAACTATAACGCCGAAGAGCAATATTTTATAACCGGTTCAAAAACAAAAGCGGGAAAAGACCGTATAATCACAATCTCTCCTCGTATACTACCATTTTTCAAAGAATTTGGCAAAGGTGAATATTTATTTTCCAAAAACGGAAATAAAATAACTGAAAAACATTTTAGAAATAAAATTTACTATCCCGCGCTTGCAAAAATTGGTTTAGATATTATTTCCGAAGACGGTACCCATCTTTATAACCCGCACTGCTGCAGACACACATTTGCTACTATGATGAAAAATATCGAAGCTCCTGCAACCGATAAGCAAAAACTTATCGGACATAGTAAATTTGAAATGACCGCTTATTACACCCACACTGATATAGATTCTCTGAGACAAATTACAGATAAACTATAATCAGTTATTAAATTTCGTATTCACGGTGAAATGCTCGGTGAAATAGAAAAAAGTTATTAAAAATTTTTAGATATTTTAGAAAATAATAAAAAACCGCCAAACTCCTTAACTAAAAGGAATTTGGCGGTTTTACTTGGTCCGAGTGACAGGACTTGAACCTGCGGCCTCTTGACCCCCAGTCAAGCGCGCTACCAGCTGCGCCACACCCGGATTTATATTATATTTAATTATTACGTTGCAATAAAATTTTTGTAGTATATACGCGCGCTACGCTTACTCTTGCGGTGCCCGAAAAAATTCACGTCTTGGAGCGACGTATTTTTTCGACCGCTACGCCTTTTCGTTCTCCTTTTTTCGTCCACAGGACGCAGTCGAACTCAAAGCTACCAGCTGCGCCACACCCGGAAATACGTAAATACGAAACTTACACGCAAATAGTATTATACCACGAATTTCTAATTTGTCAATAGAAAAAGGTTGCCTTTTTTAAAAAAATCAAGGCAACCCTTTATTTTTTAAAAATTAATCAGCAAAACCCGATTCAACCAAAGCAACAAGACCATCAAGCGCTTCTTTTTCATCAGAACCGTCAACGATAATCTTAATGGTTGTACCGCCTACGATACCGAGTGATAAAACACCCAAAAGGCTTTTTGCATTAACCTTTCTTTCATCCTTTTCTACCCAAATAGAAGACTTAAACTCGTTAGCCTTTTGGATAAAGAAAGTAGCCGGACGGGCATGTAAACCTACTTGATTGTGAATAACAACATCTTTAACGCACATTATAAATTCTCCTTACAACAAGTGTTTTTTTCTTACAATGCTATCATACCACATTTAATGCGATAGTCAATTATTTGTGAAAAAGTTCTAATATTTATCCAACAATTGCAGTTTTTGCAAGGCACAATTTGTGCAATATTATCACAAGTTTAAAGCCAATCTTCGAATTTTTTCAAAAGTTTTTTATCTTTTTCGCTCAAATCAGACTCACTAAGCATATCAGGACGTTTTTCCATTGTGATTTTAAGTGATTTGCACCTGCGCCATTTTTCAATATTCTGATGATTTCCCGAAAGTAAAACTTCAGGCACACTCTTTCCCATCCACTCGGCAGGGCGTGTATATTGCGGATATTCGAGTAAACCATCAAAGTGGCTTTCTTCACTAAAACACAGTTCATCAGAAAGTACACCCGGCAACATTCGGCACACTGCATCTGCCACTGCCAAAGCGGGTAATTCACCGCCTGTCAGCACAAAATCGCCTATTGAAATTTCTTCATCCACGATTTCTTCAATAACACGTTCGTCAATACCTTCATAATGTCCGCAAAGCAAAACCAAACGGTCCAGTTTTGAAAGTTCCACCGCTTTTCTTTGATTAAAAGTTTTACCCTTTGGCGACAAATAAACAAGGTGCGGTTTAGGTTCATCTTGGTTATAAAGGCTTTTATAAGCGTTATAAATCGGCTCTGCCGCCATTACCATACCCATACCGCCACCGTAAGGTGTATCATCTACCTTATTATGCTTATTATTAGCATAATCACGGATATTTGTACAAACAATCTCCACCTTGCCCGTCTTTTGCGCACGACCGATAATACTTTCGTTCATTACGGTTTGGCACATTTCAGGAAAAAGGGTCAATATATCAATTCTCATCATCAAAAATCCCCTTTAACGGTCTTATAACTGCCTTCTCGCTTTCAATATCAACATCCACCAAAACATCGTCAATAGTAGGAATCAAATATTCTTTGCCTTCCTTTTTAATATGCCACACGTCGTTAGCGACTGTCTGCGAAACGTCACTTATTTCCCCAAGCACCGCACCGCTATCAGCATCAAAAACCGTAATACCGATTAAATCGGTTATGAAATATCTGCCTTCGGGCAATTTTACGTCCTTACGGTCGATATAAAGCACCGTGTTGCGCAAACTTTCGGCGTGTTCAATAGTTTCTACACCTTTAAAAGCCAAAAGTGATATATTGCCGTGCGGTTGCACCTTTAAAACGGTCAGTTTATCACCGCCGTTTTTATCGGTATATAAATATTTAAACTGTTTAAGAAAATCAGGGCTGTCTGCCCATACCTGTACTCTGGTCATACCTTTAACACCGTGAGTACCTACAATTTTTCCTACTTCAAGATATCTTTTCTTCATAATTACTCCTATGTAAATACCCCCAACGCTGTGGGGGTATGCTTACATTAGTTTAGTCGATTTCAACTGCAACCTGAACGCCTGCTTTATTAGCAGCGGCGCGCATTACAGTACGGATAGCCTTGGCAATTCTGCCCTGCTTACCGATAACGCGGCCAACGTCATTTTCCGCCACTTGCAAGTGGAAAACAATAACGCCTTCTTCGTTAGGCTCTTCTTCAACTACTTTTACCTCGCTCGGATTTTCTACAAGACCCGAAGCGATAGAAACCAATAATTCTTTCATTACTTTACCTCACAAGTTTACTTTAAATTAAAGAACGCCGTTCTTTTTAAGTAAAGCCTTAACTGTATCGGTAGGTTGAGCACCGTTAGCAATCCATTTCTTAGCCTTTTCGCTGTCAATGTTTACTGCTGCGGGGTCCTTAGTGGGGTCATAAGTACCGATTTCTTCGATAAAGCGACCGTCACGGGGGAATCTCGAATCAGCAACAACTACACGATAGAAAGGAGCACGCTTAGCACCCATACGACGAAGTCTGATTTTAACTGCCATTTATTACACCTCCAAATTTAATTGTAGTTTTGAAAACTTTTTTATATTCTAAGCAACCAAAAGTCGCCTAAAAACCAAATCCACCGGGTGGCATACCGCCGGGCATATTCATATTACCCATATTACGTATCAAATTGCGTTTGCCACCTTTTGAGTTCATTTGTTTGAACATCTTTTTCATCTGTTCGTACTGTTTCATAAGTTTGTTTACTTCTTCCACAGTAACACCCGCACCTGCGGCTATACGCTTACGGCGTGAGCCGTTTAAAATATCGGGCTTGGCGCGTTCTTTTTTGGTCATAGAAGTAATAATCGCTTCTATCCTTAAAAGTGCGCGGTCATCAATGTCAACATTTTTCATTTGCCTATCCATACCGGGTATCATAGAAATTAAACTCTTAAGTGAGCCCATTTTCTTAATCTGACGGAACTGGTCTAGCAAATCGTTCATATCGAATTTATTTTCAGCTAATTTTTTAGCAGTTTCTTCTGCTTTTTTCTCGTCTATCTCGGTTTCAACCTTTTCAATAAAGGAGAGCACATCACCCATACCGAGTATACGCGAAGCCATGCGGTCGGGATGGAACTCATCCAATTGGTCAAGTTTTTCACCCACACCAGCAAACATAATCGGTTTGCCCGTAACAGCCTTAACCGAAAGTGCCGCACCGCCACGGGTATCACCGTCAAGTTTAGTGAGAATAACACCATCAATTTCAAGAATATCGTTAAATGACTTTGCAATATTAACCGCATCCTGACCCACCATAGAGTCAATTACCAAAAGGATGTTATCAACATCAACCGTCTCGGTAATGCGTTTAAGCTCATCCATAAGCTCGGTATCAATATGCAAACGACCTGCGGTATCCAAAATCACAAAATCGTGGCCATAATCCCTTGCGTGAGCAATCGCTTTTTTGGCGATTTTCTCGGGCTTTTCGGTACCCATTTCAAAAACAGGGGTATCAACTGCTTTACCTACAACCTTTAACTGCTCAATAGCGGCAGGGCGGTAAATATCACAAGCCACAAGCATAGGTCTGTGACCTTTTGCCTTTAAGTGTTTTGCCAATTTTGCCGAGTGGGTAGTTTTACCCGAACCCTGCAAACCGCACATCATAATAACGGTCGGTATTTTATTGGAAATTTTAAGTCGCGCTTGTTCACTGCCCATAAGAGCGGTCAACTCGTCACGAACGATTTTAATAACCATTTGTGCGGCGGTAAGACTTTCCATAACATTCTCGCCAATACACTTTTCTGTAACAGCATTAGTAAAATCTTTAGCCACTTTATAGTTAACGTCGGCTTCTAAAAGCGCCAAACGCACCTCACGCATTGCGGTTTTAACATCTGATTCAGAAAGTTTACCACGAGAGCGTAATTTTTTAAAAACGCCTGCTAATTTGTCTGATAAACTGTCAAACGCCAAAAAATTCACACTCCTTACAAATCATTTATAATATCTAAAATATCACTAATAGCATTCTTATCGCCCGAAGAATATTTTTCAGAAAGTTCCTTTAAGTGAGAAAACTTTTTACAATAGCCGCACTTTTCTTCAAGTTCTAAAAGTTGGGCTTCGGCGCGTTTTATCTGGTCGCGCACACCCTGACGGGTTATCCCCTCGTTTTCAGCTATTTCAGAGAGTGATAAATCTTCGTTATAATAACATTCGGTAAGTTTTCGCGCCTTTTCACCCAAAAAATCACCGTATACATCAAGCAGGGATGAAATATATAAATTTTTAGTCATAAAAACCCCCACTTTCCTATCAACCTAAACGAGTATACCACAAAAAACACCGCCTGTCAAGTTTTTTTCTTTACAGGCAGTAAATTGTTTTATAAACTTTGTTTAACAAGTTTTCCCACAAGCACGTCTTCTTGTCTTTGTATAATTTTAACGGAAACTATCTCTCCTGCCGCCACATTACCGTTTTGTAATTTCACACGGCAGTAATTTTTAGTATAACCTTCTGTTTCGGTTTCAAAAAGCACTTCTTCAACCGCACCTATACGTGCATCCAAAAAGGCTTCTTCGGTGGATTTTGTAGCATCTATCATCCGCTTGGAACGGGATGATTTTTCGGCATTACTAACCTGCTCGGGCAAACCATAAGCTACCGTACCTTCGCGACGGGAATAAGCAAATATATGCGCCTTTGCAAAGCCGATTTCACGGGCGAACGCAAGGCTATCTTCAAACTCCTGCTCACTCTCCCCTGCAAATCCCACCATAATATCGGTAGTGATTGCCGCATCGGGAAAAATTTTTCTGATACGGTTTACCAAATCACGATAAAACGCAGTATCATAATGCCTGTTCATTCGCTTTAAGGTTGCATCACAACCCGACTGCAAGGATAAATGAAACTGTGGGCAAAACTTTTCCTGTGCCTTAAAACGCATAAGCATCTCATCAGTTATATGGTCGGGTTCAAGTGAGCCTAAACGCACTCGCTTAATCCCATCTACCGAGCATACGGCATCAACAGCGTCACAAATGTTCATATCCTCATATTTGCCGTATGACGTAAGGTTAATACCCACAAGCACAACCTCAACGAAACCGTTTTTGGCAAGGTCTTCCGCCTCTGCCTTAATTTCAGCAATAGGTTTCGAACGCACCCAACCACGGGCGGTGGGAATTATACAATAGGTGCAAAAACGGTCGCAACCGTCCTCTATTTTCATATAAGCGCGGGTGCGCTCAGCAAACTCGGTAATAGAGGGAGTATTAAACCTTTCGGTGTGCTTATGCTCACCGACCTCAAAAATCGGCTCACCGTCTATTAAAAACTTTTCCACACTTGAAATCACTTTAAGCACGTCGGTATTGCCCAAAATAATGTCTGCGCCTTCGAGCGCTTTCGAACGTTCGGAAAAAGCCTGAACCATACAACCTGTAAGCACAATCACCGCATTGGGATTATTTTTACGGAAGCGGTGCAAAGCCTGACGGGTTTTGCGGTCACTTTCGGCGGTAACAGTACAGGAATTTATAACAAGCACGTCAAACGGTGCCGAAGCAGGCACCGTTTTGTATCCTTTACTTTCAAAGGCTTCACGTATAACTTGTGTTTCATACTGATTAACCTTGCAACCCAAGGTATAAAAGGCTATGTTCATAAATTCTCCTGTAATTGTTTATAATACGCTACTGCCAACTGGTCGCAACGCTCGTTTTCGGGGTGGCCTGCGTGACCTTTAACCCAATCGATTATAACGTCGTGTTCTTGTATTAAATCTAAAAGTTTTTCCCACAAATCAGGATTTAAGGCAGGTTTTTTATCAGCCTTGCGCCAATTATTCTTGCGCCAGGACTCTGCCCAACCTCTGGTAATACCATCAGCAACATATTTAGAGTCGGTCACAAGCCTTACCTTACAAGGCTCCTTAAGAGCAGAAAGCCCCATAATAGCGGCAGTAAGTTCCATACGATTGTTGGTGGTGTCTTTTTCACCGCCAGAAAGTTCTTTTTCGTGGCCGTTATAGCGAAGCACCACACCCCAACCGCCGGGACCGGGGTTGCCCGAACAAGCGCCGTCGGTAAAAAGTTCAATATATTTCATAATTCACCTTAATACTTTCTGTAACTGCCTACAACCTTGCCAAGTACGGTCGGGTTTTCGGGATAAATTGGGTCAAAATCTTCATTTTCGGGCATAAATATAACTTGTTTATCCTTTATAACCAGACGCTTTACAGTTGCCTCTTCCCCATCCATACCTACGACTATATCACCATTACGACAAGCACAGTTTTTATCGGCTACTATAATATCGCCATCCATAATGCCGACATTTTTCATACTGTAACCCACAACCTTTAAGGCAAAAAGTCCGTCGGCATCCTTTGTAGGATAAGGGATATAATCTTCAATTTCTTCGACCGCCAAAATCGGCTTACCTGCAGTAATTCTGCCCACAAGCGGCACCATTGAAGCATCAAAACCTAAATCAAGTTTTATCGCACGTGAGTTTTTAGCATCACGGACGATGTAACCCTCTTCTTCCAAAACACCTAAAATAGCGTGAACGGTAGATGTGGATTTAATGCCTGTTTCGTTACAAATCTCACGAACGGTAGGTGGAAAACCCTCTGACATTTGTTTCACTATAAAATTATAAACGCTCTGTTGTTTTTCACTAAGCGGTCGTTTAGCCATATAAAATCTCCTTATCGAACATTTATTCGTTTTTAGTATATCATCATTTCAAAAGAAAAGCAAGTAAAATAAAAATTCGGTGTAAAACCACCGAATTTTTAACATCATTTTATCTTTCTTCTTTTAAGCCAACTTCGAGGGGTAAAAAGTAAAATAATGGGATAAATTTCAAGACGTCCCAAAAGCATTGCAAAAGATAGAACTATCTTAGAAAACGGTGAATAAATACCGAAATTGACAGCCGGTCCTACCTTTGAAAAACCGGGACCCACATTATTAAAACATGCCGCCACCGCCGAAATGTTTGTTTCAAAATCAAACGATTCAAAGAAAAGCAAGAACAATATTGTGAAAAAGCAAAAGAAATAAATAGCAAAATACACAAGTACACCATTTAATGTTTCGTTTTCAACTTTTTTACCCTCAAACCTTACCGATTCAGTACCGCGCGGATGTATCATGTGCCTTAAATTAGCTGAAATGCGTTTACATAAAAGTAGAACACGTGAAATTTTAAGTCCGCCCGCCGTCGACCCTGCACATGCGCCGATAAACATAAGTATAAACAAAATACCTTTTGACAATGTTGGCCACGTATCAAAATCGGCAGTAGCATAACCGGTAGTAGATATAACTGAAGCTACCTGAAATGCAGACTGACGTAAAGTTTCCCAAAAACCGTCGAACAAATTGTAAATATTATAAGCAATAAGCGTTACCGCCGCTACAACAATGCCAAAATAGCACCATAATTCTTCACTCTTAAAAGCCGTACGTAATTTACCTGCTAATACAAGGTAAAAAATATTAAAGTTTATGCCAAACACCAACATAAATATTGTAATTACCCATTGCAAATACGGACTATACGAAGCAATACTATCTGCCTTAATGCCAAAACCACCAGTACCTGCCGTACCGAACGAATGTACCAATGATTCGAAAAGATTCATCCCACCGCATAACAAAAGTATAACTTCAACCACGGTAAGACAAATATAAATAAGATAAAGTATTTTAGCAGTACTTTTTAGTTTTGGAACCAATTTACCAACAACAGGACCGGGCATTTCAGCGCGAATAATATGAATTGAGCGTCCGGAATCTGTGGGAACAATTGCCATAACAAGCACCAAAATACCCATACCGCCTATCCAGTGAGTAAAACTGCGCCAGAATAAAAGGCCCTTAGACATCACTTCAATTTCATTGCCGTTTAAAATAGTAGAACCCGTAGTGGTAAAACCGCTGACAGTTTCAAAAAACGCATCAATGAAATTAGGTATTGCACCGCTAATCACAAATGGTAACGCTCCTATAAGCGACAAAGAAATCCAAGAAAGAGCGACTATAACAAAACCTTCCTTGGCAAAAAAAGTTTTATCGTGCTTTTTATTTAAAACCGTCAATAAAAAGCCCAAGCCCAATGCAAACGCTATGGTAATCAAAAAAGAAAAAACACTTTTTTCATGATAAATAGCCGAACAAACAAGCGGTAAAACCAACAAAGCCGATTCCACCTTTAAAATTTGTCCCAACATATAAAATATAATTTTACGGTTCATAACGCATCACCTTAAAATATCGGAAAGAGTATTTATGCGCTGATTTGCCGCCAAAATAATAACTTTATCTCGGGGTATAAACATATCGTCACCTGACGGAATAATGATTTTACGATTACGGATAATACCTGCAACCAAAGTATTAGGTTTAAGTAACAATTCCTTAAATGTAATATTGCACTTGGCAAAATCATCCTTGACAATAAACTCTAAAACCTCTACCTTATCATCCATAATTTTATACAAGGTTTCCATACTGCTGCCTTGTGAATTTTCAAGCGCTCTTGCATACTGAACAACCACGTTTGAAACGGTAGTTTTTGGGGAAATTATAGTATCAAGACCCCAACTTTCAGCCATAGGAATGAGTGATTCACGGTTTATTTTAGTAATTACTTTGGGTACACCTTTGGTCTGAGCAAATGCCGACATAAGTATGTTTTGCTCATCCATACCTGTAAGCGATACAACTGCATCCACCGACAAAAGACCCTCTTCAAGTAAAACCTCTTGGTCTGTGCCGTCTGCATTAACTATGGTAACTTTTGGAAGTGCTTCACAAAGTTTTTCACAAACGTCGTGGCTTTTTTCAATTATTGTAACGTTGTTACTGCCTTCGCAAAGTTTTTTTGCAAGGTAAAAAGCCAACTTGCCGCCGCCTAAAATCATAATCTTTTTAGCAGGACTTTGCTGTGTGCCCAATTCTTTAAGAAAACGCATAATTTCTGAAGAAGTGGCACTGATGCAAATTCTATCACCGCTTTTAAGCACAAAATTACCGTCAGGTATATATACTTCTTCACCACGACCGACGGCAGATATCAAAAACCTTGCCTTGAATTTATTGCGCAAATCCATAATTTTTATGCTGTCAAGCGGAGAATCGGGTTTTAATTTGATTTCCACCATTTCAAACTTTTTGGCGCTGAATGTTTCAACCTTAGCGGCAGACGGAAGTTTTAAAATATTATAAAGTTCTACCGATGCCAAAAGTTCAGGATTTAAAGTGAGAGAAAGGTCTAACTGCTCACGCATAAAATTAAGACCTTTATCGTTATATTCAGGGTTGCGAATACGTGCAATAGTATACTGCGCGCCGAGTTTTTTTGCCAAATAGCAACTAAGCATATTAAGTTCATCCGAACCGGTCAAAGAAACCACAAGTTCGGCATTCTTAACGCCTGCTTCGAGCAATATATCACTATCTGTACCGTTACCGCAAACACCCATAACATCATAAATATTCGTGATTTCGCTAATCACCTGTGGATTATTATCTATAGCAACAACGTCATGCCCTTCCATAACCAAACTGGCAAGTATAGTTTTACCGATTTTACCGCATCCGTTGATAATAATATTCATGGCTTTCTCCCAACTAAAATAATACATTTAATTTATTTTAACACTTTATGAATAAATTTACAATATTTTTTTGCAATATTGAATTTCTTTAAAATATATAGTATAATAGTTTATATTTTATAAAAGAGGTGATTAAATGAAGCGAAAAGGACTGTCTCATATCCAAATTATTGCATTAGGATATTTTTGCATTGTATTATTTGGTACTTTATTGCTAATGTTACCTGCCGCCACACGTACAGGTACCGGCGCACATTTTACCACCGCCCTTTTCACATCAGTTTCATCCTCGTGTGTTACAGGTCTTATATTGGAAAATACTGCGACCTATTGGTCAACCTTCGGTCAAGTGGTAATTTTAGGGTTAATCCAAATCGGCGGTTTAGGTTATATGACAATCGCCACCGTTTTTTACCGCCTTGTAATCCGCAAACGCGGTCTTAGAGAAAAGGTCATAATGGCTGAAAGCATAAACACCACACGAATGAATAATTTCTCTTTTCTTATTAAAAAAATCCTTTGGGGAACAATTTTAATCGAATTTATAGGTGCTTTACTTCTAAGTATCCGTTTTATACCTTTATTTGGCGTTGGCAAAGGTATATATTACAGTGTTTTTCACTCCGTTTCGGCTTTTTGTAACGCAGGTTTTGACTTATTGGGTTCACCAACTCCGTTCAGTTCACTCACTGCTTATAATAACGACCCGCTTATTATTCTTGTGATTTCGGCACTTATCATACTCGGCAGTTTAGGATTTATTGTTTGGGACGATATTACAGTCAAACGTTTCCGATTTAAAAAGTTCGCACTCCATACTAAAATTGTTCTTACTGTAACCTTTGTGCTTTTAATATCAGGAAGCGTTTTATTCTTTGTTTTTGAAAACAACAATCTCTTTGCAGATATGTCCCTGTCCGATAAAATATTAAATAGTTTTTTCAGTTCAGTAACACCGCGAACCGCCGGTTTTAACAGTGTCGATATTGCTTCATTATCAGAATCTTCAAAGCTTTTAACCGTCATTTTAATGTTTATAGGCGGCAGTTCAGGTTCTACGGCGGGTGGTATTAAAACGACATCTTTCTTTGTAATACTTGCCTTTGTATTTTCATCAATAAGGGGCAGAGAACATATTTCCACATTCGAAAAAACCATTAACCCCGAATTTCTACACAAGGCAATTCTTATAATCTCTATAAATCTTACACTGGCTATAAGCGGAACTTTTGTAATTTGCGCATTTGAAAACGTTTCTATTTCCAACGCACTTATAGAAAGTTTTTCTGCCATAAGCACAGTAGGCCTTACTGCCGGCATCACGCCATCTCTCAGTACAGTTCCACAAATAGTTATAATGCTTCTGATGTACTGTGGCAGAGTAGGAAGTGTTTCATTTGCCGCCGCTTTATTTGAAAAGAAAAACAAAGCACCAATCGCATATCCATCCGAATCAATTACAGTGGGATAAACACCCAAAAAGGAGCTATTTATGAAATCGTTTTTAATTATAGGTCTGGGTTCTCTCGGCACTCATCTTTGTGAACAATTAAGTCATAACAATTGCGAAATAATGTTAGCAGATATTAACGCTCAAAAATTAGAAAACCTTTCTTCTTCGGTTGTAACCGCACGTGTATGTGATTGCACAAAACGTGAAGTTCTGGAAAGCTTAGGCGTTGAAGATTTTGATGTGTGTTTCGTCTGCATTGAGGACTATTTCCAAGCTTGTCTTGAAATTACCGATTTACTTAAAGAATTAGGTGCCAAGAAGATTTATAGCACCGCCAACCGACAAATCGAGGAAAAATTCCTATTGCGTAGCGGAGCAGACCGCATTATTTATCCCGAAAGAGATATTTGCCGCAGAATAGCAAGTGTAGAATGTGCGCAAAACATATTTGATTTCATAAGTATTGCCGATGATTTTTCTATTTGTGAAATTGAACCTCTTAAAAAGTGGATTGGTAAAACCGTAATTGATTTAGATTTCAGAAACAAATACAATTTAAATATTATCGCTTACAAAAAAGATGGTAAAATCATTCCGTTTTTTAGTGCAAACTACATCTTTAAAGAAGGCGAACATCTTCTCGTTTTAGGCGATACCGAAAATATCGAAAAAATCGTAAAATAAAAAAATGACGCATAATGCATACTGTATGCATTATGCGTTTTTTAAAATCAGGCTCTATAATAAATGTTGGGGGTAACCAAGTAGAGCCTACGAAGAAAAATTGAAATATAATACAAATAAAAAAGTAGAGCATATTTGGAAGAAATCCGTTAAAATGGAATTATTCAGAAACCATAAACGAAGAACCAGATATGCTCTACAAACATTTTACAGAAAAACTTCTCGGATTGCAAGGGTTAAATATTACAAATATCGAGGAAAATGAAAAAAGTATCGTAATTTACGCAGAAATGGAAAGAAAAGAACATACTTGTATTAGTTG
>JAZSNT010000007.1:0-36461 GCA_045536525.1 Acutalibacteraceae bacterium
TACCATTATACTTGGAGGTTTAATTCTTTCCAATATTTCTTTGTGGCTTGGCACTCGCCTCGCCACTTTTTATTGTAGCCCTACTCTTTTTATCTTCCCCCAGTAGAACTGGGGGTTTATTTCCACGTCTAAAGACACCAAATATAAAAACGCTCGGGAGAAAATCTCCCGAGCGTTTTTATTGCTAATTTTCACTATACAGCTCTTCAGCCAATTCATATGGCATATAACAGTATTGCTCATCATTTATTGCGCGTACTTGAACCGTCCTAAAGCACAGCTCTTCCAAAACGCACGCTTTTTTAACGGTTGCCGACAATGTTTCACCCCACACTACGGCACCAAAATTACGAACAAAAACAGCGCCCTGTTCTTTTAAGCCGCGATATTTAAATTTATTAAGTATCGCTTCGCCTACTTTTTGGTATAGGCTATCTCCCTTATTAAAATCAATAGCGGAAGTACAATAAATTTCGCCTTTAAAATTCTGCGCATGTAAAGTTGATATTGGCGGCAATGTTAAACCGCTGCTTGCCCAAATACAACTCCATCGTAAATCGGCCTGAACAATCGAATTAATATTTTGATTAGTAGCATATAACATTTTATGCATTTCAAAGCGCTCATCAAAATTACTTTCATTACCCGAAACAATCTTGCCTTCGGCATCAACAACAATAACATCTTCTTCAGAATATTTATCTGCCGCATTTGTCATTGATAAAAACGCGAATACATTTTTTTCGCTATCTCTAACGGAAATTATACCACAATCGGAAAAACCGGCTGTTGTTTTATTTGCGTTAATAAATTCTTTATACACTTCTTTTTTTATTTTAGCGTACATCCTCTTTAGCCTCCCTTTTCTTAGGTATTACTCTCCATAATTTTTTAACATGAGTAGCTTTACTTTCGTTTGAAGGCAATCTTAGGTAATCACCATACATGTGTTTAAGAACCAAGTCATAGTGCGGCGGAACAGAACAAAGAATACCTTCAAAATATAACTGTTTTTCGCCATCGGTATACCAATACTTTGGCATTCTCTCTTTTCGTCCATAGCCCGCCATAACAGTTGCTATGTACTCTGAATTATCAAAGTCATACTTTTTTGATAATTCTTCTATTTTTTGTGCATAATACTCAGGTCCCCTAAGCTTATATGGCCAAAGAGTAAGCCTATTCCATGTACGCCTTAATATGCCTTTAGTTGCGCTAAATGGAGTTCTGCAAATTCTTGATGCCTTTTTAAGTTTTCCTATTTCATTCCAATGACGCCAGTTTTCAACATCATTACTCGGCAAACCATCCTTTGCGTGTACATCTAACCACGGAGGCATATAGGGTTGCTCAACCTTTGTGCTTGTCATATACCTTGGGTCAACTATTCTATCAAAAGGTCTGGGATGTACTTCCGGCGTTCTTACATACGAACGAACCTCGTACTCACCCAAATAGCCGCTTTTGGTTAATTCTCTGAATTTTTCAAAATCAGCGCGTGGCATCGAAACGTCCATATCATCATCCCACGGAACAAAACCTTGATGACGAACCGCACCTATCAGTGTGCCACCCTCTATAAAATATTTAAGCCCGTTTTCATTACAAAGATTAATAAAAGCCCTTAACATATCAACCTCGAGTACTCGAATCTGTGATACAGGCAGCTCTTCTATTATCTTGAAATTGTTTTCTATATGATATCTCATATACCTAACCCCTCACATATCTTCTTTTTTTACGCGATACCACATAAAGTTTCTATTTTAATGGAGGTCTAAATGAAAATTAACCTCAATTTATGAAATACACTATCCACTCTATGTTTCTAAAACATCATATCACAAAGAATGATAAAAAGCAATAACAATTTACATTTTTTAAAGCCACATAATGTATTAAGTGGATGTTTTGTGGAAATATCAAAATTAAGGTGATCTTTTTGAAAAGTTTAAAAATTTTTACTATACTTGTATTAGTAACTGTATTGTCGGCAATATCGGTTTTGGCATATTCGGCATACGGCTCACGTGGGGACGAGGTGCGCGAAATACAGACGCGCCTTGCCGCGCTTGGATATTATGGCGGTACCATTGACGGAATTTACGGCACTGGGACAAAAAAAGCGGTGCAAAAATTTCAGCAAGACCGAGGTCTTACAGCCGACGGTATTGCGGGCAAGCAAACCCTAAATGCGCTTAACATTAGCGATGACGACTACTCTGACGGATATTCGAGCGCCGACTATAATCTGCTCGCACGCATTATTTCTGCCGAGGCACGAGGCGAATCATATGCGGGTCAGGTGGCGGTTGGCGCCGTAATTTTAAACCGCATAGAGCATCCCTCCTTCCCCGACAGCGTTGCGGGTGTAGTATATCAGCCGGGTGCGTTTAGCTGCCTTTACGACGGACAATTTGACGAGCCTATTGCCGACAGCGCCTACTCTGCCGCACGCGACGCACTTAACGGATGGGACCCAAGCGGCGGCGCAATTTATTACTACAACCCCAAAACCGCAACTAATAAATGGATTCGCTCGCGCCCCGTTATAACAACCATCGGACGCCACGTTTTTTGTGAATAAATTGTAAATATTTTTATCGAAAAAGCCTTCAAATAAGGCTTTTTTGTGTTTAGTCAGGAAAAGTCAAAGTTTTTTATCAAAATCTATTGACTTTTAGAAAATTATGGTTATAATAGGTAGTGTTAGCACTCGCAAGTGTAGAGTGCTAATTTGCGAAAACCCACGTTAAAGAGGTGAGATTTGTGGAGCTTTCAGCACGTAAACAGGCTATACTTACCGCCATTGTAAAGGCGTATATTTCTACGGGTGAGCCTATCGGCTCAAAAATTCTTTGCGAAATGCTCGACAATTCACCATCAAGCGCAACCCTTCGAAATGAGATGAGCGAACTTGTAAAGCTCGGCTTTCTTGAGCAACCGCACACCTCGGCAGGACGTATGCCGACCGCGAAGGGCTATAAATTCTACATAGAATCATCTATGCAAAAAAACGAGATTAGTGCGGAGCATAAGCGAATTATTGATTCCTTTGTCAACTCATCGAGTGCCGACCCCGAGCATCTGCCCGAAAAGGCAAGTCAGGTGTTAAGCGAGATTACGGGGCTACCCACCATCTGCGCAAACATTTCAGAGGGTGGACCAAAGCTTCGCCGTGTTGACGTATTACCTATGGGGTTGCATTCGGGTATGATAATTGTAATAACCTCTGACGGCAGAAGTCGCAGTCGACTCTGTCACCTGTCAAGCGGTTTTACGTCGGGTCTTATTTCTAAATTTGACCGCCTTGTAAACGATAAGCTAATTAAAAAGAGCATTGACGAGCTTACCCCTGCCGTTATGCAAAGCATATTTATCGAAGCAGGCAGCGATGCGCTAACCATTATGCCGCTATTCTCGTCACTGTTTGAGATGATTACCGACCTTAAAAACGCAGGTGTTTCACTCGCAGGTCAATCAAATCTGTTTACCCTTTGTCCTAACAAGGACGATGCCGATAAAATTATTTCAATTATAAATAAGCGCGAATCACTGCTGTCGCTTCTATCGGGCACACAGGACCCGCTTGAAATTGTGTTTGGCGACCAAACAGGCTTTAGCGCCCTTCAGCCCTCAAGTCTAATTATTGCCAAATACGGCATAGGTAAAAATAACGTAGGATGCATCGGCGTAATCGGACCGACCAGAATGTCGTACGAGCACATTATACCGAGCATTGAATACACGGCGTCACGACTTAATAATCTTTTAAGCGTGGCACTTAAAGATATGGAGGAAAACTAAATGGCTGAAAACACCGAAAACAAAACGGTAGAAACCGCCGAAGCTGAGGCGCCTAAAAAAGAGAAAAAGGCTAAAACCTCAAAGAAAAACGAGGAAATAGCTAAGCTTCAAGAGGCGCTCGAAAACGAGCATAACCTACTGCTTCGTACCGCCGCTGAGTTTGACAACTATAAAAAGCGTACCGAACGCGAGAAGCTTTCGGTTGCCGAATTTGCCAAGGCAAATCTTTTAAAGCAGTTGCTACCCGTTCTTGATAATATCGACCGCGCAGCCGCCGCTGATAATGACGGCGCCGATTATATTAAGGGCATTGAGCTAATAATCAAACAGCTTTTATCACTTAAAGAAAAGCTCGAAATCAAAGAGCTTGCCGCCGTTGGCGACACCTTTAACCCCGAGTATCACGAAGCGGTTATGCACATCGACGATGAGTCGCTTGCAGAAAACGTAGTAGCCGCAGTGCTGCAACAGGGCTATAAAATTGGTGACACCGTAATCCGTCCCGCAATGGTACAGGTTGCGAATTAAAAAATATATAAAACACACATTATAAAAGGAGATTTTTATTATGGGAAAAATTATTGGTATTGACTTAGGTACAACAAACTCTTGCGTTGCCGTTATGGAAGGCGGCGAAGCAGTTGTTATTGCTAACGCCGAGGGCGCAAGAACTACACCGAGTGTGGTTGCCTTCTCAAAAACGGGGGAGCGAATGGTAGGTCAGGTTGCAAAGCGTCAGGCTATCACCAACCCCGACCGCACAATTAGCTCTATCAAGCGTGAAATGGGCACAAACTACACCGTTAAAATTGACGATAAGGCTTATACTCCACAGGAAATTTCAGCAATTATCCTTCAAAAGCTAAAGGCCGATGCTGAGGCTTATCTCGGTACAACAGTTTCAGAGGCTGTTATCACTGTTCCCGCTTACTTTACCGACGCTCAGCGTCAGGCAACCAAGGATGCAGGTAAAATTGCAGGTCTTGACGTAAAGCGTATCATCAACGAGCCTACCGCCGCTGCTTTGGCATACGGTATTGATAAGGACAACGACCAAAAGGTTATGGTTTATGACCTTGGCGGTGGTACCTTCGACGTATCTATTATCGAAATGGGCGACGGCGTTCAAGAGGTTTTGGCAACTGCCGGTAACAACCGTTTAGGTGGTGACGACTTCGATAAGCGCGTTATGGATTGGATAGTTGCAGGCTTTAAGGCTGAAAACGGCATCGACCTTTCAAATGATAAAATGGCTATGCAGAGAATTAAGGAAGCTGCCGAAAAGGCTAAAATCGACCTTTCGGGTATGACTCAGGCTGACATTAACCTTCCCTTCATTACTGCCGATGCTAACGGTCCTAAGCACTATGAAGCAACACTTACACGCGCTAAGTTTAACGAGCTTACTGCCGACTTGGTAGAGGCTACAATGGCACCTGTTCGTCAGGCACTCTCTGACTCGGGTCTTAATAAAAACGAAATCAACAAGGTTCTTATGGTTGGTGGTTCTTCACGTATCCCCGCCGTTCAGGAAGCCGTTAAGGCATTTATCGGTGCCGAGCCCTTCAAGGGCATCAACCCCGACGAATGTGTAGCACTTGGTGCCGCACTTCAGGGCGGTGTTCTCGGCGGCGATGTTAAGGGCTTACTTCTCCTTGATGTTACTCCCCTTTCTCTCGGTATTGAGACTATGGGCGGTATTTCAACCAAGATTATCGACCGCAACACAACCATCCCCGCTAAGAAGAGCCAAATCTTCTCAACCGCAGCCGATAATCAGACCTCGGTTGAGGTACACGTATTACAGGGCGAGCGTGAATTTGCAAGAGATAACAAGACGCTCGGCGTATTCCACCTTGACGGTATTGCTCCTGCAATGCGCGGCGTTCCGCAGATTGAGGTTACCTTTGATATAGATGCGAACGGTATCGTTCACGTATCGGCTAAGGACCTTGGCACAGGCAAGGAAAACGATATCACCATTACCGCAAGCACCAATATGTCAAAAGAGGATATTGATAAAGCTGTTAAGGAAGCCGAGGAATATGCAGCAGAGGATAAGAAGCGTCGTGAGGACGTTGATACCCGCAATGCCGCTGACCAGATGATATTCCAGACCGAAAAAGCACTCACCGACATCGGTGACAAGATTTCCGCTGACGAAAAGGCTAAAATCGAAGCCGCTAAGGAAGAACTCAAAGAGGCTCTCAAGGGCGACGATATTGAGGCTATCAAGCAGAAGCAAGAGGCCTTACAAAAAGAGTTTTACGCTGTAAGCGAAAAGCTTTATCAAGCACAAGCTCAAGCACAACAGGCCGCGGGCGCTAACCCCACAGGTGACGCTGCACCCGACGCTGACAACGTTTACGACGCTGACTTTACCGACGTTGACGACACAAAATAATAATGATAACAAGGGCGGTTCCAACCGCCCTTACCCTATTACATAGGAGAGTTTACCATTGGCTGATAAGAGAGATTACTACGAGGTCCTCGGCGTTGACAAGGGCGTTAGCGAGGACGAACTAAAAAAAGCATATAGAAAAGCGGCAAAGAAATATCACCCCGACCTAAACCCCGGTGACGCTGAGGCTGAAAAAAACTTTAAAGAGGTTAATGAAGCCTATGAGGTTCTTTCCGACTCCGAAAAGCGCGCTCGCTATGACCAATTCGGTCACGCAGGTGTTGACCCCAACTTCGGCGCAGGTGGTGGCGGTGCTTACGGCGGAGGCTTCGGTGGCTTTGACTTTGGCGATTTTGGTGACCTTGGCGACATTTTTGGCAGCTTCTTTGGCGGTGGCGGCAGTGCTCGTCGTAATCCCAACGCACCAAGGCGAGGAAGCGACACCTCGGCCCACGTAATTATATCGTTTGAGGAGGCCGCTAAGGGCTGTAAAAAGACAATAAAGGTTACGAGAATTGAGAAGTGTAACGACTGCTCGGGCTCGGGTGCCGCTAAGGGTTCAAGTCCTAAGACCTGTTCGGTTTGCCGAGGCACAGGTCAGGTTGTGGTTGCACAGCGCACCCCCTTTGGTACCATGCAAACACAGCGCCCCTGTGATACCTGTCGCGGTACAGGTAAAATTATTGATAACCCATGCTCTACCTGTTCGGGCAAGGGCAGAATTCGTCACACACTTAACGAGGAAATTGATATCCCCGCAGGTATTGACGATAATCAGGTTATTAACATCCGTGGTGGCGGTGACGCAGGCATAAACGGCGGACCAAACGGCGACCTTCGTGTTAATATTACGGTACGTCCCCACCCGATTTTTGAGCGTGACGGTTTCGACGTTTATTGTGAAATCCCCATCACCTTTACGCAGGCGGCCTTGGGTGCTGAAATTACGGTGCCCACCATCGACGGCAAGGTTAAGTTCACCATCCACGAGGGCACACAGCCGGGCGATGAATTTAAACTTAGGGGTAAAGGAATACAGCGTCTTAACTACTCGGGCAAGGGTGACCAATACGTTAAAATCAACGTCGAGGTACCAAAAAACCTATCTAAAGAGCAAAAAGAAGCCCTTAAAAACTTTGAGTCGATATCAAACGACAAAAACTATAAAAAGAAAAAATCCTTCGCCGATAAGCTTAAGGATTTCTTTGATTAAACAAAAAACAACCCGCAAAAAGCGTGATTTCTTCACGGAGAAAATGAAGATTGAATAGTATAAACAAAACGACTGTACAGTTGAAAGGCTGTGCTGTCGTTTGCTTTTATATAGACACCAATAGAATTATATTATCAAGTTTAAAATTGAAACAACACCGCACAGCAGTCTTGAGATAATAGTGACCAATCTATTGAACAAGAAAAAAATTGTGTTATAATGTAAAAAATTGTTTAAATTACTTTAAATAATAACAAATTTAAGGAGATTTTGAAATGTATAGTGTACCTGTCGCTGAATATGTTCAAACTAAAGATTGGAATGATAAAGTGCACTCCACACCGAGTATTCCCGGCGGAAAAAATGTTATAGTATCTAATCTTAAAGCGTTACTGCTCGCCGTTCAAAACGGTGAGCCACTAGACCAAGTGCCACAATTAGAAGAAAGTAATAGCAAAAGCACATTGAATGATTTGTGTGTTCATCAGCTAAGTCCAATGAGTTTTGCCAAAAGGAAAAGTGACGGTAAGTGGGCGTTAACTAAAGAAGCAGAACTATGGCTTGATTCCGAAGATAACTTATATCTTGCCGCTTATTTTTGCGCTAATGTTAAGTTTTTTGCGGAAATTCTTTTTTATCTTGATTCTCCCAAAACATCACGCGAGTTGTTTAATATCGCCGTTAACGAATACGATATGGCATGGAAAATTACTACAACCATTAATAATCGCTTAGTATGGCTAAGACAATTCGGTTTGATTGAATTCCAAGAATTTTCGTTGCTTTATAGTATCACCGACAAAGGAAAAGAATTTTTAAAAACTGTAAACCCTATAATGCCAGAAAATATATCTCACGGCGAAGATGATACCTTATCCGAAGGTGAAATAACTCTTGAAGACCAATTCATTACATACTTTAAAGAAAACAAAAACTCAGTAAGAAAAACAGGATTTGGATACTTCCCTGGAAAAATAAATGAATTTGAAAATGCACTATTAAATTTCCTAACTCAAATTAATATTAACAATAACATTGAATCTATAAATAATTTTGCTCTCGAAAAATACAACATCAAAGATTCTTCAACACGAAGTGCTTTAAATACCATTTCTTCAATGGGACTTATTGAACGAAGAACAAATACGTCTTATGCCATAACTGATTTGGGATATTCATGGTTAGAAAATCAAAGTGTTTTATCTTTACTTCCACTGTTTCAATTAAAATATTTATTTTTCTTTGAAATTCTCTTAGAGTTAAAAGATAACACCCTTTCGGCTAAGGAATTGGCAACACTTGCAAAAGTATCCTATGGATTCGATAAAGAAAATGCATTTGAAATCAACAACCGCATCGCAATACTAAAGCAGGCAATGTTAGTGATGAATATTTCTGCCGAAAAATTCACCTTAACTAATAGAGGAAAGTTGTTTTTAGAAAAATACGGAAACACTTTCGAAATTGAAAAACTTCAACCTCCTAACAGCGCAACTACCGCTATAGGTAATGTTGACATAGTGTCCGAACTTAGAATGGCATCAAAAGATTCTTACAACCCCGACAAATTTGAAAAGGTTGTGAAAGATTTTTTTGCTTTGTTTGGTTTTGATGCGGAATGGCTCGGCGGTTCGGGAAAAACAGATGTGCTGTTAAAAACAACTGGTTCTCCCTTAGATTCTTTTGTAGTAACAGTTGATGCGAAAGCAACGTCCGCAAGCACAGTTACCGATGGCCTAGTCGATTTTGATACTTTGAAAGAGCACCAAAAAAAGCATGGATCTAACTATATCGCTGTTGTTGGTAGAGATTTTAATGACCGATTGATTAAAAGAGCAATTGAGCATCGTGTCGTTCTTTTTGATGTAGACACGCTTGAAGAATTTTTAAACCTTCATCAAAGAACACCGCAGAAAATAACGACATATCGTAAGGTTTTTGAGCAGTCTGGAAAAGCAGATTTATCTGTTTTAGATGACGACGTTAAAAAAACAGAAAAGATTGGAACATTATTAATCGAAATAATGCAACGCCTTATTGATGAATGTGAAGATCCTATTACAAAAGGTCAATTGTCAGTTCGAGATTTATATATGTCGTTACGTAGCAATCCTAAACTTTTATCTGTACCCACTATAGACGAAATCGAAACTGCATTGAGTTTTCTTTCTTCGCCAATTATAGGTTGTGTAGTCAAACACAAAGATTTTTATTATGCAGCGGGTTCTCTCAATGATATGGCTAAAACGTTGAATTTTCTTAAAGAAAAATGCAATTAAGCAAATAAAAATATCATGTCCACACAATTTGAAAACCACGCGGCATAATCTCTTCACAGTACATTAAAACGCAATACAAAAAGCGGTACCATTAAATTTAATGGTACCGCTTTAATTTTATAACTGCCAGTCAACGGGTTTCAGTCCTGCATTTTGCAACAGTTCATTTGTTTTTGAAAAATGCTTACAACCGAAAAATCCGTTATACGCCGATAGTGGACTTGGATGCACCGTTGTCAGCTTTGTGTGTATTGGATTTTTAATGATTTTTGCCTTAGTAATGGCATTATTGCCCCAAAGCAGAAAAACAACGGGCGTGTCCTTTTTATCAAGCTCCCCTATTATGCGGTCGGTCACCTTCTCCCAGCCCTTGCCCTTGTGACTGTTAGGGTTGCCTGCTCGTACCGTAAGAACGTTGTTGAGCATCAGTACACCCTGCTTTGCCCACTTGGTAAGCTTGCCATAGTGTGCGGGTTGTGTGATACCTAAATCCGACTCCAATTCTTTAAACATATTTTTAAGTGACGGCGGCGGTTCGATTCCTTCCATTACCGAAAAGCAAAGTCCGTGTGCTTGGTTTGGTCCATGATACGGGTCTTGCCCGATAATTACAACCCTCGTATCCTCGAAAGACGTATATCTAAGCGCATTAAATATATCGTTCATTGGCGGATAAATTGTGCCGCTTGCATATTCCTGCTTTAAAAACTGACGAAGCTCTAAATAATAGGGCTTTTCCCACTCATCAGCTAAAATTTCATCCCAATCGTTGCCTATTTTAACCATATAAATCACCCGTTTTTACGCTTAATCAATTTATTATATACTGCAAGTCCTGCAAGACTTACTGCGCCCGTTATTGCATAAAGTAAAATAGCATCCCAATATTGCCCAACGCCGAGCAGATGTCCGCCAAAGGTTGACGACAGCACCGACGGAATACGTGCTATTAAAGAAATAATTAAAAAACTGCCGAGCTTTATATCGGTAAGCCCCACAAAATAGGTCAGCAAATCCTTTGGTGTGCCGGGGATGAAGAATAAGAAAAATATAAGATAATTACGCTTTTTTTCGGTGTTGATAAAGCGAAGCTCGTTTATTTTATCAGGCGTGGTAAACACTTCAACAAGCTTTATACCAAAGCGGCGCGTCAGCAAAAACACAATGCTTGATGCCGCCGCAACACCGATATAGCAAATCAGCGTGCCAAAGACAGGACCGAAGGCAAAGCCTGCCGCCGTTTCAACAAACTCACCGGGGATGAGTGCTATAAACACCTGCAAAAACTGTAGTCCCAGCATAACAAAAGGGCCCCACGCACCAAACGAACGTATGTAATCACGAAATCCCTCTTGCGAAAAGGAGGATAACCAACCATAAATAAGATAGGTGGCAAGCCCCATTAAAGCGAGCAAAACAAAAACCGAAATAACTGCAAAAATTTTGCGTTTATTATTCATTTTCTCGCCTCCTTTTTTCATATTATACACTTATACGACAAAAGGTGCAATATAAAAAGCGGACTGAATTTTTATTACCACCAATTTGGTTTTATTAGTTCTTTTCGCTCGTCGGGGATACGCTTTTTGCCCTTAACACTGTACTTCATTAAGGAAAGATTATACTCTAAAAAGTCCTGCATATCCTGTCTTTTTACGTAGGAGCCGCCAAATCTGTCCATAGGTATTGGTGGTGCGAGATCAAACTTCTTACTAAACTGTGCTACGCGCTCATATAATTCATCTATATCGGCAGTATCAAAGCCGTCAACCGCACCTGATAAAAACGCCTTATTAAGCCGCTCGTATATTATCATATAACGATAGAGCATATCGCAAAGCTCAGCGCCCATCGAAAAGCCCTCGTGCAACCATGAAATATCGGCACGCATATCATTGTCCTCTATTTCGCCGCCCAATATTGCGCCCAAAATATCGCGAGCCTTAGCCGTTACCTTAGCGCACTCTAAAAAGCGCACCTTTTTGGCCGCGATTTCATCCTCGGTCATTTTCTCGTTATCCCAGCGCATAACCATAATAACTCGGTTATAGTTGGTAAATATTTCTGCCGAGCAGGCAAGCGGCACGGGACACTCGTAATTGGGACCCTTCAATTTATATACCTTCGCCATTTCTCTGCCGATTTTGTCACCGTAAAGCTTATCGCAAATAACGTCGAGTATACCACCGTCGCCATAAATTGAATCGGGACGATATTTGCCGTCGGCAACCTCGCGGTAAAGCTTTAAGAAGTCCTTGGAATTTTGCGGTTTTTCTTCTAATTCACCAAATGCACTGTTTTCGCATCGCCACATATACTCGGCATTAAAGACCTGAAGTGGCTCTTGAAAGGCATTTCCGTTTGCCATAAGCATATATGAAAAATCCTTCATCATATAGTTAAATAGCGAAATCGCGGTGAAGATTTTATCCCCATAAAAGCCGTCCGATGCGCCAAAATTTATGATTGCGGTATCGGTTGCCATACCCTCTTTTTTAAGTATCTCGCCGCGCATACCGTCTCTTTCCATATAATTAAACTGCTCACGGAAGCAGGGCGCAATATTTTCTTTATCAAGATATTTAGATACCGCCGCCCAAAACTTCATTGAGTTATCATAGGTTTCATCGGTTGAAAAATGGTAATCAACGTAGCCGGGACTAATCGGCATAAGCACAAAGTCCTTAGCCGACCAGTCGCCATCACGCACCGCACGTATGCGGCGTGAAATTTTATTAAAATAATCGGCAAATGCGCCGGCGGCGCCATCAACAGCATATAGGTCGTCATTGGGCCAACGTTTTTTGCACTCATCACATCTTGAAAGCCAAATTTCAGGATGAATTTCGTGGGCATCTACGTTGTGCAGATAAAAACCGCCACAGTGGGTTGCCTTCACGTAATCGGTAAATTCCTTTGCCTTAATTTCAAACAGCTCGTCATTTGAAAGACAACTGCCGTGCTCGCGTGCAAAGACCGATGCAATACGGGTTTCAAGCGAGTCACCCTCGTTGACCTTATTTTTATCGAAATAACCTATGCAAGAATACACCTCACCGTCAGGATATCCCTTGCGGTTAAGATATGCCTTGCCCTGATAGGTATTGCCAAAACCCTGTTGACCATACGACATACCGTAACAACCCGTTATAAGTGTTATTCCGCGCGCGTATGCCTCGTCATTTGCAAATCGCATTACCTCTACGTAATCTTTAAATCGGTCAAGATTAAGACCAAAACCGTCGAAATAAATGGTGTTGATTTTATAAAGCAAGGACATATCAAGTTTGCGGCTGATACGTTTTTTAAAGGCATCCTTGCCATCGCCAAAATCGTACGACCAAATGCCTGATTCTGCCCAAACCGTCCACTTGTTGCCACGGCGCTTAAAATCGGGCTTATCGAAAACCTCCAGTGTTTCAATATCCTTGTCTATTAACTGAATAAGCGTAACAACACCGTATGCAAGACCAACACCCGTTTTGGCGGTAATATAAATCGGTCCCTGTTCCTTTTTTGTTATTATATAACCCTGCTCAGCAGCAAGTGTATCGGCAAAAAATTCATCATCTGCCGCTACGTCTATAATAACGTCGGCCAAGTCCTCATTTTCGGTAATAATAAAATCGGTTTTTTGGCGTAATAATTCGAGCGCGCACTCAAGCGGCGCCGTCATTTCTGCCCTAATGTATATTTTCTTAAAATTTAATTCTTTACCGCCTGTGTAACTTAATTTGTACGGCGTTGGAATAATATTTAACGGCATATTTAATTCCCCCATGCAAAAATCAGGTTGTTATAAAAATTATAGCATTCAAAACAAATCGCGCATAATAACTAATGATATAAAAATGTGACTTTTCGAAACACGTTGTTTTTTTGTATTATAGCATAAAAATTAAAACAAATCAATGCGAAGCATTGTATGTAATCCGACGAAGTCGGAATGTAATCATCTCGAAGAGATGTATGTAATCAATCCGAAGGAACGAACATACAAAGCTTTCGCTTTGATGACATACAGTTCGCTATGCAACTGATTACATGCGCCTTGCGGCGATTACATGCCAATCCTTCGGATTGGATAAAAAATAAGACAGTCCGAAGACTGCCTTATTTTTTTGGCACGCCATACTGGATTCGAACCAGCGACACCCGGCGTCGGAGGCCGGTGCTCTATCCAACTGAGCTAATGGCGCTAATATTAAAACCTACCGCTATCCTTTAAAATTTTAAGCTTAAGCACAGCGGTTTGGGTTTTTGCATCCTTTATCTCACCCGACAAAACGCGCTCGAGAGCCTCGTTAAAGGGCATTTTAATAACGTCTAAAAATTCGTCGTCATCGGGGTCGGTTTCGCCAAAGGTTAAATTCTTGGCGGCATAAATATAAATTACCTCGTCGCAATAGCCAGGTGTCGGGTAAAGCTCGCCCAAAAAGACAAACTCACCTGCCACGGCGCCCGTTTCTTCTCTGAGCTCTCGCTTGCCGCATTCAAGCGGTGCCTCATCACTTTTGTCACGCTTGCCTGCGGGTATTTCCAAAATCTCCTCCATATAGGGATAGCGGAACTGCTTTACAAGAAGTATTTCATCCTGGTCGGTCAGTGCGGCAACGCATACCCCACCGGGATGCTCAACAACCTCTCTGAGTGCCGTTTTGCCGTTGGGCAGAAGGGCATCATCGACCCTTAAATTTATTATTTTGCCGTTATATACATATTTCTTTGCGAGTTGTTTTTCGGTTAAATTCATTATTTGCTCCTAAACTTAATAAAATATACTGAAAGGGTGATTTTAATGAATAAAATAATTATGGACAGACCTTATGATTACATAGCGCTTAAAAATGCCGTTAAAGAACTCCTCAAGGAATACCCGTTTATTCACGTCGAAACCATCGGTAAGGCGGTTTCGGGCAAGGATATTATAGCCATAAAAATCGGACGAGCCGACGAATACGTGCTGTATGCAGGCGCCTTTCACGGAAGCGAGCATATAACCGAAAGCCTGTTGCTTAAATTTACCGAACAGCTATGCTTTGCGCTAAAATCGGGCAGCTCGCTTTCGGGACTTGATATGCGTCGGGTAATGATGGGCAGAGGCTTAATTATTGTCCCCTGCGTTAATCCCGACGGGGTTGAAATTAGCCTGCACGGCCCGTCGGTCAGCGGATATATGGCAAATAAGGTTGCTGCGCTTTGCCTTAATAATCACAAAAAATGGAACGCCAATATGCGTGGTGTTGATATTAACCATAACTTTGATGCCGGTTGGCAAACGCTGCACGAATTAGAACAAAAAAGCGGCATCTACGGTCCTGCTATGACGCGCTACGGCGGTCACAAACCGACAAGCGAGCCCGAAACGAAAGCTATCACCGACCTATGCGACACCTACCCTATTCGTCACGCACTCGCCTTTCATTCACAGGGCGAGGTAATATACTCTGGCTTTGATAATATAACGGTACCGCGAATGCAAAAAATGGCGGAAATAATGTCGAGTGTGTCGGGCTATGCGCTCGATAATCCATCAGGGCTTGCCGTCGGCGGTGGGTTTAAGGACTGGTTTATAAAGAAGTACCGTCGCCCCGCCTTTACGGTCGAGGTCGGTCTTGGTGAAAACCCGTTGCCGAGCGAGGATATTGCCAAAATTTATAGCGATTTATGTGAAATGCTGGTGCTTTGCCTCGCTATGTAATATTCTAACACTCATTGGTATCTATTTCAATAGCAAAATTTCGACTAAAATTCAATATTTTTTTGCAAAAATAATTGATTTATACAAAAAAAATAATTATAATAGTATTATTAAATTATTATGAAGAGGATGTTCAAATTGGATAGCAACGTAAGACCACAGGATATGCAAAGAATTACAACAAAAGCTTTAGCCGATGCCTTTATTGAAGAACAGGTTGCCGCCGTTAGAAAGCAGGTTGGCGACAAAAAGGTACTGCTCGCACTCTCGGGCGGTGTTGACTCATCGGTTGTAGCTGCTCTTTTAATTAAGGCTATTGGCAAACAGCTCGTTTGTGTGCACGTTAATCACGGACTTATGCGCAAGGACGAGTCAGAAAACGTAATTAAAATCTTCAAGGACGAATTGGACGCCAACCTAATTTACGTTGACGCTACCGACCGCTTCCTTGACCTATTAGCAGGCGTTAGCGAGCCCGAGAGAAAAAGAAAGATTATCGGCGCTGAATTTATAAACGTTTTTGCTGACGAGGCAAGAAAGCTTGAGGATATTACCTATTTGGCGCAGGGTACAATTTACCCCGATATACTCGAAAGCATTAAGCAGGCTGAGGGCAAAAAGGCTGTTAAGTCACACCACAACGTTGGCGGCTTGCCCGAGGATTTACAGTTCGAGCTTGTTGAGCCTATTAAGCTGCTCTTTAAGGACGAGGTACGCGTTGTTGGTGAAGCATTGGGACTTCCGCATGCAATGGTTTACCGTCAACCCTTCCCCGGCCCCGGTCTTGGTGTTCGTTGCCTTGGTGCCATTACCAGAAACCGTCTACATGCACTTCGCGAGGCCGATGCAATTTTGCGTGAAGAGTTCGATAACTTCGGCCTTGCTGAGAAGGTTTGGCAATACTTTATTGTAGTGCCCGATATTAAGAGCGTTGGCGTTAAGGACGAAAGCCGTTATGAAGGCTGGCCCGCAATTATCCGCGCCGTAAACACCACCGACGCTATGACCGCAACTATCGAAGAAATCCCTTACAATGTACTTCATAAGATAACCGACAGAATTACCAAAGAGGTTGAGGGCATCAACCGCGTGCTTATGGATTTAACACCCAAGCCTGTTGGTACGATAGAGTGGGAATAAGACGGAACCCTTAAAACCCTTGATTTTACGGGCTTTTTGAGTTCCTGTTTCCGTCAGTGACTACACATTGACTACAATTCATTTTAAGAGATGCTCTGCTTTTTACGGCAGAGCATCTTTTTTGTTTGTTAAGCGGTTTCTTCGTGAGCAAATTCATCAATGTAACTTTCAATACATTCATCAATATAGCCATCAATAAGTTGTTTTATTTCCCATTCGTTGCTTACAAGGTTGACACCTATCATAAGTTCTTTAATGCCATATCGCTTGTGATATAAATACAATTCTGTTTCACTTTTACTGTTATGTACTTCTACACAGAAGCCGTCGTATTGTCCGTCTAATTCATAAACCATTATTTCTTTCTTGTATGTCTTCATAATGCTTTGTTCTCCTTTCTTATAAATTTTTATATGAAACTCTGCTTTTTACGGCAGAGTATCTTTTTTTGCAAAACTTTGCAGTAGAATTATTCAGCAACTTCGCCAAATAATTTTTCATATTTTTCCGCACTACAATGATTTTCAACCCACTCTTTTGCATCGTCTAATGTCAAGGGAATAATTCCTTCCGCACCAATCCAACCTTGACCACAGTGTTCGGCATACTTACTCAAAGGACCGCCTTCACCATACAAGAAAAATTCCTTCGTATGTTTTTGGTAAAGTGTTTCGTAAAAATAGCGAAAATCACTACAAGGGCGGTCATTACTATATGAAGCGATTGCCTTTGCGGTATCAGTATCGTATTTACGACCATTAATTATCTTTTTCATACATGCTTTCTCCTTTCTTATAGATTTTATATGTAACTCTGCTTTTTACGGCAGAGCATCATATCAATTTAGTTGATTGATTAGAATGAGGATATACCTAATGTTTTCCAGCACATCCGTAGACTGGTCTATCTGTTCCAGTCGTTTCAGTTCCTCTGTAAGACCGACAAGGTACTCACGAAGATACTTTTGTATCCGTATATTCGGATGGACTACAATATCAGTACAGAGCAACCGTCTTGTGCAATATTCTTGCTTGGTCAGTCCAGAGGTCTTTGCCATCATATTGATGGTTTCACTTTCTTGTGGCGATACACGAAAACTAACCGTTATGCTTCGCCAACGTTTCTTTTTGTCTCGATTCTTTTCAGACAACCGTATTAACTCCTATTCCATTAGATTTAAGTAAACTTTCAAATAAATTGCTTGGGTTAATTTTACCTATGGCAACCTCATTAACAAGTCGTGCTACCATCTCGTTAGTGCATTCATAAGGGTTAGCATATGTTGTTGTCACATCCTTATTTTCTTTTATCTTGTGCCCCAATCTGCGCTTTATCGATGTTCGTGGCACACCAAGAGTTTCCAACAACGAAGCGTGACTATGACGTAACGCATGTATTGTAATTCTTGGGACTTCTGCATCCACACTATATTTGTCAATGATAGTATGTATGTTGGATTTGCTTAAATTGAATATTCTCGTGTTACTGGTATAACAACTAATGCTGTCAAGATATTCACGAAGTTCATCCACTAATATATCTGGGAGACAAATTTTTCGTTTGCTTGACAGAGTTTTTGTAGGTCCAACTACCATTTTACCATTTATCAATCTCATTGATTTATCGATATTAAGCGTTTTCTTTTCAAAATCAATATCGCGAGGTGTAATAGCAAGTAATTCACCAAGTCTAACACCGCACCAGAAGAAGACCTCAAATGCATAATAAAATACGGGCTTATCCTCAATGTGCTTTTGAAATTCGCGGTACATATCCACAGTCCATTTTTCCACTTCGGGAGCATCCTTTGAACCCATTCGCTCTGCAATTGGATTTTCAGACAGGTCACAATATTTAACGGCATAGTTAAATATGGCAGACAATTGATTTTCTACCGTGCGAAGATAGGTTTCTGAATACGGTTCGCCATTTGCTTTTTTTAACTTCATCATCTGCTGTTGCCACTTTAAAATATCCTTTGGCTTTATACTAAAAATATCAGCATCTTTAAAATATGGTAGAATATGCGTGTTGATGCAAGACAATTTAGTTCCCATAGTTGTTTCTTCAACCTTGCGGTTGCATTCGGCATAATCGAGATACTCTTCAATTAATTCTTCCATTGTCAAGTTCTCATCGAAAGTATCAACATGTTCGAGTTGCTTGATAATATTAGGCATGTCGTATTTTATCCATTTTTTAGCATCTTTCTCTAATTTGAAGCCTCGCTTACTAGTGCGATGCTTTTTACCATCAACTGGGGAAATGTAACTATAAAACACACGATACTTATGATTACCTTCTGGTCCATATTTGGAAATAGAAGCACTATATTCACTCATCGTCCTGCCCTCCTTATGCCGATACTGTGCCGTAAAGTCTCTCATAGAAATACTTACGGTTAGTGCGACCATCGATAGTTAAAATGCCTTTCGCAGCCAGTTCTTCGTTTAGCTGCTTTACAATGCGATATGCATAGGCACGAGATACATCCATCACGATTGCAACTTCGGATGCTTTAATAAATAGAGTTTCGCCCGTAGGCTTCTGAGTATTATTAGACATTTAAATGCCTCCTTCATAAAATAGATTTTTCGGTTTTACATTTCACTCCTTTCATTTTCACCTACCGACCGACCTGCGAATACTGCAAATAAGTCGGTATGTATGTTCAATGTCTATATTTTCAGATTGTAAAACCATTGTTGTTTAAAAATGCTTGAAATTATCCATAAACCTTCTGTTATGGATGGGTTGGCTTGTCGGTCGGTACTCATCTTCGTATCAACCATTGCAAATATCTAACTTTGCTCATTGGTATAACCTCCTTTCGGTTTGAGGGTAGGTGGGTCAAGCCACTTGTATAAAACAAAACATCCGCACCCCTTTGTATGTAAAAAAGAGATACGGATGCTGATATAAAGACAATATTGGTATAATAATGCCGTTGGTTTTTTCAGTATTCGGTCTTCAATTTTACATAGGCAACTTTCCTCATCAATCGTTATTATTCTTTCTTGTCCACAGTGGCTTTGATGTTGCTGTGACGATAGTATAAGCGATAATTTTTTGGAAGTCAATACCCCCGAAACTCCGCATAAAATCAGGCAAAAATGGCAAAAAATCAAAAAAATAGCCCTTTTGAATTTTTAAAGTTCAGAATGCCCAAAAATTTGAAAATGTGAATTTTTTGGGTTGGAAATTTTATGGCTATTTCGGTGCAATTTGCATATTAAATTTCGTGCAACTTGACGAAAAAATTTTTTTCGAGGAAAAACATCGAGAAAAAAATAGATACCAAAAATACAAAAATGAAAAAACGGCACTTTTCAACTTTTAAAGTTGAAAAACATATAAAAAAGCACATATTTTAGATGACAGGTTTGATTTTGAATTATAAAAAGCTCAAAATGAAGGACAAAAATCTCTGAAAAAATAATTTCATTCAAAAATTATGTGAGCATGACGAATAGACAATGTTGGTCATCGCTCTTTGAAAAAAGTTATAAAAAGAGTGTGATTGTACATTGCCTGAGTTAATGATGTATAAACTTTTCTTATTTTTTCTGCCCAAGAAAAAGGAAAAGTTGTTTTATGTTATTAGCTTAAGAACTATCAAGGTATCCCAATAACCGTATAGGCTGTTTTGGGAGAGAAGGAACTATAATATAATATAGGGTCTTTTTCTTGGTTGCTTTTGGCGCAAGGTCTATTTTTAATACAATGGATGTTTCACAAGAATATGGGCATATTCCTGCTTTGTCCAATTCGTTGATAACATCTTTGCTTTGTTCGATGGTTTTGGGACGATGTTTTACTTTATCGTTGATATCGTTAATCTGTTTTAACTGACGAAACTTGCGAGCACGGATTTTCTTCGTTTTTCTAAATATTTTTTTCGCCTTTTGTAAGAGAGACTGTTTATTGCAAATTTCTCCGCTAATACGAAACTCTTCAAGCAAAGCATCCCAAACCATTTCTGTCGTTCGCTTGTTAGTTAGCAAGGTGTAAAGATTGAGGTTTTCTGGATAATACTTGTTTATGCGATATTCTCTTATTTGAAATTCTGTTCTGGCCATTTTAGGCATATATAAACACATCTCATCACCGAGATTTATATCTTTGTCCTTGAAATAGAATTTCAACTTTACATCGCCATTTCCTATTATTATTCCAGTATCGTAAATCTCACATTCCATACCAGACCTCCCTTTGATTTTCTTAAAGAAGTTAAAAATGTGCTGTTTTTCCACTTCTTCTTTGCAAAGGAAATCACGGTTCATATCAATACGACTGATGCAAGTGATATCTTTAAGTGAAATCGGCTTGCCTACTACACTGGCAATAGTTCCTTCTATTTCTTTAACAGCAAGATGACTTTTGCCAAAGTTATAACCAATTACATTTATACCATTCTGCATTGTAGAAGCCGAAAATGTCATCCAAAGCAAGGGTGTTCTTCTTTTGTTTGTGTATCGATATGGGTAATAATGAAATGTAATTCCGTTATAAATTCTTTCCCAGTACCATTCGAATTTATTATCGAGCCCTAAATTATGTGGTATCCATTTGCCGCCTTTAAGCGAAATGGATGTGTATACTGAACATTGAATAGTGTCTAACAAAAAATCACCTCCTTTTTTCGGGATTTCTGAAAATGTAATATCTAAAAACTTCCCTGTCAAGAAATTTTCAAAAAAGCGAAAAACTTGAAATTTAAAAACAAATGTAGGATACTTAAATATCAAACCGAAGGAGGTATTCTTATGACCAGAAAAGAGCGAAGCGATTTTGAAAAATCGCTCTTCAAGAACATCAATAACAAGGAAATATTAAATGCGGTTCGTGCGGTCAAGGAGCGAAACGAATTATCTCTAAAAGCAGATGAAACACATAGGATGAAATTTGCTATTCGTTACTGCGACGTTCTCCTTAATTCGATGGGTAATGCCATTGGCTATAAAAACATTCTGTCTGAAACGAATGAAGCGACTACCACATATTATTTTTATCGCAATCTTGTTCTTGATGATATTCATAAAGAAATACAAATGCGGAGAGCATAATGCTCCCCGCATTTTCTTTTGGAGGAATATGTGCTTATACAATCACATTTTCAACCATTGTTATAACTATATTTACACACATATTTTTATCCATAGTTATACCTATACTTACACATATATTTTTAACCATAATCCGCTATAGCGAGATGGCTTCGCGGCGGAAATGAAAATCATTTCCGCCGGGTAACAATAGAGTGCTGAATAACAAAAAGTCTTAAAATAATACCCAAAGTTGGTAATTAAAACAATACACTTTTTAAAACAATCGTTTTTAAAATCGATAGCCTCCTTCAGCTACTTATCAGAAAGAATATACCATAATATAAGCATATTAGGTCAAATCGATAGTATTTCGGGATAACATCGATTGCAAAAATTTTAAAATCGTCTTAAAAAATATACGAAATTTTTAAATCGTCCTACCGACCAACAAACCAGCCCACTTATCCGAGGATACTCAAAATGGCCTTGTACTTATCTCCAAAGTACGCTATCATAAGACTCCAAAATCACTAAAAGGGAGCACAAAAAAACAATGAAAAACACCGTTTATTATGAGCATCTAAAAGAAATCTTAAAAAACAAAATCGGTCCCATTTCTATGGACGTTATTGAAAACGAAACAATAAATTGTTTCGGGGATTACTTTACACAAACATTATTGTTACGAGTGTTTAATTGTCCCGAAAAAGAATTTGAAAATTCAGAATTCTTAATATCGTCTTGCTTTTATGGAGGGATTATTACAAATCTAATATATCAAAATACTGATAAGACCGATTTGGAATATGTCGGTAAAATTCAATCGATTTTAGAACTTAATCTCTTTCATACGGAAGAACTGCTTAAAACGAGCATAGATGTCTTGGGGAAGGTAGGTTGGTTGGAAGATATTGAAAAGAGAAAAGAAGTTTTACTTCGCCAATCTCTTACCCATCAACTTAATGTAAATGAGACGGGATTACAATTGATGCTTACGACTTTATACGGAATTTTTATGATTGCGGCTGCTATTGAATTGCGGTAAAAAATCAATAGAACGTATTTTATATGCGAATATGAAAAAACAGACCTTTTTCAACTTTAAAAGTACAAAATGGTCTGTTTTTTTATAAGCTCTTCGGTCAGGCGGCGGAATTCCGCGGGACGGAGAGCGAAATTTCTATTGATTTTTGACTTTTAAAGATAAAATCGCTGCAAAAATCATTCTGATGTAACATCTGTTGCAAAAAGATATTGATTTGAACTTTAAAAATTGAAAAGGATATAAAAAAGAAACAACAGCCCTGCATTGCAAGTGCTGCTGTTTCAAATCCATATATTTCTCATTTTTGGAGAACATAATTATTGTAAAACATCCTCGCTCAAAAAGCAAGAAATCCGACCAACCGACATACCCCTTAATATTCGTGGTTATCACCTTTTGGATAAGGCTCTTCAATCCAGTTGGATTTCAATTTCTTATCAAAAATAAGCATATATCTGTGCTTGCGGGTGCGGTCTCTCCACTCACCTTCGATACCTTTGGTTTTGCCACGGGACTGCTTTACATATGTACCATCTGGTTGCTTTCGCCAGAAATCGTGTTTCTTTTTTGTCATACCGTAATACTTGAAGTTGGTGGCTTGGTAAATGTACCCGCAATGGTAGTCGGTATCGGCATAAGAAATAAGAGCTCGAACCTCTGTTGCTTTTTTAAGCTGCTTTATTGCTCTTGCCAAAAACCAAGATGTATAGTTCTTTCCGTTATAATCGGGATGGATGGCAAGTCTGCCAAGTTCCCAGATGCCTTGTTGCTCGGTTCTTCCCAACCCAAAGCACCCCTGCACGGTTTCAGGGGCGGATACGGTGTGGAACACCGCAACACCTATGAGGACATCCCCATAAAATAGACCAAAATTATGGCCACTGCGGAACGAATAACCTTGTTTTCCAAGGTAGTGATACTTGTTAAGCATTTCCGCACACACTTTCTTTTCAATTCTTTCTACTTTACAATCTGTGATTTTCAATATAAATACCTCTTTCATCGTTTTTTCTCGCCTTTTATTGGCGGAGTTCTAAACGATTACGAGATATTTTGAAAAAAATCAAGAAAATTTGCGGAAATTCTGAAAAATTTTTATTTTATATAAAAATCGAACTATTTCTCGACATTTTCGAGAAATCGATTGAAAAACAACAGAAAATATGGTATAATGTCTATAATTAAACCGTGAGGTGAATGATATGAAAGCAATTTCTTATGCAAAACTCTTTAAAATTCTTATCGACAGAAAGATAAGCAAGGCAGAACTTCGTAAAATGTGCGATTATTCCACTGCTACCGCAACCAAGTTGAACAAGGATGAACCCGTTTCCTTGACCACTCTCTTGGATATCTGCGAGAGGCTCGAAGTAGACCTCTGCGATATTTGCGAAAGTATCGATGTATAAGTCCGTTAAATGGGACACTATTTGGTGTAGAATATACCTACTAACTCAAAATAGGAGGATTATATAATGAGTGAAGTAACCAATGTTGGTGTAAATATTGCCGAGAAATCAACGGTTATCTGGAATGTCGCAGATATGCTTCGTGGACCCTTTAAGCCCCACGAGTATGGTCTTGTTATTCTGCCTATGACCGTTGTTAAGCGATTTCACGATTGCTTGCTCCCGACCCACAGCAAGGTGTTGGAGCAATATGAGAAGATTAAGCATCTGGAAGTGGTAGACGGTTTCCTGACCCGCGCTTCTGGATACCAGTTCTATAACGTGAGCAAGTTCACCTTCGACAGTTTGCTTGCCGACCCCGAAAATATCGAAGCCAACTTCCGTGACTATCTGGCGGGGTTCTCTGGCAATGTTCAAGACGTTCTCTCGAAGTTTGACTTTGACAATATAATCAAGAGAATGGTGGAGAGCAACACCCTTTACCTTGTAATAAAAGAGTTCAACTCACAGAAGGGCTATCTTGGTCCCGATAAGATTTCTGCCGTTGACTGCGGTTACATCTTTGAAGACCTTGTTCGCCGTTTCAACGAGAGCTACGGCGAGGAGGCGGGAGCCCACTTCACCAGCCGTGATATTATATATCTGATGACTGATTTGCTTCTCTGCGACAGCAAAATTTCTGATAGCATCACTGTTTACGATATGACAATGGGTACCTCCCAGATGCTTTCATGTATGGATGAGCGAATTCACGCACTCGATGCCGATACCGAGGTTACCTGCTTTGGTCAAGAGTTCAATCCCAGCACCTTTGCTATTGCCAAGGCAGATATGATGATTAGAGGCGGCGACCCCAACAATATGCGGTTTGGCGACACCTTGTCCGAAGACCAGTTTGAGGGCTACACCTTCGATTACATAATCAGCAACCCACCCTTTGGCATCGATTGGAAGAGAGAGCAAAAGGCAGTTGAAGCAGAAGCAAAACTTGGTGAGCACGGCAGATTTTCTGCGGGTCTTCCCAAAATCTCGGATGGACAGCAACTCTTCTTGCTTAACGGGCTTGCAAAACTTGCCGAGGATGGCAAAATGGCTATCGTTCAGAACGGTTCGCCCTTATTCTCTGGCGATGCGGGTTCGGGTCCCTCTGAAATTCGCCGTTACATATTAGAAAATGACTGGCTTGATGCTATCGTGCAACTTTCAACTGACCAATTTATGAATACAGGTATTTCAACCTATTTGTGGATATGCTCAAAGGACAAACCATCTTACCGTGCGGGTAAGGTTCAGTTAATTGATGCTTCCCACTGTTATGAGCAGAGAAGGAAACCTATCGGTACTAAAAGGAATGATATATCGCCCGAATGCCGTGAACTCATAGTAAAGGCATACGGCGAGTTTGAGGAAGGTATTTACGGCGACAAGAACGGTGTATATTGCGAAAGTAAAATCTTTGATACCGTAGAGTTTGGTTACAACAAAATCGTGGTAGAAAGACCTACTCGTTATTCTTACACATTTACAGAAGATAATGTAAGCGGTTGTGCATGTGCCTTTGTTGCCGATGAGAAATACGGTTGGGGTTGGAATGGCGATGAGCCGTTTGGTGTAACCGATGCCGAGGCGGTAAAGTCATTTATTACATATGTTAAAGAAAATATGTTAAATAAAAAATTCCTATCCCAAGGAGAGTTGGGAAAAGCATTACAACCGCTAATTAAAAAGTATTCTTTAAGTAAAAAGCAATTTTATAATTTAGAAATGTGGTTCAGAGAGAATGACCCTGAAGGTGATATTTTTATAAACGAGAGAACGGGTAAAAAAGTTGCTGATGCTTCTCTCCGTGATACCGAGAATGTGCCCCTTGTAGAAGACATCGATGCGTACTTTGCACGTGAAGTACTGCCGTATGCACCTGACGCTTGGATAGACAAGAGCAAGACAAAGGTGGGCTATGAAATACCTATGACAAGGTATTTCTATGAATATCAATCTCCCGAACCTTCAAACGATATACTTGACCGTATTATCGGTTTGGAATCCGATATTTCTCAAACCCTACACACACTATTACATAAGGAACAATAAATGAGAGAAATTTTCAGTTTTATTTTTGATAGATTGACCGACCCGTTAGGGCTACCCATTTCTGCACTATACGAATATGTTATTCTGCTTGTTATCGGTGCAATCGCTTATGCTATCGCCTTTTCGGCTGTTGGCGATATGTACGATAGCGGTTCAATCAGTTCAAGCGGTGCAGGTAGTCTTTTCCATTGGCTTATTCGTTTAGTAGTATTTGTTGTTATATGGGCGATAACCTACGGCGTTATAGCCCTTGTAAAATGGATAACGGCACATTGGGTTGTTATTGTATCTTCGTTGGGCGGTATATTGCTGATAGCAGGTATAATAGCGGTGGTTGTAATCTTCAATAAAAAAGGAGATACACTATGAGAGCATTAAAAGATAGTGGTGTTGAGTGGATAGGCAATATTCCTGCAGAGTGGGAAATGAAGCGCTTAAAAGCAATATTCCTTGAACGGAAGGAAAAGAATGACCCTCAACAAACAGATTTTATATTATCACTCGGCGCTGCATACGGTGTAGTGCCGTATAGCGAAAAAGAAGGTGGCGGTAACAAAGCAAAGGAAGATTTGACCGCCTATCGTTTGGCATATCCTGATGATATTGTAATGAACAGTATGAACATCATATCGGGTTCAGTTGGCATTTCAAAATACTTTGGCTGTGTAAGTCCTGTGTATTATATGTTATATCCCCGATTAGAAGGTGTTAATCAACATTACTATTGCCGTATGTTCCAAACAAAAGCATTTCAAAGAAGCCTGTTAGGACTTGGTAACGGAATCTTGATGAAGGAAACCGAAAGTGGCAATTTCAACACCGTTCGTATGAGAATACCAATGGAAAAACTCGGTGTTCAACTTTTACCCTTTCCGAGCGCAGAAGAACAAAAGCGAATTGCAGATTTCCTTGACCGCAAATGTGCTGAAATTGATACCGTTATTGAGAAGACCAAAACCACTATTGAAGAATACAAAAAGTTAAAGCAATCGGTTATTACCGAAGCGGTAACAACGGGTGTTCGTGGCGACCGTGCTATGAAAGATAGCGGTATTGAGTGGATAGGCGATATTCCTGCAGAATGGGAAATTACAAGGGTTAAGAATGTTGCAACAAAATTGCAAAAAGGCAACGGAATAACAAAGGAAGATGTTGTTGTAAATGGCGATACCCCTTGTGTTCGTTATGGAGAGATTTACACGAAATATAATCAATCCTTTGCAGAATGTGTTACACGAACCAACAAGGATATTATCGGCACACCAAAATATTTCTCTTATGGCGATATTTTATTTACTTGCACAGGCGAATTGGTTGAAGAAATCGGCAAAAGCATAGTGTATTTAGGTTCAGGCGAATGTTTGGCAGGTGGAGATGTTATTATTATGAACCACAAACAAAACCCTGCTTTCCTGAATTATGTGCTAAATAGTGCCTATGCACAAGCACAGAAAAGTTGTGATAAAACGAAATTAAAGGTTGTGCATATTTCAGCAGATGATATTTGTAATGTAGTGATAGCCTTACCACCTATTGCGGAACAAGAAACAATCGCTGATTATCTTGACCGCAAATGTGCAGAGATTGACAAACTGATAGCCGATAAAACACATCTGCTTGAAGAAATGGAAAGTTACAAAAAATCTGTTATATACGAGTATGTAACTGGCAAAAAGCAAGTTTTTGTATAAACCTAATGCAACCGGAAACCGTTAGTGCTGAACACATTCACAAAGGAGGATTAAAGTGAGCAAGGAAACAACGATTAAAACCATTGAAGAGTATGTGCATTTAGTCTGTCAGGAAAAAACGAAAACGGATAAATATACCTTTTTCCAAGATGATGCCCTGCTTTTCAGAGGTCAATCAAATAAAGAATACGAGTTAATTCCGTCAATTGGTCGCAATCGTCATTCTGCTTGCCAATGCACCATTTTTAATGAGGAGCGAAACCTTGTTGAAATGGCAAAGTATAAACTCCCTGATGTGTTTAGAAATGACTTAACACCGATAGAACTGCTTGCTTTATTGCAGCACCACGGAATTCCGACACGATTATTAGATATTACAGAGAATGCCCTTGTTGCACTGTATTTTGCTTGTGCGGGCAATGAAGATAAGGATGGCGAGGTAATTGTTTTCAAGAGTAATAATACCGACGTCACCAATTATCCCGTTGTTAATGCCATAGCCGACAGTTACCGTTTTACACGGGGAACTTGGACCCATCTATCCTTATTCTATGGAGATGTAAAAAACCAACCGTATTTCTTGGAGCAAAAGCAGACCCAAGAGATTTGTAACAAAGATGATGATGCTGGCGGCCGATGGATTGCCGAATGTTGCTCTAAAATTATGTACATATACGCTCCTGTAAGAAGCACAAGGCAACAGGTTCAACAAGGACGGTATATTCTGTTTCCAAACCATATCGACTATGAAGTTCACAGTGATGGTGCATTTGAGTGGACGATGGATACGATACCCAAAGACCATCAGGATATCGTTTCCCGCATTATTATCCCGAAAGATATTAAAAAGCAGTTGCTTGCAGACTTGTCGGTTTTAGGCATAACAGAAGACTTTCTCTTTTGTGATAATATAGACACGGTCTGCAAGGGAATTTTAAATTCCTTTATGAAGCGATACCATAAGGAGGGATAAGAATGTGGGATGCAATAGGACAAGCGCTTAAAGTATTTTTTGAAAAGCACTTAATTCCGACCGTAATATCGATTGTTTCGGCTATTGTTCTTTTATTAGTTTTACCGAGCAACTATTGGATGATTGCAAAAATAGGAAAAACGTTGTTCCTTGTGCTTGCTACGGGAATATGCTTTTTGCTTGTTAAACTTATAATAAGTATCTTTGGCGGTATTCAAAATGCGAGGTATCGAACGCAAAATGAGGCCAGATACCAAGAAAACATGGAGAAAGAAGCACAAGAGCATTTAGAAGAGTGGCTATCTTTCGTAGATAAACTGCCGCCCCAAGACAGAGATTTAATAATTCAGTTTATAAATAGTGGAAACAAACCCATTATTCAAAGGGGATATAGATGTTATAGTCATAATTCCATATATGAAACAAATGCTATTATTACAATGGAAAATCACGACGGTTCAAAAACCATAAAACTTGACGAACGGTTTTTTAACACTATGAAAGCTATTTATGAACAAAGAGGTAGCATATCGCATTTCTAATGCCGATTGAAGGAGATTAAAAGTATGGCAATTGATATAACAACCGAAAAACGGTTTGAAGAAGATATAGAAGCCTTCTTAATATCTGATGAAGGTGGATATACCAAAACTACCGATACATACGACCCCAAAGCGGGATTATATGTGGATACCCTTATTAACTTTGTTAAGAATACCCAGCCCAAAGAGTGGGCGAGATTTGAAAAGCAATGTGCATCCGACCCCGTCAAGAAGTTTTGTCTGGCATTTGATAATGCCGTAGATGCAGACGGTTTAGTATCGGTTTTGAGACACGGCTTCAAATATCGTGGCATTACCTTCCGTGTGTGCTATTTCAAGCCCGAAAGTCATTTAAACAAAACTGCAAATGTGCTCTACGGGCAAAATATAATTAACTGTGTTCGCCAATGGCATTATTCAGCAGATAATAACAAATCTGTTGATATGGTGCTGGTAGTAAACGGTATTCCCGTGGTTGCGCTGGAACTGAAAAATCAGTACACGGGGCAGAACGTTAAGAATGCCAAAGAGCAATGGATGTATGACCGTGACTCCAAAGAAATTTGCTTCCAGTTCAACAAACGAATTCTTGCTTACTTCTGTGTAGACCACACCGAAACTTGGATGGCAACCAAACTTGCCAAAGGTAACACGTATTTCTTGCCCTTTAACCAAGGTTCTAATGGTGCGGGCAAAGACGGTGGCGCAGGCAATCCCGCCAACCCTGACGGATACCCCACAGCATATCTGTGGGAAAACGTATTCCAGAAGGACAGTCTGATGGATATTCTTCAAAAGTTTATCCACCACGATGTTAAGGGCAAGAAGCTCATTTTCCCGCGTTTCCACCAGTTGGATGTAGTTCGCAAATTGATTGGCGACGTTCGTGAAAACGGTTCGGGTAAGAACTACCTTATCCAGCATTCAGCGGGTTCGGGTAAATCTAACTCGATTGCTTGGACAGCATATCGTTTAGCATCGCTTCACGATGAGATGAATCGTGCTATATTTACATCGGTTATCATTGTTACCGATAGAACCGTGCTTGATGCACAGTTGCAAGACACCGTTTCCTCCTTCGACCATACTCTTGGTACGGTTGAAACCATAGGCGAAGGCAAGTCTTCAAAAGACCTTCGTGATGCTATTAATAACGGCTGTCGCATTATTGTTACCACCTTGCAGAAGTTCCCTGTTATCTACACCGAGGTTGAAAACACCAAGGGGCGAAATTTCGCAGTTATTGTCGATGAAGCACACTCGTCCCAGACGGGCTCCTCTGCTATCAAATTGAAAGCTGCACTTGCCGATACCGAAGAAGCTCTTCGAGAGTATGCTGAAATTGAGGGCAAAGCAGAGGATGAAATCGATGCAAATGATAAACTTGTCCAAGAGATGATTGCTCATGGCAAGCATAAAAATCTCTCTTTCTTTGCTTTTACTGCCACACCGAAGGGACAGACCCTTGAAATGTTTGGCACCGAATACGAAGACGGGTCTTTCCATCCATTCCACGTGTATTCAATGAAGCAAGCCATTGAAGAAGGTTTTATAATGGATGTGCTTCAAAATTATATGACCTATAACACTTGCTTTAAGATAAGTAAGACCATTCCCGATAATCCCGATGTTCCTGCATCGAGAGCTGCGAAGGTTATTCGTCGTTTTGAAGAACTGCATCCCTACAACATCAGTCAGAAAGCACAGATTATTGTTGAAACCTTCTTGTCAACGACCTCTAAATCTATTGGCGGCAAGGGTAAAATGATGGTGGTAACGGCATCCAGACTTGCGGCAGTCCGTTATTATCACGAGGTTAAGCGATACATAGAGGAAAAAGGTTATGACAATATCGATATTCTCGTTGCTTTCTCTGGTGCTATAAAGGATGGTAGCGATGAATATACCGAAAGCAAGTTAAACGTTCGTAAAGATGGCTCTCACATTGGTGAAGAACAAACCAAAGCTGAGTTTCACGAGAACTTCAATGTGCTTATCGTTGCAGAAAAATATCAGACTGGTTTTGATGAACCGCTACTCCATACAATGATAGTAGATAAGAAACTCCGTGGCGTTAAGTGTGTGCAGACCCTTTCTCGTCTGAACCGCATCTGCCCGAACAAGAACGATACCTTCATTCTCGATTTCGTAAACACCGCAGAAGATATTCAAGAGGCATTCCAGCCGTTCTATCAAGAGACCACTCTAACACAAGAGGTTAATGTGGACCTCATTTACCAGACACAGAAAGAACTTCGTGGCTATGGTATTTATGCCGATGCCGACATAAAGGCCTTCTCTGATGTATATTTCGTTGCTGGCAAACAAGATGCCAAGCAGATGGGTAAGATGACCTCTGCACTAACACCAGTGGCAAAGAAATATAATGGTCTCGCACAAGATGATAGGTATCAGTTCCGTCGTTTGCTTCGCTCGTTCATCAAGTGGTATGGATACATTTCCCAAGTCGCTCGTATGTTTGATGCAGATATGCACAGAGAGTATGTTTTTTGCTCGTATTTGCTTCGTTTAATACCGAATGAGACTACTGTTATGATTGACCTTGAAGGTGCTTTGAAACTCGAATTTTACAAATTAGAGGAAACCTTTAAGGGCGGCATAGGTCTTACTGATACACCTACTCCGTATGAGCCTGCAAAGGCGAAAGGTAAAGCTGTTCCTGAACAGAAATCTCCTTTGGATGAGGTTATTGAAAAGATAAACGAACTGTTCAGCGGCGATTTCACCGATGCAGACAGAGTTTTGCTCTATGCTCTTCACGATAAATTGAAGGATAATGAAAAACTCGCCAAGATTGCAAAAACATCGAACCCACAAATCTTTGCAGAGAGCGTTTTCCCTAAGACATTTGAAGAGGTTGCGCAAGATAGCTATGTAGAGCAAACCGAAGCATATACATCGTTGTTCCAGAATGGTAGCAAGTACAAAGCAGTTATGTCTGCACTTGCAGAAATGCTCTATAAAGAGTTCAATAAACCTCGCAAGAAATAAATTAAGACAAGGACACATTTAATCTTGTGTCCTTGTCTTTTGTTCTATAACTTTTCTTGAAAAAATTTCGTTTTTTCATTAGATTCTCTAGACAATAAATTTTTTATTTATAAAGGAGAAATCTATATGAAAAACACACTTTATCCCCGTGGAGCAGTTTATTATGTTGATTTAGGAGAAGCCAATGGCACATCCATTCAAGCAGGTGTTAGACCCTGTGTGCTAACGAGTTCAGACATTAATAATATTCACAGTCCCAACGTAAATATCGTTTGTTTGACCTCGTCACGAACAAAGGCAAAGCTGCCAGTTCATATTTTTATATCCGCAAAAGAGTCGGGTTTACATAGCGACTCGATTTGTCTATGTGAACAGCAACGTACTGTCCCCAAAACCGCATTAAGGCAGTATGTAACCACATTGTCTGACGACTTGATGGAACGAGTTTCTAATGGTCTGAGAATTCAACTTTCGCTCTAACCCCCATTTTTAGAGAAAAAGAACCGCCCGGGTAAACGGACGGTTCTTCTTTTACAATTTCCACTATACTAAAAAGTATCATAATAAACAACTGAATAGAAATAAATAGATAATCAGCAATGTAATTGCCATAATAAAATAAGTGTAGCCCAAGGGTGTTGCCAAGCAGTATTGCATATACTGCCAAAAGTAAACAATGCACTACTTTGTTACTGAATATGGTATGAATTAAAAATAACACCATATAGAAAACAGTAAAAAACAAAAAAGTAGGGCTTTTATGAATGCCTAGTAAATACAAATTGTTAATACACAAAACAAATGATAGAATGCTGTGCATTACATCGCCTCCTTAATGATATGCAAAGATTTCCCATCCCAACAATGCCGAAAATTCTTCCATAGAATAATTCCCAATATTAACAGCACCTACCTTATCGCTCTTTTCCATATCAAAAGTCGTATCTATATAGACAACATCCTCATTAATATGAATAAAATTGAACGAATGATAAGAATTTTCCACCTGTGTAGACTTTGCATCGACAATTATAGCGGTTATACCTTCCCATTTTCTATATTCACTTATTTCACGAGTACAAGTTGCCGTAAAACAAGCGAAATCAAAACACAAACCATCACAGTTGTCTTCGAATATGAATTTATCAATAGAAAAGTACTGAACAATATCGCTTGGTTGGCGAGGAATATATGTCCTCGAAGAAACGAAGCTGTTTATATTATCGAGCAATTCGTAAATATCCTTCGCATCCCCAAATTGTTCAATTATCCACTCCCTTGCGGCAGGAGAGCACTTTGTTGTTGAGGAATAACCGCTCGTTTTTTGTCCGTCGATAACGACGATAGATGCTCCGATACTGATTATAAGAGCAATAACCAGAATGGTTTGTATGACTGTTCTAACGGTTTTCATACTCTTTTACCTTTCTGTAAAAAGTGGTGGGCTTCATACCACCTAACCGTTTCATCGCTTCAACAGCGGTGATGTCACCATTTCTCCAAACCTTTACAACCTTTTCGAAGTCTGGGTGCTCAATTGGTTTGCGACCGAGATATTTTCCGTTTGCCTTTGCGATGGCGATGCCTTCTGCCTGTCTCTGATGAAGAGAGGAAACTTCCAGTTCGTAGATGGAGCCGAAAATTCCTAAAATACAAGCACCGACAGGGGTTGAGAAGTCGATGGCTTCTTTCTGCGAGACAAAATTGACTTTCTTCTTCGCAAGTTCATCAACAAGCACAAGCAGGTCTTTTGCAGACCTCGCAAACCTTGATATGCTTTCTACTACAACACAATCGCCCTCACGAACGAACTCCATCATTTCCTTTAGTGCTGGACGGTTTGTATTGGTTCCCGTTTGCTTATCAATAAATACCCGTTCTACTCCAAGTTGCTCCATAAGGACTTCTTGGCGAGCCTCGTTTTGTTCAATCGTACTTACACGAATGTATCCTATCTTCATACACTTTTCCTTTCTGACCCAAAAGGTATCATTTCTTTATGGAATATTCCAAAAACAAAAAAACTAGGTTTTGGGTCACATTTTACATTCATCCACTGGGTTATACCCTAATGGAACATTATAAACAGAACTTCTCCTACATTTCATTGCCTCTGTCGAAAAGTGCTTCGGCGAGTAACCTCGTTCCTGTTTTGAAACCGACAAGGAATGCGGAGTATTCCAGATGACAGGACATGGTTCCGCACTTATCTACATAAATGTTGAGAAGTTTCTTTTGCTCATCGTTCAGGACCGCATCGAGAGCCTCTCGTGCTTCGGCTTCATCGTGTAATGACTGGTTATACTCGTCGCTTTTTCTCATCGGTCGGTCAAACAAACTCAAATTACCGTAGAACAGGTCTTTTATGGTTTTATCTGTCATAATACAATTACCTCTCCTTCAAATTCTTTTTGGATTAGACATACATTGAAGGTATCCTTCGCAACCTTATGGATAAGGATGCATTCATACCCTTCGGGCACTTGAAGTTGAATTAACTCCTCTTCGGTCCGAGGATAGTTGTCATATACCGACCGACCATCCCTGAACACCTGTAACAAAACTCTAATCATACACATAAACTCCTTCTAATTTTTTATGTACGGCACCGCCCCCCTTGCGGTGCCTTGAAAGGAATAAAAGAAAGATGAGGAAACATACATCCCCCAAGATGTATGTACTTGCCGTCTGGCTCGGCAAAGGTGGACTTGGAGGAATTTAATTAAGGAGGAATTATAGGAAAACTCGTTGCCAGAATAAAACGAGTAAAAAACAAAAAAAAGACCCACATACTAAACCCTTGAAAGGGTCGGTATGTAGGTCGGTAGGTCAATATGTAATCCTATTTATTTGTTACCTATATTATACCATATTTTGACAGCTAAAGCAAGCTATTTGCGGCATAAACATTCGAACTTTTTATTACAAAAAGCATATGTACTTGCAAGTCTTTTTGCTTTGTGGTATAATACATTAAAAGGTACATTGAACCACTTATTCTTGATTGTGTTTGACTGGTAGTTACTGACTACAATTTTGACTACAATTTACGAGTAGACCATAGAGACACCACAGATTTATGAGTCGAAAAGGCACAAAATAGTGCCGAAAATACCCAAAATCACGGTGTTTACACTACGGTCAAAAGAATGGGAATAAGGCATTCGCCTTATTCCCATTCTATCAGTTATGATTGCCTCACGGCAAACTATGAGTTATAAGATGCCCTGCATCGTTATGAGTTGCCTTGCGGCAACGCTGTTATTTTTTTAGGCAATCATATCATAACATTTGGCGGAGCCAAATTTATAACTCTAAACTCTAAACTCAAAGAGGATAAAGTTTATGGCGGATAGTATTTTAAGAGAAAAATCAAAAGCTTTTGCAAATGAGATGGTTTTTCTTTGTAGAAAATTAAAACAAAATAATGTCGAAGGAGCTTTGATAAACCAACTTTTGCGCTCAGGTACCTCAGTTGGAGCAAATATTCATGAAGCCAAATATGCCCAAGGCACTAAAGACTTTATTTCTAAACTTGAAATTGCACTGAAAGAATGTAACGAAAGCGAATATTGGTTAGAGCTTCTCTTTGAGGTGAACAGCATTTCAAAGGAAGAATTTACGGCATTTCAAAAAGACTGTATCGAGCTAAGACGTATGCTCGTTTCTTCCGTAACGACATTAAAGAAAAAGCAATAAACGGATAAGCAAGGTTCGCCCCTACTAAATCCTTACCCCTATCCCCTAAATCCTAATAAAAAAAACACCCGAACGACAAGTTCGGGTGTTTTTGTTTTAAATTATTACTGTTTGTTCATAGCTGAGGTCCAGAGGTCGCTCCAGGTGATTTCTTCACCATCGCCGTCTACTGTGTAATCTACTGTGATTACGTCCTCAACCGAAATCTCTTCAGTGGTAAGTGCGGGGCTAACATACTTTTTCATTTCAGTTTTCTCCCCCCTAATATTACTTACCTATAGCGGCTAATACGTCGTTATAGCTACGCTCAATAACTTCGGTATATACATACTTGGTTTCGCCGTCTACTTCGTATGCAACGTACATTCTTGAAGAAATCTGAACACCAAAGAATGACTCGGGGATGC
>JAZSNT010000054.1:0-6505 GCA_045536525.1 Acutalibacteraceae bacterium
TGCGGTGTCCTAAAATACGGCGAATTCGTAGATATGACATTATACGGTCTCACCGCCGAGGACAGTTATTACCAAGGCTTCAACCGAGAAGCCATCGGTATGGGTGATTGGTTCGGCACGGCGGAAAGTATGTCCGACCGAATCGCAGATGGCTTCCATCATAGCAAAGGACACTGGTCATATGTCGGCAGCTCTAAGTATCCATACATCGCCGTAGGCGTAACCAAAGCAAACGGAAAATGGTATGTCTGCATCTGTATGAGCGAAGAAAATTACGGTGGATAATATCAAATCTCCGAGCAAGTGAGTAATCACCGGCTCGGAGATTTTGCTTATACATATGAAATGATACAAAGCATTTCATATGTATTTCAGGGCAATTCATATGTGTTTAGCACCATTTCATATGTATTTTTGAGGTTTTCATATGTATTCGGCTTTGTAGCGGTTTGTGTGGTACGGATAAGGGTGGGCATCGATGAAAGGATTTCTATTCGATTGTACGGCATCCCTCGGCAATCTGCACAGGAGAGCTTATCATATAGCCGTTTTTACTCCAAAAACCAAAGATAAATCCGCAGAATATCTGCCGTTTCCTGTGCAATATAACAGGAGATTTTTATACTCTAAATTTTTATCAAAAAACAGGTGGTTTGTACCAAATTGTTGCACAAACCAAAAACCGCATAAACATTGGGTTTTTGAGGTGAAAATCAATCGAAATTTTTGCAAAAGTGGTTAAAGCCAAAATGTAATAGAAACCTCTTTTTTGATGGGTAAAAATTACTACGCATGAACCAAAGAAAAAGGATTTTATTTTCTTAGCTTTGCTATTTTTCGCCGTTCCAATTCCTTATATATTAATTTTTCGGATACTTTATATCTGCTGACACCGTAACTTGTGCGATCACGGATAATAATATCCTTCGGCAGCTTGCTTAATATTTTTTTGCTGAAGGTTGTACCGCCAAAATAGGCATCAAAGGAAACTACAGGCAGAACCACCCACTCCATCTCATCATCGATATTTGCAAGATAATAGGCTACAAGATAAGAAACTTTATCCCGTATTGCATCATCAACAGTAGATAATTTTTTGTATATATTCTCCGGCAATGTTTCGGGATAAATCTTTAATTTGCCGAGTTCCAAGGCATCTGCAATTACATCATCAAAACGAACAATCCACGCGCCTTTTGTTTTTTCGGAAAAGATAGGGATTTGAAATTGAATCACCTTGTTTCGCCACTTTTTATCAAAACCACTCTTGATAGCGATGGCATTATCATATGCACCTTTGCTTGTTTTATTGGGGTTGCTTAAAATATAATCCGCAATACCGTGAACGTGACGGTAAAACCAACCTTGACCATCCTCGGTAACAAGTTCAGGGAACTCTTGGTGTAACTCACGGAAATCATTTTTATATTGCCACTCTTCACGGGTGGCATTTTCTTTTTTATCGGGAATACTGCACCAAGCACACAGTGCTCTGTATGCTCGGCCGATATTAGGAGAGTCGGTGCCGTGCATATAACCACGTGCAACAATTGAAAGTATGCGCGGTAATCCCTCGAAGTCGAGAATTGTGGCAAATGCGATTCTGCCAAGGTAGGAGAAATCCTGCTTGTTTTTCGATGTGCATTCCGGAACGCTTGTATAAGATAAAAATTCTTGCTGTTCGTTAAGCATGGTTCTCCTCCTTTCTTAAAACGGTTTCCTCAACATAATCGCAAAGTACATCCCACATAAAATTGCGTTTTCCGAGTGCTACTACATATGGAACTGCTTCGACCGGCTTTAGCTTGTTTTCAATAAGAGAAAGACAGATGCGGATAACTGCATCTCGGAAAGGCTCGGCAGGCGGCTTGTTAAGATAACCTTTAAGCATAGCGGTAAGTTCCTCACGGTCTTCTTTTTTGTGAAGTTCCTTGCGTTTTTCGGATTTATTTTCATCATCAATATCGCAAATAATATCGCCGAGCAAACGGAAACCGCCGTGACGGAAATTGCAAAGCAGATCATAGTACTTATAAAAATCAGCATTAGGGAAATGCCGCTTTACAAAATCATAGCGTTCTTCACGCTCCATCAAATGCCACTTTTCGTTGATAATAGCATCACGAACAATAGCGATATACTCATCATCAATACCTGCAAAGACAGAATAAAGTGAATCAGAATCATACTTCGATTCCTGTCCCATTGAGTAGAGAATACGATTGACGTCGTTCTGGCGGCTTCGGTTATTGATGGTAACTCGGCTTCTGCGGATACGGTTAAGTGCCTCGTTATAATCTTCAATCAGACCTTCTATCCAAGAAAGCATTTCGCTGTCAAGCGTATCCTTCCAATCAGGCTGAACTGCAAATGAGAACAGTTCAGAATCGGGTATTTTCTTTTTCTCTATAGGAACGGTGTTATCTTTAAGTTTATTTGCAAGATATGGCATGCGCTCTACGTTGGAGGTGATGCTGTTCCAATCGGTAGTACTGAGAAGCTCTTTCATTTGCTTTTTATTGGAAGGCTGATACCAAGGGGTTGCAACATCCTTATTTTCTTGCAGATATTTATATTTTAAGAATACGCTTCTCTCTGCCCGTCCGCTTCCTAAATACTCTGAAAGGTCAGGCTTTACTCCGCTTTTGCCCGAGTCGATTTCAAGACCTGTAAGGATAGCCAAGGTCTCTACTTCCTTACGGCGATGCTCACGCTCCTCGGCGGTGGAGTTTTCGTTATAAGCGATAAGACTCCTATCAAGCGCAGCGTTGGAAATTTGACCGATGCGAGAAGAAAAAGTGTTCCGGATGGTTTCATATTGAGCAATATTATCGTTCGCATTTCGTATTTGCGGCTCGGCAGACGGAATTTTAAGCAGCGGTATATTACTGCGATGGTCAAGATCAGCGGATGCATAGTTGCGAAGCACACATTCATTTACAAGCGGGTCGGAAATAGTGCGTATCATATCACCATCATAGTCGGCACCGCCTAAACGCTCTGCTGCTAAAATGCTCGGATCTATCATAACAACATCGGTAAGATGATGCAGATATAAACTGCGTAGAGCATCAATTTTTTTAAGTTCGATATGAACTCTTAATTGTACTTCTTCATTTCTTGCAATATGCGGATTGCGGAGAAGCGTGCAAACCTGTCCGCTGTTGTATTTTGAACCCGGTGCGTAAAAAGAAAAAGGTTCTAATTTTGTTTTCTTTGCGACCTTGTTGAATATGCGCTGTGTGAATTTCTGCTTGCGGTCATTGTCCAATAACCAATATAAAAATTCTATTAAATCACCCGAAAGAAAACGGTTATCGCCTTCAATCAGGATAGTGCCTACAGCATAATCCTCAAATATTTTCTCGGCTCTCGATTTTAGTTCATCGTGATATACCGACTCATTGATAAATAACGGATTTTTCTTTAAAATCCGTGCAAGTCGATAGAGCCGACTTTCCTTATCGTAGCCCTTTGTGTTTAATACTTTTAGAAAATAATTCAGGCGGTATTCTTCATTGCAACAAAGATTGTAATATTCCGCTTCGGTGCGTTTGGTAAGCCAATGGCGCTCATCATCATTAGGCGAATGATCCCACCCGTCAGGCAAATCTTTAGGACGGAACTCTTCATCAGTTATAGCAAGGGTGCTTATAAACTGATAATTAAGGTCTGTGTATTCCTGCGGAATCACATGGCTGACGTTTGTGATATACAAAGCGTGATTATATTTGCGAAAGACTTCCCAATAATCCTCCCAAGTCATATCACAGTCCTTAAGCCAACCGTATCCCTTAAACATACTCTTGGTAAGGATAACGTCCACATCATCGACGCGGTGACTATTGCCATAAATATCAGTTATAGTTTGCACACCGGCAGAGGAAAGAAAATGCTTGAAATCTACCTTGTGAAGCATACCTTTGACATACGGCATACGAATCTGAAACGAGGTATGAATATGCTCACCGCAATACGCTTTGTCAATTACTTTGGCATATTCTTTTGAAATCAGACCTTCGCCGTCAAAAGCAGTAATGGTTATATCCTCGGCAGTTTCCACACGCTCGTATCTACGAACGTTACCTTCGCCCGTCGTGTCTTGGACGGTTATGATCGGGACGTTTCTTTCGATATACTCAGGATTATCAATGACGATAACACGGTGCGGTTTATCAATTTCTATATTATCAACACGCTCACCGCTGGAAAGCATGAGCCCGTTATAAGCGTAGAGCTTTGATAATTGACAGTCGCCAAGCTCCATATCCATCATAATGCGGCGGCGAACAGGATAGTAAAAATCGTCACGGATAAAGGTAAGCTGAGATTTACGGCTCATACTTGCCGAACGTTCGAAAGCATAGTATCGGTGGTATCCTGCGCCTAAATCCAATCCAATACCGGCATCGTCAAACATACTTTTTGCTTTGCTCTGCAGCTCTAAAGATTTTGGAGATGACGAATTGCGGTCGAAAACACCTTCAAAATCCACGATACAAATAATACTTGAAAGGTCTGTTATTAGTTTTTTATCGGTCGGTGTTTGAAAATCGTCGCCGTGCAGCTGACACATTATTTGAAAGAACAAGGCATTGTCTTCCTGCTCGTGCTGAACTGTGTATATTTTGCATTTATCGGTCTGCGATTTTGAAAGTTTATATTTATATTCAAAAATACTACGTCCACTATTTTCGGCGTATCCCATTATGCTTTTCGCAGATAATCTGTAAATTTGATATTTAACTTGCATCTGTTTCACCTCGATTTGTTTTCAGTATATCACGAAACATAATAAAACGCAATATGAATACTGCCCCCACTTTTTAAGGTGGGGGCAAATTTTATATTCAGGAAAGGGGTGATGACAGTGCTCATTGCAGACAAAACTCCGCTGTAAATCAGAGTACAGCGGTAGAAAACAAAACGCAGGCTCTGCGTTTTCAAATAAGAGAGTCAAAAAATTTTTAGAAAGCAGGTAATGCAAAATGAAAAATTCCCAAATTAAATCTTACGATGAGCTACCGCTGTTTTTAAATGCAGACTTGGTAGCAAAAACACTTGGTGTGGCATCGTCCACCGCCTATGAACTCATGCACGAAAAGGACTTCCCTGCGGTGAGAATCGGCAACCGATTCGTAGTTCCCAAGGAAGAATTTCAGGCGTGGATAAAAAAGAAGATCGGAGGTAAATGCAATGACTAAAAATCTTATTTATTGGTATAAGGAAGAAGATGTGTTCGAGGCGTTGCAAGAACGCATCCTCACAAAAGAGGTGCAAGAACTTTTTAATAACGCTGAAGAATACAGGGTGTTAATACAGGCGTTTGCCGAACTCACCTACAGCGAAGAAATTATTGTGTTCGGTAAAATTTATTATCAAAATGATTTGCGCCGTATTGTTTGTGATGAATTGGATTCAAGCGCCGTGATAGATGCCTATAAACTTTTCAAAAATCAATACCATTCCAAAGGTGCAAAGTTGTTGGCATGGTTGATTTTACGTGAGCATCTAACCGCAGATGAATTGTATGGACTTATGGTTGAATATGATTTCGGGAGAGGTGCTTAAATGATTTTCGGTTCACAAAAACGGGATCCGTGTAAAAACTTTTATATGATACCGAATGAAATAATGCGCCTCGGTTTATCGGTCGGTGAAATCGCGGTATATAACTACCTTATGTATTGCGAAGATCATAAAACCTACCAGTGTTATCCGAGCTACAGAAAAATGGGTGAGGCTTTAGGTCTCACCCGTAAAACTGTTATGAAATATGTTCGAAGCCTTGAAGATAGGTGTCTTATCTCAACCGAGCCGACAACGGTAACACTGAAATCCGGTAAAAAGCAAAACGGTAATTTGCTCTATACCATCCGTCCGATACAGGATGCTGTCGACCATTTTAATGCAGAACAGTTTAGAAAAGCAGAGCGTGAAATGGCACGACTGAATGTCATCCCTAAACTCGAAGAATACGACCGAAAACACGGTATTATAGACGAAAATAGGTCGTCATTATTTGAAGCGGGTTAAAGTGCGCTATCACGCACGGCACCACATCGGACGGCAGAGCCGACCGTTTGGGGATTTTCACAGGGGTCGTAAACGCAAAATTATGCTATCTTAACGCAAGGAGAAGAAAATGGACAAAAAATACACTTTAACCATCCGTATGGACGGTAAAACGGAGAAAGAAATCCGTGAAAAAATGGACGATGCACATGTGCGTTCGCTCAATGCATTCGTCTTGAAAGCGATAGATTTCTATCTTGGCTACCTCAGGCAAGGCAAAAATCTAAATTATATTTCACCGATACTCGCATCAAGTATCAAGAGTGAAATAAAAAATACCGAGCATAACCTCTCGGAAATGGTTTATAAAATGGCGGTGCAGCTCTCAATGCTCACACAAATTGTTGCAGACGAAAAAGAATTCTATCCCGAATATCTTGACGAGCTTCACAAATGGTGTGCGGAAAAAGTTGCATCCACCAACGGTATT
>JAZSNT010000033.1:0-6023 GCA_045536525.1 Acutalibacteraceae bacterium
TGAATTAAAAAATATATTCATTACTACAACAATGAACGTATTTCCTTAAAACTAAAAGGAATGAGCCTGGTACAATACCGAACTCATTCGCTAACAATTTGATATTTAATTTTGTCTAAACTTTGGGGTTCACTTCATTAAGGGAGAGTTTGATTTTTTATGGTGGTTTATAAATTTTCGATTTATAAATCGCAGTTTGTCGGTCGGGGGGTACCGAAGGGCAATCTCGCCGTTACATGCCATAAAACACAACAACTACTACATTATAGTAAAGAGTGAATTGTAGTTTGTATGGGAGTTGAGTGATAGTTAGTAGGGGTCGATGAAAGGTATCGACCCGTGAATATTATCTGAATCTGACGGGATGTTGTAGTCATCATCCCCTATGAATAGTCAATTAAGCATTGTAGGAGCAGGCGGTCTCACGCTGCGGCATTCGGTTCCTCGTCGGCTCTAACAGTTCACTAAACTGTTATTCACTACCGACTCGCCCGCTTTCGCTAACCTCGACTACCCGTTTAATTACATTCATTCAAGCGAACAGTCCGGGAGGCCTGTCCCTACAAGTTTATCGGCTTTGCAAACCGATGAACTATAATTTAATCCTGTTTATATGGTCGGGGTTTGTAGTTGCAAGTTTGCATATAGATGCAACGTAATTGCCTGTCGAGGCACTCACAAACTACAATTTGAATATATCCATACGGTCGGGGGTTAAAAGATGCAATCACGTAAAGTGTAATGACGTGATTGCGTGTCGAGGCACTCACAAACTACAATTTACCCCTTACCATTTTATCGTGGTAAGGGGTTGTGTTTTATGTATTATTTTTTATTTTTAACGTTGCTTAATGGGTTGGCATCTACCGCATTTTTGATTTGGCTATCGGATACGTGTGTGTAAATCTGGGTTGTACCAAGGTTGGAGTGACCTAAAATATCTTTAAGCACACGAATATCAACCTGACCGTGCTGATACATAAGTGTAGCGGCGGTGTGGCGCAGTTTGTGTGTTGAAAAACCCTGACCACCAAGCCCTGCTTTTTCAAGATAGGTTTTAACGATATGCTGTACTGTTTTATTACTTATGCGGCGGTGATTACGGCTTATAAACAACGCATTACGGTCGGTGAAAGCAATATCCTCGGTAGGTCTTACAGCAAGATACTCAGCCACCGCCTGTTTACAGGCATCGTTAAGGTATACAAGCCTTTCTTTGTTACCTTTACCCGTAACCGTCATAGTGCCGTCGGGCTTTATATCGCCGACGTTTAAAGAACACAGTTCCGCCAAACGAAGCCCACAGTTTAAAAACAGGGTAAGTATGCAAAAATCACGCTTTTGGTTTGCGCCGTCTACCGCATTTAAAAGTTCCAGCGAATCTTCAAGTGTTAAGTGTTTGGGTAACGATTGTTTGACCTTTGGGGATTCGAGCATCAAAGCGGGGTTGGTTTCCAACTGATGTGTTTGCTCACACAAATACCTGAAAAATATGCGCAGGGTAGAAGTCTTACGTGCACGGGTAGCAGCGTTGTTGCTACGCTCATTTTTGCAGAAAACAAGGTAGGCATAAAGGTCGGATATAGTGACCGTTTTTATAAGTTCTATATTAACTGCGCTTATATCAATTTTTTCAAATTCCGCCTTACCGTCTACAAGACCCCTTACAAATAAAAGGTATCTGAAAAAGGTTTGCAAATCAAGATAATACCCCTCGACCGACAGGGAGGACTTGCCCTTGATAGTTTCGCTGTACGTTAAAAAGTCGCGTATAACGGATGGGCAGTTTTGCAAAATTTCGTGTTTCATAAATTGCTCCTTTAAAAGCATAGCCCGAATTTTGTTTTTACTATATTATAATATCATTGTTTCTTAATAATTGCAACAATACTATTGCAAAAATCTTTTTAAAATGATATTATAAAGTTAGTAATATTAAAGGACGTTTTTATGATTACGGATAAAAAAAGAAAAATTATAAACGGGTCAATTATATTGGCTTTTTTAGCGTTTTGCTTTGTTATTGGTTGGTATTTTGGCCGCCCGATTATAGAACTTGTAAGCGACCAGGCAAAATTTAAAGCGTGGGTTGAAGAAAACGGTTTTATGGGCAGGATCTACTTTGTTCTTATGGTTATTTTTCAGGTAATAATAGCCCTGGTCCCCGGTGAACCGTTGGAAATTGCCGCAGGTTTTGCTTTTGGTGCAGTTGAGGGGACAATACTTTGTGTTATCGGTATTACCATAGGCAGTCTTATTGTTTTTTATCTTGTGCGAAAGTTCGGCATAAAACTTGTTGAAGTTTTCTTTTCAAGTGAGAAAATCAAATCGCTTAAATTTTTGCAAAACCGTAAAAAAGTTACGGCGCTTATATTTTTGATGTTTTTCTTACCCGGTACACCAAAGGATTTACTCACTTATTTTGTGGGTCTTACAAAGATAAATTTCTGGGCGTTTTTCTTTATTGCAAGTATAGCCCGTTTGCCGTCCATAGTTACTTCTACAATAGGCGGCGACCGTCTTGTAGAGGGTGACTATTTAGTGGCGATAATAGTTTTTGTTGCCACCTTTGCTTTAAGTGTTTTGGGTTGGTTTGCTTATACTAAAATACTTCGCTCAAAAGAAGAAAGCGAACAAATCGCAGAAGATAAAAATTAAGGAGAATATATTATGTCTGTTAAAATTTCACCATCGCTTTTGGCGGCTGATTTTATGAGTTTAAAGGATGAACTTAAAAAATTGGCAGAATGTAAAACTGATATGCTCCATTTTGATATTATGGACGGTGTGTTTGTACCTAATATCTCTTTCGCTAATCCGATTTTGAAGCAGGTGAGGGCTAATACCGATATTCCGCTCGACGTTCATCTTATGATAGACCGTCCACACAGATATATAGAAGAGTTTGCAAAATCTGCCGATTATTTAGGCTTTCATTACGAAGCAGGCAGTGACGTAGCCGAGACCCTTAAATTGATTAGAGAGTGTGGATGTAAGGCTTGTCTTACAATCAAGCCCTGCACCAAAGCGGAAGAAATTTTCGAATACTTACCGCTTTGTGATATGGTGCTTGTTATGTCGGTAGAGCCGGGGTTTGGCGGTCAGTCGTTTATGCTTGACTCACTCGATAAAGTCCGTGCTTTGCGCAAGGAAATTGACAGCAACGGTTATAGCACACTTATAGAAATCGACGGCGGTATTAACGCCGAAACCGCTCCAATGGCTATTTCGGCGGGTGTAGACGTGCTTGTGGCAGGCAGTTATCTTTTCGGGGATAAAATGGCGGAGCGCACCGAGTATCTCAGGTCGCTTTAAAAAAGCACTTACCGTAGGTTTTTATAGCGTTTTTTTCAATAAGAACTTTACCGTATTCTTTTGTTATTTCGGTTTCAATTGGTGTGCCACGGCGTTCGCAAAATTCACATAAAGTTATAAGATATGGTTTAAAAGAAGAAGCAGATATAATAAGCCGATAGTCTTGTTCGGTTTTGTACAGCACACTTTTTAAATTGATTTTAAGGCGGTATAAATACAAAATACCTTGTGTCATACTTTCCGAGTTGTCAAATATAAAAAGATATTCTCGCATAAGTTTGTACCGTTTATTCTTTTTATTTGTTATGGATACCGTCATAAGAAAATCTCCAAAAACCGAACTTGAAAATTATGTAGAAAGAGAGCCGAAATTTTAAATTTTGACTCTCTTTTTTTATACTATTCTTCTGTGAATTCTTCGCTGCAACTACAAGCAGGACCGTTTTCAACCTTGCACGGACGGGGTGGGAAAAAGTCGTCGATAGGAAATTGGATTTTGCTGAAAGTATCGCAAGGATGGTCGGTGGAATTTTTGCACTGTTTTTCAGGTACGCAAAAATCGTAAACGGGAATAAGCATCTGTACGTTGCGAATAAGTTGAATTACCGAGAAAAGACCGATTGTTGCATATATAGTGGGAGTTCCGTTTTGAAGATTGCTTACAACGTTACCGCCGATGGCTTCGCATACGCAATCGGGTACACAGCAAACGCTTTCGTAACAGTCGTGTATTTCACCTATACGTGCGGACAACGGTACAGGGTCAACTGTGCTGACAACACATTTGGGCATATTGTTACCGATTTTTGAATGACCGTCACGGTTACAATCGTTGCCCAGAATATTTGAGAAAGTTTTCACACAACCGTCGCTTCCGAAAAGTATTACTTTTTTATTAAAAGAAGCAATACCGTTTATAACCTTAGGGCAACCACGGGCTGAGGTATAAAGGTCGAACGATAAAAGGAAGAAGAACGTGAGGTCACAAGAGTAAAATCCCTTGTTAAAGTTTACGGGTTCAACATCAATGAAAACGTTAAGTACTTCTGCACTGCGTAGACGAACGCTTACGGCGTTATCTATGAGTGATTGGGTTTCGGGCAAGAAGAAGCAACGCAAATCTTCTAAGCAATCTCTGTCGCAACAAGAGTCGTAAACTCTGCCTGCATCGATACAAACGGCTTCTTTAATTTCACCGCAGGGTGCACAGCCGTTTCTTAAATCTGCCATAAAATAGCCTCCTAATAAATTTTTGAGTTGTGGCTTACAACTTCAATATATACTATGTTTTTAAAAAGAAACGGTGAAAAATATTGACTTAAAAGGCAAATAGTCGTAAAATAATGCTTGGTGATTAGTTTGAACAGTAAACAATGGTACAGAAAAGGGCTTCGTGACGGCATACCGATAGCGCTCGGCTATTTTGCTGTTGCGTTTGCCTTGGGTATAGCCGCCAAAAGAGCGGGGCTTACCGCCATACAAACATTTTTAGCAACCTTGCTTACCAACGCATCAGCAGGTGGGTATGCAGGTTTTTTAGTCATAGAAGAAAACGAACCGTACATAAATATGGCGCTTACGATGTTGGTTGTAAATATCAGATATTTGCTTATGTCCTGTGCGCTTAGTCAAAAGTTTTCTCCCAAAACTTCATTCGTTCACCGTCTGTTAGTAGGTTTTGATATTACAGATGAAATTTTCGGTATTTCTATGGCGGTAAAAGGTCCGCTTAATCCTTGCTATAATTACGGCGCTATGACCGTTTCTATTCCTTGTTGGGCTACGGGAGCGGCTTTGGGTGTTGTAATGGGTGACGTATTACCTGCAAGTGTGGTAAGCGCTTTGGGTGTGGGACTTTTTGGCATGTTCTTAGCGATAATTGTTCCGCCTGCACGTAAAAACAAAATAATAGCAGGTGTGGTTATAACCGCTTTTGCTTTAAGTTTTGCCTTTTCAAAAATACCGTATCTTTGTACTTTAAGTGAGGGTACAAGGGTTATTATTCTAACGGTTGTAATAGCACTCGCGGCAGCCATACTTTTTCCTGTAAAGGAGGAAGAAACCGATGAATAACGTTTACATATATATTGGTATAATGTTTCTTGTGACCTTTCTCATAAGGGTTATACCGCTGACACTTATACGCAAAAAAATAAAGAACGTAATCTTGCGTTCGTTCCTTTTCTACGTACCGTACGTAACACTCGCGGTAATGACCTTTCCCGCTATTATTGAAGCTACGGGCAGTATGTGGTCAGGTATAGCGGCGCTTGTTGTGGGTGTACTTTTAGCATATATTAACGTAAGCCTCTTGGGTGTTGCCGTTAGTTGTTGCGCGGTGGTTTTTGTGTTGGAATTGTTTATATAGAAAATAATTTTTTTACTAAGGTGTTTACAAATGAGATGGCTTATGTTATAATAGTATTGTCACGTAAAGTTTAATAGGTTAATTGACAGGGTTTGTATTTTTATTTTGTTAAAAATGCATTCTCTATTTGTGCATTCCCTGTGATTGACCAAACTTTGCGTGACAGCAAGAGGAGATGCGTTTTTGGTGCGTAAGCTTCGCTTGCGCACTTTTTTGTATACCGAAAACCACGCGATAGTCGCGTGGTTCAAAAAAGGTTAACCGATGAACAAAACAAAATCCTCCAATTGTGTTAAAATAGTAGCGACCTGCCAGTCGAAACAAAAACACAAATGGAGGA